>NZ_KB906113.1:0-83704 GCF_000381185.1 Thioalkalivibrio sp. ALMg13-2 | reverse complement strand
CGCTCAGACATCCAGCGCCCCGTGTCTATTTAGAATCGTCCCGCGAAAAGCCTCTCCACTCGGCGCGACGACAACGGGGAGGCAGGTCCAAACAACGGCTATCCCAGCGTTCCTGCCGGTGGATGATGGCTAGGTCTTCGAGCATCTTTGGCACGCTCGGCCTGCGGCCATGGCGTGCCGCGCCCGCGAAGCGGGCGCCGGGGGGGCGTAGGATGTGATGAGCGCAGCGAATCGCATCACGGGTCCGCACGGCGCGGGGACCGGTGCGTTGCGCTGCGCTCAACCGCACCCTACGGGACAGGGGCTGGCTGCCGGTGTCCGGATACCGTCTGTCTTGACCTTCTCCCCCCGTATGGAGCCCCTCGCGGAGGGCGTGATGGGCCGGGAGAAGGCGCTGGATGTCTGAGCGAAGCCGAAGGCGTAGCGAGTTCAGCGCCGCCGGCCCAGCGCGTCCGGAGCGAGGTTCCCGGGCGGAATCCGGGAGCCCTTCTTTGGGTACTTTCTTGGGCAAACAAGAAAGTACCTCGGGGCGCGCTGGCGAGTCAGCGCCTGGCAGGCGGTCGGACGAAGGCACCGTAAACACCAGATGCCGAACCAGGACTAGCCACAACCAGGCAGGCGGTGGACCGACACCACCGTAAACGCCGGATGATGAAACGTGCTTAGGCTAGTGAGTGGGAAAGAGGCGGGCGTCAGGCTTCGCCCATGAGCCAGGCGCTCACGGCGCCGGCGAGGCTCATCAGCGCGAGCACGAAGATGGCGACTTCGGTGCCGGCTAGCTGGGCCAGCAGGCCGAACAGGCCGCCGATCAGTAGCAGGCCGCCGATGACGGTGTTGCTGACGGCGGTGAACGCGGCGCGCGTTTCCTGGGTTGCCATGTCGACCAGGTACGTCTTGCGGCCCAGACGCACGCCGGCATGGCTGACCCCGAGCAGGAAGAACAGGGTCGCATAGACCCAGCCGCCGGGAACCAGCGCATGGTCGGTGCCGACGGGCGCGAGCCAGACGCTCAGGGCGACCGCGATGCCGAGGCCGGCTGCAAGGAGTCCCGAGAGGATCAGGACCCAGCGGGCGGAGCGGTCGGACAGCCGGCCCCAGACCGGGGCGCTGACGGCCGAGGCCAGGCCGCTGGCGAGGATCAGCAGGCCCAGGGTGCCCAGATCACCGGCGGTCGCGTCCTCCGCGAGCAGGACGTAGAAGGGCAGTGCCAGGGCCGTGCTCATCAGCAGCGCGCGGGTCAGGACGAAGTGACCGAAGGCGCGGTCGGTCCACAGCAGGCGCATCGACTTGATGGCCTCGGTGACGGCGTTGCCGCCACCCTCGGTGGCACCCGGATCCTCGCGCAGCCGGGTGAAGGTCGCGGCGGCGATCCACCAGGCCCCGGCCGAGGCGGCCAGCAGGGCCACGAACACGCCAATGCCGGCCTCTTCCAGGTTCGCGAGAGTGAGGTAGATGCCCAGCCCCAGGGTGAAGAACCCGGCCAGCGACGCGGCGTAGCCCATCACCGTGCCGCGGCGATGCTTGGCGATGGTTTTGCCCAGCACATCCTTGGCCGCGACCGAGTTGATCCCGCGCGAAAGCGCAAAGACCACCAGCAGCCCGAGGATGGCCCAGCCGGCGGCTGCACCCTCCAGGGTCAGCGCGACCACGGCCATGCCGGCCACCGCGAGCCCGGAGAGCAGGCTGCCGAGGATCCAGAAGCCCTTGCGGATGGCCCGCCGCCGGATGGCGGCGGCCACGAACAACTGCGGCAGCAGCGAGCCGGACTCGCGGATCGGGACCAGGAAGCCGGCGAAGGCGGCCGGGGCCCCCAGGGCGCCCAAGAGCCAGGCGAGGACCAGGCGGGCCGAGGCCAGCTCGTCGCCGATCTTGCTCAGGGTGTTGGAGACCAGGTGGACGAAAAAGTTGGTCGGCTGGGCGCTGCAGGCGTTTTCCGGAATGTCCTTGCAGACGCGCGCATCCTCGTCCCCGGCGATGGTTTCGTACAGGGAGATCAGCGGGCGCGGCAGCTTGTCCGGGTCACTCTCGGCCATCGGTTTCTCCTGTCAGAGTGCCATTCGTATCGCCTCGTCATTGCGAGGAGCCGAAGGCGACGTGGCAACCTCCGGACGCTGGCAGAGCGGCGGGACTCGGTGGTTTCGGAAGGAGATTGCCGCGTCGCTGCGCGCCTCGCAATGACGGCGGCTGACTAACGCCGTCCGGCCAACGGATCGCTCGGATCGACGCTGTCGCGGAACGGCTTGCGCCGGTCGAGGTTGGTCAGCTGATAAACGTTGCCCAGCCAGTTGTTGATCACCGCTAGGGCGGTGTCATGCCAGGTGTTGTCCAGGCGGTCCAGCAGCAGCGCCTCGGGCAGCGCCGGGATCTCGGTGCAGTGCTCCAGCGCGGCCTCGACCTGCTCGCGATGCTCGCCGAGGATCGCGGCGGCCTGCGGCATCAGGTAGTTCTCCGGTAGCGGCGGGTAGGCGTCGCGCTCGCCCTGGATATAGCGCACGACCTCGCGCTTGTATTCCTTGAGCAGGCTGATGGAGTCGTACTCCGGGTGGCCCTGGAAGAAGACCATGCGGACGCCGTCCGGCGAGGCACCCAGGTGAATCCCGGACTGCTCGCTGTCCACCAGTACGCGCAGGCCGTGGCGTTCGAATTGTTCGCGCGAGACATCGTTGTAGCGCGAGTGCGGCACATCGAAGCGGGTGTTGACGCCGGTGACCAGCGGATGCCCGCGGTCCACCACCCGGTGCGGGAACACGCCCCACAGCTTCTCGCCCATGTGCACGCGACGCTCGCCGTAGCGTGCCTGCAGCACGGCGTGGGTGGCGAGGCAGGAACAAAGCGTCGAGGTCACGTTTTCCCAGGCCCAGTCCACCACCTCGGCCAGCGGCTCCCAGAAGGGTTCCAGTGCCAGGTCCGGCTGGGTGACGTTGGCCCCGGTGATGATCAGCGCGTCGAGACCCTCTTTCTTCAGGTCCTCGAAGTCCTCGTAGTACTGCTTGATGTGATCGCGCCCCTTCGGCCCGCGCTTGAGCTGCGGCAGGGTGAACGGGTGGATATAGAACTGCGCGATCTGGTTGCTCTCGCCGATCAGGCGAAAGAACTGACGTTCGGTCGCCGACAGGGCGGCGTCCGGCATCATGTTCAGCAGCCCGATGTGCAGCGCACGGATCTCCTGCTGCTGCGCGAAGTCGCTGGGCAGCACGGTCTCGCCCTCGCTCCGCAGGCGGGCAAAGGTGGGCAGATCGGAATAGGCGACAAGTGGCATTAGAGGCGTGCCTCCCGTTCCAGGGCCATGCAGACCAGGTCATCGAACTCGCCCGCGTTGCGTACGCGTGCCAGTTCGGTGGTGCTGATCGTGTAGCCGTGGGTCTCGGCGATCGCCTCGTAGCGCGGCAGGCGTGCGCGGAACAGGCGCGAGAAGACCCAGCGCACGAACGCGTCCGGGTCGATCTGGGCGACGTAGTCCAGCCCCTCGTCGCGCATGTATTCGGCCAGCTGCTGGTCGAGGAAGGCCTCGCGGTAGTACAGCGGTTTGGGGTCGCGCTCTGCGCGTTCGATCAGCTGGCGCTCGTCTTCGTCCGTCGCCTTGATGTACAGGATCAGGGTGTGCTCGGCCAGCGTCTCGAGTACGCCGGGGCTGTCCAGTTCGCAGACCGAGCCGCCGGCGTCGTTGACGAAATGCGGGTAGCCGAACAGCGTTTGTGCCTTGTGGATGAAGTCCGGCACGTCGAGCATCGCCTGCACCTCGGCCTGGTGGTGCAGGGTCTGGCGGCGCTTGAATTCGGTCAGCGGCAGGCCGCCCAGCTCCGGGTTGCCGAGCTTGCCGAGGAAGCTCGCCACCGGGTGCAGGTTGTCCACGGTGATGTTGTTGATGATCTGGATCGAGTCCGAGCGCAACAGGTCGCGCAGGAACGGCACCGCCATCGCCTGGGCCTTGATGTTGTCCAGGATCGGCTCGCTCAGGTAGCGCGTGCCGATGCGGTAGTCCCCCGAATAGTGGAACCAGTCCTCGCGCCGGAGCATGTTGGACAGGCGCGTCTTGCCGACACCGGACATCCCCAGCAGGGTGATGCGGCGGTGCTCCTGGTTGCGGTATTCGTCGGGTGTCAGGCGCATGGGGACTCGATTAGCGTCGCAGGATGAACAGGATACCGGCGATCACCGCCAGGCCGCTGATGACGTAATGGTCGTACTGGAACTGCAGTCCCAGCAGGCCGCGCAGGCCGAACAGGATCAGCCAGACGCCCAATAGAATGTTGCCGAGTATGCGCATCCCTGCGGAATCCTCCGGTTAGCGGATCAGTTGGCTCAGTTCGCGGAACTGCGGATCGGCCGCGTCGCGCAGCCATTCGAACAGCACCGATTCGTGGTTGGTAATGATGGCGCCGGCAGCGCGCAGGCGTTCCAGCCCGTTGCGCTTGCGCCCGGCGTCGCGCGAGCAGACCCCGTCCTCGACCACGAACACGGTTACGCCCGCGTCCAGCAACTCCAGCGCCGTCTGGGTCACGCAGATATGCGTCTCCGAACCGGTCAGGATGACCTGGTCGCCGCCTGTCAGGCGCGCGCGCAGGTCATCCTCGGCGCAGCAGGAGAAGGACGTCTTGTCGGTGACCGTGCCGTAGCCGTCGAGCGCTTGCTGCAGAGTGGCGGTGACTTCGCCCAGGCCCTGCGGATACTGACGCGAGACCTCGATCGGGATATCCAGCTTGCGCGCGGCCTCGATCAGGCGCGCGGTATTGCGCTCGACCTCGTCCCGCGCGTCCGGCATGGCGGCCAGCAGGCGTTCCTGCAAGTCGATCAGGACCAGCCGCGAGCGCGCACGCTCGCAGCGGGCTCGCGGATTGGAAGCGGCAGCGGCCATTACTCCAGCAGGCGGTTGATGGCCTCGAGATCGGCCACGCTCAGGCGGCCGGCGGCGCGCTGCAGGCGCAGCGACTCGCTGAGGAAGCCGTAGCGGGCCTCGGCGTAGTCGCGCTCGGCGCGGAAGACCTCGCGCAGGGCGAGCAGGACGTCGACCTGGGTGCGGGTGCCCACCTCGAAGCCGGCCTCGGCCGCCTCGAACGCGGACTGGGTGGAGGCCAGGGCCTGCTCCAGGGCGCGCACGCGCGAGTTGTTGGAGATCACCGACAGATAAGCGCTGCGGGTGTCCTGGGTCGTGCGGCGTTCAACCAGCGACTGGCCTTCCTGCGCGGCCTGGAAATTCTCGCGCGCCTGACGGGTGAGGGCGCTGACACGACCGCCGGTGTAGAACGGGATCTCCAGCTGGATCCCGACCTGGGCTTCGGTGCCCTCGAAGAACATCGCCCCGCCGGTCGTGCCGGCATCAAGGCCGTGATAGCGGTTCTCGTTGACCGAGGCGTTCAGATTGATGCGTGGCAGGCCCTCGGCGCGCTGGCGCTGGATCTGCTCGCGCGCGCTCTCCGTGCTCAGACGCTGGGCGGCCAGTTCCAGGTTGTTCGCCAGGGCGATATCCACCCAGGCCTGCGGATCGGCTGGATCCGGCGGGGTCAGCTCGGCGTCGTCGCGCAGCATGTCGAGCTGGTCCCAGTAGGTATTGGTGATCACCGCGAGCTGTTCGCGGGTCAGGTCCAGCTGGTTCTCGGCGCTGATGCGCTCGGCCTCGGCAAGGTCGCGCTGGGCCTGCGCCTCAGTGACGTCGGTGCGTGCGACCAGGCCGACCTCAAAGCGGCGCTCGGTCTGTTCCAGCTGGCGCTCGATTGCCTCGACCTCGGCCTCGCGAAAGGCCAGGGTCTCCTGTGCGATCAGCACGTCGAAGTAGGCCTGGGAGACGCGCAGGATCAGGTCCTGACGGGCGGAATCCAGTTCCGCCTCGGCGCGGGCGATCTCGAGATCCACCTGCACAAGATCAATGTAGTTGCGGCGGTCGTAGATGCTCTGCGAGAGATTGACGCCAAAGCTGGTCTGGCGACCGTCGAGGCTGCCGGTTTGCGAATCGCGGTCGTCGCGGTAGAACGCGCCGGCCTCGGCCTGCCCGGAGATCTGTGGCAGCAGGGCAGAGCGAGTGATCGGGCGATTTTCCAGCACGCCGCGGTATTCCGCCTCGGCGGTGCGCAGCTCCGCGTCTTCCGTGGCGGCGCGCTCGTAGACCTCCAGGAGGCTCGAGGCGGCGGCGGGGGCCGAGATCACAAGGACCAGCCCGGCGGTGGCGAGAAGCGACGGCAGACGGTTCATGGACGCGACTCCGGAAGGATATTAGGAAAAGCCTATCCTATCAGAGCCCGTTCGGGCATGGGACCTTCCCCCCTGGTTGCCCGCGCCTGAAATGGGCCCCTCGGGTGCCGCTCAGAATTCGAAGGCGGGCTTCGGCTCGAAGCCCACCAGCGGCTTCACGCGGGTCTCGAACAGCTCCTCATGGCGGCAGCCGTCCTCGGTGGTGCGGATAATCAGCTGGGCCTCCATGATCGGACCGTCACCGGTAATCACGAACAGTCGCCCGCCCAGGGTCAGGTAGGGCTCGAGGAAGTCGTCATATTCGGTCATGCCGCCGGTCAGGATGATCGCGTCGTAGCGCGGGCGCGGCGGGGTCCAGTCGGGGGTCACCGAGGCGGTGCGCAGTTGCGCGTTCTCGATGCCGAGATCGGTCAGGCGGTTGCGGGCGGCCAGGCGCAGCTCGTCGATGCGCTCGACGCTGTCGACCTGGGCTGCCAGATGGGACAGGCAGGCCGTGACGTAGCCGGAACCGGTGCCGATCTCCAGCACGGTTTCGGTAGGCTGCGGCGACACGGCCTGCAGCAGGCGGCCGATCACGACCGGCGGCAGGGTGTTCTCGTCGTGCCCCAGGGGGATCTCGGAATCGGCGTACGCCAGGGCCTGATAGGGCTCGGGCATGAAACGCTCGCGCGGGAGCGTTTCCATTACGTCCAGTACACGGGTGTCCAGCACGTCCCAGGGGCGGACCTGCTGTTCGACCATGTTGATCCGGGCCTTGGCGTAATCCATCGCGGTTTCCTCAGTGCGCTCGACAGCCGCGAAAGAGTACGTTCACGGGCCGAAACAGGCAAGTAGGAGCCTGCGAGCAGGTTCCTACGCGTCGGGGTGTGCGTCGAGGGCGTCGGCAACGGCGCGAACGCGCTCGCGCTGCAGGGCCTCGCCCAGTGCCTTGCCCTTGTGTCCCTCGGCTATCAGGGCCGCCGGCTGCACGCCTTGCGCGGCCGCCACTGCGCGGCGCACCGCGTCGGCCTGTGGATAGGGCTTGTCTTCCCAGCCGGTGCGGCCGCGGAAGTCCGCCTCCACCGCCAGCAGGAAGGGCTCCACGTTCTCCGGGCGGCGCAGGACGTCCAGGCCGTCGACCAGCTTCATCACGGTCTTCGGGCGCAGCTCGAATACGCGATGCACCAGCCCGTGGTAGCGCGCCACGCGCACCGCCAGGTCGCGGTAGCGATTGGGTATGCGCAGGCGTTCGGTCAGGGCGCGGATCAGGTCCACCCCGCGTTCCTCGTGCCCGTGATGGCTGGGCAGGATCTCCGGGTCAGTGGTGCCCTTGCCGAGGTCGTGCACCAGCGCGGCGAAACGGACCTCCGGTGCATCGGAAAGCCGGGTCGCCTGGTCCAGCACCATCAGGGTATGCACGCCGGTGTCGATCTCCGGGTGGTAGCGCTCCGGCTGCGGCACGCCGAACAGCCGCTCGATCTCGGGGAACAGGACGGCGAGTGCCCCGGCCTCGCGCAGCACCTCCAGAAAACGCCGTGGTGCCGGACTCTTCAGGGCCTTCTCGCATTCCGCCCAGACGCGTTCGGGTACCAGGGCGTCGACCTCGCCGGAGGTGACGAGCTCGCGCATCAACGTCAGCGTGTCGGGCGCGACCTCGAAGCCCCATGGCGCGAGCTGGGCGGCAAACCGCGCCACGCGCAGCAGGCGCACCGGGTCCTCGGCGAAGGCGGGGGAGACATGCCGCAGTCGGCGCGCCTCCAGGTCGGCCTGGCCGTTGTAGGGGTCGATCAAGCGGCCGTCGGCATCCTCGGCCATGGCGTTGATGGTGAGATCGCGGCGTTCGAGGTCGTCCTCCAGCGTGACCTCGGGCGAGGCGTTGAACTGGAAGCCGTGATAGCCGCGCGCGGTCTTGCGCTCGGTGCGCGCCAGCGCGTATTCCTCGTGGGTTTCGGGATGCAGGAAGACGGGGAAGTCGCGCCCGACCGGCCGAAAGCCATTGGACTCCATCGCCTCCGGCGAGCTGCCGACGACGACGTAGTCGCGCTCCGTGAACGGGCGCCCTAGCAGGCGGTCGCGAACCGCACCGCCGACGAGGTAGGTCTGCATGGCGGTTACCGGTTCACCCTTCGATCAGCCGCGGCTGGCCCCGCGATTGAGCGTGCGCAGGTGCTGCATGCGGGCCTCGCGCCCGGCGCCCCCACCGCCCAGATAGCTGGGGGCAATGGATTCCAGGCGGGTCGGGCAGGGCAGCTGCTGTTCGCCGTCGCAGACCGAGTCGATGGTCAGCGAGGCGAAGTTGTCGCGCGACAACGGCTTGCCGGGCACGAACTCGAGCACGCTGGCCTGCAGCTTGCCGGCCCAGTCGGGCAGGCCGATTACCGGGCGCCGGTGGCCGGAGACCCGGCCCACATACCGCACCAGGTCGCCCAGGGTGTAGGTCTTCGGGCCGCACAGCTCGAAGCCCTGGCCGAAGGTATCCTGGTCTTCCAGGGCCTCGACGAAGTGCTCGGCCACATCGCCCACGAACACCGGGGCGAAGCGCGCCCGGGCACGCGCCAGTGGCATCACGGGCGAGAATTTCAGCAGCGTCACGAAGCGGTTCAGGAAGGAGTCTTCCGGCCCGAAGATGACGGAGGGACGGAAGACGGTGACCGCCAGGGACTCGCTGGCGAACACGGCCTGCTCGGCCGCACCCTTGCTGCGCAGGTAGTGGCTGGGGGCGTCGTCCATGTCCGCCTTCAGCGCGCTCATCTGCAGGAAGCGGCGCACGCCCTGCGACTCGGCGGCGGCCAGGGCCTTCTCGGTCAGTTCGGTGTGGGCGGCGCGGAAGCCGGCCCCACTGTGGCCACGCTCGTTGAGGATGCCGACCAGGTTGATCACCGCGTCCTGGCCCGCGAACAGGCGTTCCAGGGTGGCGGGATCATGGGCGCTGCCCTCGACCAGGTCGACCTCGGGGTTGACCAGGAGGTCGCGATGGCGGTGCGGGCGGCGCGACAGCACGCGGACCTTCAGGCCGCGGTCAATCAGTCGGCGGATGATGTGGTGGCCGACAAAGCCCGTGCCGCCGAGCAGGCAGACATTGCGAATCGAATCGATCGACATGGGGCAAGGTCCTTCCGAAAGCGAATGCGGATCGTCTTATACTCGGGTGACCCGCATTGTTCAAACTAGCAAATAGTTGACCTGTGTTTCCCGTGGCCTGTTTCCGGGTCACCAATCCGAGGCGCCGACATGACCGAACTGACCGCGATCAACCCTGCGACCGGCGAGATGCTCGCGCGTTATCCCCGCATGGATCGGGACGGGCTGGAGGCCGCCCTGGCACGCGCGGCCAGCGCCGCACCGGACTGGGCGGCACGCCCGGTGGCGGAGCGCGCCGCCCGCCTGCACGACCTGGCCGGGGTGCTGCGCGACGCGCGCGAGACCCTGGCGACTACGGCCACCCGCGAGATGGGCAAGCGGCTGCTCGAGGCGCGCGCCGAGCTCGACAAGTGTGCCAACGCCTGTGAGTACTATGCCGAGCACGGCCCGGACTTCCTGCAGGACACTATGGTCGCCTCGGATGCGAGCCGGTCGTTCATCGCCTGGCAGCCGCTGGGGACCGTGCTGCTGGTGATGCCCTGGAACTTTCCCTACTGGCAGGCCTTTCGCCAGGCGATCCCGGCCACGCTGGCCGGCAATACCGTGCTGCTGAAGCACGCCTCCAACGTCCCCGGATGTGCCGAACATCTGGAACGGGTGTTCACAGCGGCCGGTTTTCCCGAGGGCGTGTTCCGCAACCTGCCGGTTGGCTCCGATGCGGTGGAGGGCATCATCTCTGACCGTCGCGTGCAGGGCGTCAGCCTGACCGGCTCCGAAGGCGCCGGCCGCGCGGTGGGGGCTGCGGCCGGCAAGGCCCTGAAGTCCTCGGTGCTGGAACTGGGCGGCTCGGATGCCTTCGTCGTGCTGGCGGATGCCGATCTCGACCACACCGTGGAGCAGGCGGTACGCGGGCGCTTCCAGAACAACGGCGAGACCTGCATCGCCGCCAAGCGTTTCATCGTCGAGGAGGCCATCGCGGATGCCTTCGTCGAACGCTTCCAGGCGGCCATCGAGGCCCTGGTCATCGGGGATCCGATGGACGAGGGAACGAACATCGGGCCGCTGGCGCGCGATGACCTGCGTAGCGAGTTGCACGACCAGGTGACCCGCAGCGTGGCGGCCGGCGCCCGCCTGGTGGCGGGCGGCGAGCCCCTCGATGGGGCCGGTTACTTCTACCCGCCCACACTGCTGGATGCCGTGGAACCCGGCATGGCGGCCTTCGACGAGGAGACCTTCGGCCCGGTCGCGGCGGTCACCCGGGCGCGCGACGCGGATCATGCCATCGAGCTCGCCAACCGCTCGCGCTTCGGCCTGGGCGGCAGCGTCTGGACCGGCGATCCGGTGCGCGGCGAGGCCCTGGCCCGGCGCCTGGAATGCGGTTGCGCCTTCGTCAACGGCATCGTCAAGAGCGACCCGCGCCTGCCCTTCGGCGGCGTGAAGGACTCCGGCTACGGCCGCGAACTCTCCGAGCTCGGCATCCGCGAGTTCCAGAACGCCAAGACCATCTGGGTGGGTTGATTCATGCCCGTCGAAGGTTGATCCGCGTCGCCTTGGGTATGTGGGTCTAGTGGGCCGGGGTGGGCCTCGGCTTCGCGCGGTAGAGGCCGAGCTCGAGACGGTGGTGGCGGTCGGCGTGATCGCGCTTCTCCAGGATGCGGGCGATCAGGGGCTGGTCCTGGTCCAGTAGCTGGGCGGCCAGGCCGTTGCGGTCGCGAGGCAGATAGCCCAGGTGGTGGTCCATCCAGCGCACGGCGACGGCCCGGCCGTCGTGGGTGTTGGTGCGCTCGCGTTCCACGGTCAGGGCCTGGCCGCGCTTGAGGATGTCCCACAGCCGGGGCGCCTCGTGGTGGCGGAAACCGGCCAGGGGGATGCGGTCCAGCAGTTCTTCGGTGGTGGCGGTGCGGTTGTAGGTGCCGCGCTCGGCGTAGTAGCCGGCGAGCGGCGGGACGGGGCGTGCCTGGCGGTTGTGCGACATGTTCGGACTCCTCGGTGTGGCCTGGGTGTCCGTTGTAGCACCGGGGGTGGCTCACAGGATGAGCCACCCCCGAAATCGGTTCTTATCCCTAGGTGTACTGGTGAGCGGCGCGCGTGAGGTCGCTGGCCACGCGCTGGCGCAGGTCGGCGGGCGCCAGCACCTCGACGCCCGGGCCGTGGCGCAGGATCTCCTGGACCAGCTCGGTCGGGTCGGCGTAGGGAATACGGAGGCGATACGCGTCGCCCTCGTATTCGCCGATCTGCTCCGGGTGCCAGATCTCGTCGGCGACCCAGCGGGCATGTTCCGGGGTGAAGCGCAGCACGGCCCATTCCTGTGCGGGACCGGTGAAGATGCCAAAGGCGTCCCCGGTATGAGCATCCAGGGTCGCCTCGTCGATGGAGCGGTAGGCAGACTCCACCGGCTGCACCAAGCGGATGCGCTCCAGGGCGAAGGTGCGCAGGTCCCGGGCCTGCTCGCACCAGGCGATCAGGTACCAGTTGTCGCGGTAGTAGAGCAGGCGCTGCGGGTGCACGACGCGACAACTCGCGGCGTCCCGGGCACGGCCGTGATACTCGATCTCGACGGGGTGCTCGTCCAGGGTCGCAGTGGCCACGGCCTGAAAGCTTTCGCCGCGGCTGCCGCGCTGGGCCAGCGGCTGGATGTGGATGCGGCGGCGCACGGTGTCCGGCTGGTGCCCGCCGCTGGCGAGCAGCTCGCGGATGCGGCCCTTCAGTGGCCCCAGCGTGGGCGCCAGCAACCCGGGCTGCACGTCCTCCAGGAGTTGCTCCATGGTCAGCAGCGCCAGCAGCTCGGATTCGTTGAACCACAGCCCCGGCAGCTCGAACGCCGGGGCATCCTGCGCGTAGCGGTAGCCATTGGCCTGGGCATCGTATTCGATGGGTGCCTGCATGAAGTCGCGCATGTATTCGAGGTCGCGCTTGACGGTCGCGCGCGAGACCTCGAGACGCTCCATCAGGTCCGCCAGCGAGGGCGGCCGCCGCCCCTGCAACAATCGGTGCAGGTGAAAGATACGCTCGGCGCGGTTCACGGGCGGGCCAGGGGTCGATGCATGCCCGGGGACGCTACCCATTCGCCCGGGCACCCGCAAGCGACGCGCCGGGGCGCCGGATGCCCGCCGGGTCGCTTGCGGCGGTTGCGGGCGACCGTCCCGGTGGTCAGTGGAGGCGCCGGCTGACGCGGATGATCTCCTCGTCGGAGGCGAGGATCTCGCGCTGGAAGCCGTGGCGTTGGGCGAGCGCGAGCATGCCGCCGTTGTGGCGCAGCACCTCGCCAAACAGTTCGCGCAGGCCGGCGTTGCGGGCCGAGTCGATGACGGCCTCCATCAGGAGGCTGCCCACGCTGCGGCCCTGCCAGGCGTCACTGATGACCACGGCGAACTCCGCGCTCTCGCCGTCGGGTTCGGTGGTGTAGCGGGCGACGCCGACCTGCACCTCCCGCCCCGTGTGGTGGTCGACCGCGATGAAGGCCATCTCGCGGTCGTAGTCGATCTGGGTGAAGCGCACGAGCATCTCGGGCGTGAGTTCGTCCATCGAGCGCATGAACCGGAGATAGCGGGACTTCTCCGACAGACTGCGCACGAATTCCTGCTCGATGGCAGCGTCCTCGGGCCGGATCGGCCGGAGCTCGAGTTCATGGCCGTCGCGGGTGGTGACCTTCCGGGCCATGTGGCCGGGATAGGGGTGGATGGCCATGTGCGCGTAGTCACGGCCGTCGTGCGCGGGATCGGCCAGTTCGATGCGGGCGTCCACGGCCATCACGCCGTTCTCGCCGGCCTGCAGGGGGTTGATATCCAGCGCGGCGAGTTCAGGCAGCTCGCAGGCCATCTCCGAGACCCGGAGCAGGACCTGTTCCACCGCGCCCTCGCGCACCGGGGGCGCGCCGCGAAAGGTGCCAAGGGTGCGCGCCGCGCGAGTCTGCGCCATCAGGCGCCGGGCCAGCGAGGGGTTCAGCGGCGGCAGGGCGACGGCCTGGTCGCCGATGACCTCCACCGCGGTCCCGCCCAGTCCGAAGGCGATTACCGGGCCGAACACCGGGTCGCGCGAGATCCCCACCAGCAGTTCGCGAACATGCCCGACCTCGGCCATGCGTTCCACGCTGACGCCTTCAACCTCGACCTCCGGGAATTGCTCGTGGATCTGGTCGAGCATCTCCTGGGCCTGCTGGCGCACGGCCTGCACGCTGCGCAGGTTGAGCCGTACACCGCCGAAGTCGCTCTTGTGGGTGAGGTCGGGTGCACTGATCTTGAGCGCGACCGGGAAGCCCAGGGTCTCGGCGGCCAGCATCGCGTCGGCCGGGTCGCGGGCGAGGATGCTGGGACTGCAGGGGATGTGGAAGGCGGCCAGCACGGCCCGGGACTCGCGCATGCTCAGGACCCTGCGGCCCTGGCTGCGTGCGTGTTGCAGGATCAGGCGCGCGCCCTCGATATCCGCGGGCTGGTCATCGCTGCGGGGGCCGGGGACCTGCAGCAGCATGCGCTGGTTGCGTCGGTGTTCGATCAGCCAGGCGAAGGTCTCGACCGCGCCTTCGGGCGTGCGGAACTGGGGGATCCCTTCCGCGTCGAAGCGATTCCGTGCGCGGGCCACCAGCGGGTCGCCCATCCAGCAGGCCAGCACCGGCTTGTGGCTTTTGCGGGCCTGTTCGATCACGGCCTCGGCACAGGCGTCGGGGTCGGTCATGGCCTGCGGGGTGAGCAGGACGCTCGCCATGTGAACCCCGGGGTCCGCGAGCACGATGCGCAGGGCTTCGCCATAGCGTTCGGGGGTAGCGTCGCCGAGGATGTCCACCGGGTTGCCATGCGACCAGTGGGCGGGCAGCAGGGCGTTGAGTGCCTCCAGCGTGCCGTCGGCCAGCGTGGCCAGGTTCAGGCCGAGGTCGGCGGCCCGGTCCACGGCCATCACGCCGGGTCCGCCGCCGTTGGTGAGGATGGCGAGATCCTCGCCGCGCAGGCGCACGCCGCTGGCCAGTGTCTGGGCTGCGGAAAACCACTGCGACACGCGCTCCACCCGGACCACGCCGGCGCGCTGCAGGGCCGCGTCGAACACCGCATCCGAGCCCATCATCGCCCCGGTATGGGTGGCGGCCGCCTGGGCGGTGGCCGCATGGCGAGCGGACTTGAGGACTACCACGGGCTTCATGCGCGCGGCGGCGCGCAAGCCCGACAGAAAGCGCCGCGTGTGGCGGATGCCCTCGACGTACAGCAGGATGCCCTGGGTCTCGGGGTCCACCGCGAGGTAGTCCAGCAGCTCGCCGAAGTCGACGTCTGCGGCGTCGCCGGTCGAGGCCACGCTGGAAAACCCGATGCCGGTGGGCTCCGCCCAGTCCAGGACGGCGGTGATCAGCGCCCCGGAGCTGGAGATCAGCCCGAGCTTGCCGGGCAGCGCCTGGTTGTGGCTGAAGGTCGCGTTGAGCCCGATGCCCGGGCGCATGATGCCCAGGCAGTTGGGGCCGATCAGGCGCATGCGGTAACGCTGCGCGATCTCGACGCATTCCTGCTGCAGGCGTTCGCCCTCTCGGCCGGCTTCGGCGAAGCCGGCCGAGAGGATGACGGCGCCGCGCAGGCCCGCCTCGCCACAGTTGCGCAGGATGCCGGGGACGGCCCGAGCCGGGGTGGCGATCAGCGCCAGGTCCACCATGTGCTCGCCGGGTTTCAGCTCGGGCACGCAGCGCAGGCCCTGTACCTCGGCGTATTTGGGATTTACCGGGAGCAGGGTGCGCTTGAAGCCGGCCGCCAGGAGGTTGGCCAGCACCGTGCGGCCGACGCTGCCCTCGCGTTCGGATGCGCCGAACACGGCGACACCACGCGGATTGAACAGCTTGTCCAGGATATGGGTTCCCATGCATGCTCTCGGTTATGACGTGCCAAGTGTCTTCATAACATGAATCTAGCGTTCTTCTCGCCGGACGCCGGCCTTGAGCACGACAATGGTCCCGGCCACCCGGAATGTCCGGAGCGGCTGAGCGCAATCCGTGACCAGCTGGTGGCCAGCGGGCTGGATCCGTGGGTCCTGCATCGCGAGGCGTTCCCGGCGACGCGGGCGGACCTGCGCCGGGTTCACACACGCGACTTTATCGACACCATCCAGCAGCACGTCCCGGAAGGGGGGCGGGTGATGCTGGATGGCGACACGGCCCTGTCGCCGGGGAGTCGCGAGGCCGCGTTGCTGGCGGCCGGCGCGGGCATTGGCGCGGTGGACTGGGTGATGGGGGCGGCGAACCGGCGGGCCTTCTGCGCGGTGCGGCCACCGGGGCACCACGCCCGTGCCGACCGGGCGGCCGGGTTCTGCCTGTTCAACAACGTGGTGATTGCCGCCCGCCATGCACAGGAGCGCCATGGTGTGGGGCGCATCGCCATCGTCGACTTCGACGTGCACCATGGCGACGGCACCGAGTCCCTGGTGGCGGGTGATGACGCCATCCTGTTCGCTTCCGCCTTCGAGCATCCGGCTTATCCCGGGTCGGGCATCCCGCCGCTGGCCGACAACTGCCTGAATGTCCCGGTACCCGGCGGATCTTCGGGGGAGCAGTGGCGCGACGCGGTGGCTGGGGCCTGGTTCGATGCGCTGGACGCCTTTGCCCCGGAACTCGTGCTGATCTCCGCCGGATTCGATGCCCATCGCGAGGACGAACTCTCGCGCCTGTTGCTGGCCGAGGATGACTACGCCTGGATCACTCGTGAGCTGGTGGCCCTGGCCGAGCGTCACGCCGATGGGCGCGTGGTCTCCATGCTGGAGGGTGGCTACGCCCTGAGCGCCCTGGGACGCAGTGTGGTGGCGCATATGCGTGCCCTGGCCGCCCTCTGACCTGCCCCGCTTGCGACGCAGCTGCAGCGTATGGGTGGCGCCGCGTTCATGGTTGAGCGGGGGCCGCCTTGTTCAGCGGTTGCGTTCGCCATATACCGACGCGGCGAGGCGGGCGCCGCTGGCGAGCGCTACGTTCACCAGGACCAATACGGGGGCAAAGGGCTGATCCAGAGGCAGGCTGAGGCTCCAGGCGATCAGGAAACCCGCCAGGGCGATGGCCTGGGTCCACAGGAACAGCCCGCGCAGATTGCGCGCGAGATAGGCCGCACCCCAGGCGGGCAGCAGCAGGGTCGCGAGGGCGGCGGGCAGGCCCAGGACCATGCTGCCCAGCACGACCGCGGCGACCAGCCAGCCGATCTCGGTGAGTCGTTGCCACGTCGGCGGGGGGCGTGTGGCGGGGACATCGGGAGCGAGCTGCGCATGCCGCCATACGCCGTACAGTCCGGGCGCGAGCAGGATGCTGGCGACCGCCAGCACCGCCACCGCCCACAATTCGTTCGGTCCGGCAAAGTACAGCTGGCCTTCGGCCCAGGCGGCCGCCGCCAGGCTGGCCTGGGAGAAGTTGGCGGCCAGCAGGGTCACGGCCGCAAGGCCGGCCAGAAACACCCCCAGCGGCAGGCGCTCGCGGTCCGTGCTGCGCTGTAGCAGGGCCATCACCCCGGTACCCAGGACGAGGGCCACGAGCAGGACCGGCCAGTGCAGCACCGAGGCCAGGACCCCGCCGACGGCGGCCCATTGGCCCAGCGCGAGTGCCTGCCAGACCGAGCCGCGCAGAAACAATCCGGCGCCGGCGAGACCCAGCACGCCGGTGATCAGCAGGCCTGCCACGAAGGGCATGAGTAGCAGGTCACCCAGCATGGATGTATTCCGTCAGTGGGTGGCGTTCGACCCCGGCGGCCTCCAGGAAATCGTCGTCATGGCTGGTCATCAGCAGTGTGGTGCTGCCTGGCAGGCTGATGATCAGCTCGATCGCATCGTGGCGCACCTCGGCATCCAGATGATTGGCGGGCTCGTCCAGTAGCACCAGACGCTGCGCCGGCGGGCGAGCGGCGTGGCTGGCCAGGGCGGCGGCCAGGCGCAGCAGTTGCCATTGCCCTCCGCTTAGGCGGTCGAGCCGCCGGTCCATCAGGGCGCGCACGCGTGCCTGTTCGGGGGGGTGCGCCCCCATTGCGCGGAACCAGTCGTGTCCGGACAGCGGCCAGGGCTGGCGGCGTGGGTGGTCCTGCGCGAGCAGGCTGATCCGGGCTTGGGGGGCAAGTTCCAGGTGACCGTGATGCACCCGCGCCTGTCCCGTCAGGGCCTTCAGCAGAAGCGATTTTCCAATGCCGTTGGGCCCGGTCAGGGCCCAGCGCGAGCCGATCGGTACGTCCAGGGTCAGCGGGCCCAGCACCGGCCGGTCAAACCCAAGATACGCGGCGCGGGTGTGCAGGATCGGAGACGAGCTTTCAGTCGGCATGTGAGTGTCGGGCATTCGGGCCATCGCAAATGATAACGGACCCGAAACGTTGCGTTCCGGGTCCGTCGCGGCTGGTCAATTTCTGGAAAGGGACTCGATTACTGGCGCGGCAGCGTCTCGGCCCAGGTGGCCATCAACGCCAGGTAGCCGTCCAGCGAGGAATCCGCGGGCGGATCCAGCGGCACCGCGTGACTGGTCCACCCGAGGTTGCGTTCCAGGAACTCCGCGCCCCGCGCCGGCTGGAAGCCCGCGTACAGGACCGTGCCCTCGGTGCCTTCCAGATCGCTGACCAGGCTGCGCAGGTGGCGCGCGGTGGGCGGGATGCCCGGGGCCGGCTCCAGATAACCGACGATGTCGACAGGTAGCCACTCCTCGAGGTAGTCGAGGTCCTCGTGGTAGACCACGATGCGCTGGTCCGGCGCTACCTTTTCGGCCAGGGCCTCGGCGTGGTCGCGCAGGCGCTCGGCGGTGCGCTCGGCGCGTTCCGTGAAGGTGGCGGCATGATCCGGGCGCAGGTCGCCCATGCGCTCGGCCAGTGCCAGGGCGATGTCTGCCAGGCGCCGCGGATCACCGTTGAAGTGCGGGTTCCCTTCTTCGTGGGCGTGGCCCATGTTCGGGCCGTCCATGGTGATGGAGCGGCGCAGTTCGATCATGTCCGCTGCCCGGAAGTGGCCCGGCTGGCCGGAGTTGATCGTGCGGTTGCGGGCGCCGCGCTGGGCGGCCGGCAGCCAGCCTTCCTCGAGCCCGGCACCGATCTCGAGCAGCATGTCGGCGCGGCGCAGGGCCGCCATGAAGCTCGGACGGGCGTCCAGGTCGTGCGCGTCCCGATCCGGCGGCGCGAGGACGCGGACCTCGGTCTCGTCGCCGCCAATCTCGCGGGCCAGGGCGCCCAGGGTAGAGGTGGTGGCGACGATGTTCAGTCCGGCGGCGGCCTGCGACGGCAGCAGGAGGAGGGCTAGGATTGCCGCCGAGGCGAGGGCGGCGAGCGCGCGGGGCATGCGGACGCGAGTCTTGCGATAGGACATGCGGGACTCCTTTCAGATCGAGGTATGGCCGGAGGCTGGCAGGGACGGGAGCCGCCCCTGCCAGCCTCGCGAGGACAAGAGGCGGCCTAGAAGCGGTGGGCGCCGTGGGCGCCGAGGGCCACATTCAGCTGCAGCATGAACTCCAGGCCGCGATCGCGATCGCCGTGGTCATCGACAAAGTCGTTCTGGGACAGTTGGGCGCGCAGGAATACCGGCTCCACCGGGCGGAAGGTCACCTGGGCGGTGTGGCGATAGGAGGTGCCGAAGGACTCGCCGTCACCGCGGCCGACGTCGTTGCTCAGGCCCAGGGCCTCGGCGCGCAGGCCGGCTTCCCAGCGCGGGGCAAAGCCGTAGACACCCTGGACGTAGATGCCGTCCTGCTGGTTCTTGAACGACTGTTCGTTGCGTACGAAGCCCACCGGCCCGTTGCCGTCGGCTTCGAAGTTCACGTCACGGCGGTCGACATCGATTTCGCGGTAGAAATACTCGCCCTGCAGGCGCCAGTCGCCCTGGCCGTAGGCGCGGCCGGCGCTGTACTTGTACACCGCGTCCACTCCGGCGAACCAGGCACTGCCGTCCCAGTCCTCGAAGCGGGTGGAGTGCTCGTCGGTGACCTGATAGCTGCGGGCGTAGCCCCCAGAGACACCGAATTGTGCAGCGTGGTCCGGCCCGAGATCCGGCCCGATCTTGGCAAAGGCGGTGACCAGGCGTGGACCGGAGCGGTCGCGCAGGATGCGGTCCTGATCGTTCAGCGACGACTGGCTGCCTTCGTAGTTGGCGATCCCGCTGGTCTCGCCCTGCAGCAGCTCCACACCCAGCTGGGTGTAGGTCGCGGTGGGGGCGAGCCAAGTCGCCTGTACGCCCTTTTCCAGCAGGCCGTGGTCGCCGAACAGGTACTCGTTGACCAGCGGGCGGTTCACGAAGTCCCACTCGTGCGGGTGGCGGTTGTTGATGTAGCCGATGTCAGACAGGAACTTGCCCGCCTTGAGCTGGAGGCCGCCGGGCAGGGCGCGGGTGGTCAGGTAGGCCTCGTCGACCTCGATGTCCTGGTCGTCGAATTCGATGATCACGGTGGCGTCCAGGAGGTCGCCGAGACGGGCCTGGAAGCCCAGCTCCGAATGGCCCAGATTGAAGCCGTCGTCGAGGCCGTGGTCGTCGCCATTACCATGGCCGTGATCGTGGCCGTCGTCGAAGCCGGCGGGCGAATCATTACCGTGCGAGAGCTCGTTGTAGTAGATGCCCTCGAGGATCAGGGAGACGTCCATGCCCCAGGCGGACTCGTCGTCACTGGTGGTCCATTGCGCCGCGGCGGCTCCGGGGGCGGCGAGGGTCAGGCTGGCCAGCGCGGCGAGGACGGGGCGTGAGAACGGGGTGAGGGGCATGTCGGGCTCCTGGTTGCGCGGCAGTCTGCCGGTCCGGGCAGTGCCGATCAACGAAATTGGACTGTTATAGCGTAACGGATAACAAAGCGAACGTTATACAATAACAAGCGAGGTATCAACCCCCCCGATCGGGCGCTCCGGTGTGCTGCCGGTCAGTCGCGTGGAAGGCCGGCGCGGGCGAAGGCGTTGCGCCAGGGTTCCAGCTTCTCGGTCAGGCTGAGGCGGGCGTTGGCGGGGCTGGTGGAGGGCAGGCGCAGGGCCTCGACGCCCAGGGCGCGGGTCTCGCGGATGCGCCGCGCGCTTTCGGCGCCGTTGTGGATGATCACGCGCAGGTCCGGGGCCTCGCGGGTCAGCCGGGCGAGATCGTTGGGGACCGGGGCGCGGATGGCGCTGTCCAGACTCCCCTCGCGCGAGCAGGCGCCGTACACGTCCCAGAGGCCCACGCCGTGGTCGAGCAGGCGCTCGATGCGCTCGGGGTAATCCATTTCCGGGAAGGGCTCGCCGAGGATCTGCCCGACAATCGGCCAGAACTGGTTGCGCGGGTGGGCGTAGTAGGCCTGGGCCTCCAGCGAGGCGACGCCGGGAAAGCT
This sequence comes from Thioalkalivibrio sp. ALMg13-2, assembly GCF_000381185.1. Lineage (NCBI taxonomy): Bacteria > Pseudomonadati > Pseudomonadota > Gammaproteobacteria > Chromatiales > Ectothiorhodospiraceae > Thioalkalivibrio > Thioalkalivibrio sp. ALMg13-2. The sequence continues at coordinate 63,210 of NZ_KB906113.1, read as the reverse complement.
GCCCAGCACGATCAGGCGGGTGTCCGCACGCAGGATGGGCGGGAACGCCTCGAGGGTCGGCGTGGCGGCGGTCATTGGAGGGCGGGGTTCAGGTGGGCTGTTGTGCAGAGGCGCGGCGTCAGGCGCGGTCCTGCTGACCCCGGCGGCAGTCCCCGCACTGGCCATGCAGCTCCACCATGCGCGAGTCGATGGCGAAGTCCTGGGCCTCGGCCTCGTGCTCCAGCGCCTGGCTGGCCGGCTCCGGGGTGTGGAACTCGGTGATCTGGCCGCAGCCGTCGCAGATCATCAGGGCCGACTCGTGGCGCTCGCCGGGGTGCGAGCAGGCGACGAAGCCGTTGAGGCTCTCGATACGGTGGATCAGGCCCTGCTCAAGCAGAAAGGCCAGGGTGCGGTACACGGTTGGCGGCTTGATGCTGTGATCATCGGAGGACAGCGCGTGGATCAGGTCGTACGCCTTGATGACGCCCTCGGTGCGCAGGATCTGCTCCAGGATGCGCCGGCGCTGCTCGGTCAGGCGTGCACCACGGGTGGCGCAGACGCGTTCGGCGTCGGCCAGGGCCTGTTCGATGTCCGGCGTCTTGGTCTCGGCGGCGGCAGTCATGCGCCTAGGATAGCCCAAACGATCACGGTGCCCGTAACCGCCTCGCTGATCAGGCGGGTTCGGCGGCGCGGGTGGTTTCGGTGTCGGGCTCGGTTGGATGGGTCGCCTCGGGGCGCGCGAAGACCTCGGCGGACCACCGGGCGCGTTCGGCGGCCGGCTCGATGTCGCGGGCCACCATGTGTGCATCCACCGCGAGGATGCGGTGGTCCAGGCCTTCGCCGTTGGCAATCTGGATGGCGAGCCCGGGCCGGGCGTTGAGTTCCAGGATCAGCGGCCCGCGGTCGGCATCGATCACCACGTCCACCCCCAGGTAGCCGAGCTCGCTCAGCTCAAAGCAGCCGGCGGCCAGTTCCATCAGCTGGTCCCAACCGGGGATTTGCAGACCGACAATGCTCTTTTCGCTGTCGGGGTGCTCGCGGCAGGGCCGGTTGTAGCGCACGCCGCCGATGGTGCGGCCGGAGCCGAGGTCAATGCCCGTTCCCACGGCACCCTGGTGCAGATTGGCCTTGCCGTCGGAGTCCTGGGTTGGCAGGCGCATCATCGCCATCACCGGGTAGCCGCGATAGACCACGGTGCGGATATCCGGTACGCCCTGATGCGAGACCTCATCGAAGATCGAGGAGAAGCGCACCCGCTGCTCGATCATGGCGGCATCCGGTCGGCCACCGAGGCTGTACATGCCCGAGAGGACGTTGGCGATGTGATCGTCCAGTTCGCTCAGCTCCATGGCGCGCCCACCGGCCCGACGAGGCCGATCGCCGCGCCAGCCGTCGATCACCAGAATGCCGTCGCCGGCCGCGCCGTGGGCCGGCTTGATGACGAAGCCGTCTTCATAGTTCCGCAGCTGCTTCCGCACGTCGCGAATCTGGCGCAGGGTGCGTACGACGCCGTACAGATCCGGCACCGAGAGCCCGGCATCCAGGGCGAGTTGTTTGGTCTGCAGCTTGTCATCCACCCGCGGGTAGAATCGCCGTGCGTTCCAGGCGGCTATATAGCGGGCATTGCGGGCGTTCATGCCGACGATGCCCTGCTCCTTCAACAGTTTCGGGCGCACGAAGCGCGGCAGCCAGGCCGGCATTAGTCGGTCCTCCGCATCGCATCCTGGATGCGTCCGAAGCGGAACAGCTCGGTGAGCCTGTAGCCGGTGTAGCGTCCCAGCAGCAGGGTCATGGCCAGCAGGACCAGCAGCAATTCCGGGAACACGAACAACAGGTGTTCCAGCTGGCGGTTGGCCATCAGCCCGTAGGCCGCGGCCGCGACGGCCAGGCTGCCAATCCCCTGGGTGATGGCATCGGCGGGGCCGTGTTCTTCCCAGACCACCGACATGCGCTCGATGGTCATGGCGAGGATGACCATCGGGAACAGTGACAGCGCCAGGGCGCGTTCGAAGCCGAGCTGGTGCGACAAGATGCTGATGCCGAGCATGAGCATAATGACCACGCTGACCACTGCCGCCAGGCGCGGGACCAGTAGCAGTCTGAGGTGCTCGAGGTAGAAGCGCACCACGAGACCCAACGACACGATCAGCGTGAACAGGATGATCCCGGCCAGCAGCTGGGTCTCGCGGAAGGACAGCGCGATCAGCACTGGCATGAAGGTGCCGAAGGTCTGCACGCCGATCACGTTGCGCAGGAACACGATGATCATCGCGCCCAGCGGCACCATCAGCAGCACCCGGTAGGTGTTCTGTGTGCCCAGCGGCAGGTTCAGGGTGGAGAAGTCGAGGAAGCGACTGTCCAGGGTGTCGCCGAAGCGCTGGATGGTCGCCAGGGCATCCTGCACCCCGCGGGCCACCGCAAAGCGCACCTCCGCGTTCTCGCCGTTGGATATCTCCAGGAGCGGGGCGTCGCCGTGCGACCAAACGGCCACGTCGGCGGGGTACTCGATTTCGCCATTCTCCGGGTCGATGGGCACCCAGCGCCGCGTGTTGTGAACCTCGAGCCAGGTCTGCGGTTCGATGTCGCGGCGCCCGTCGACCAGGCGCAGGGCGGTCACCTGCCGGGCCGGGATGCGGGCGGTGGCCAGCAGCTCGATCAGGGTCTCGGCCCGGCGGGCGCGATTGTCGTCGCTCTCGATAAACACGGCCGCATTGGAAGCCGGTGCGGCATTGGCGAGGTCATTGACCAGTACCGAGGCAAAACTCTGGATGTCCGAGGAGCGTCCGCGGACGTCATCGATCAGCGCCTCGGCGGCCGAACGGAAGGGTTCGGTCCAGTCGGGCACGGCCACTGGCCCCGGGTAGTCGGATTCCGAGCGGTCGTCTCCGTCACGGTAGAGCGTGGCGCGGTAGTACAGCACCTGTTCGCCGCGCGGCTGACGGGTTGTCCACTGGGCCAGGCGATCCTCCGTCTGGAGGACGGTGTTCAGGCCGTAGCCGCGGGATACGAAGCCTTCGTCCAGGATGGAGAAATTCGGCAGGCGGTGTGGGATTCGAAGCTGCACCGTGGTGGCCTCGCCGGTGGCCTGAAAGCGCACGCGGGCCTCCACCTGCCAGGTCTCGGCGGTGGCGTCCGGCTGCAGGGGCATCCCCAGCGCGCTGACCTTGTAGGCGAAGACCCCGAGTCCGATCGCACTCAGCAGTACGATCAGGATCGGCAGGTGGAAGCGCCTCACTGGTCATCCGCCGCGCAATTGGGTGCGCGCAGATGTTCCTCCCCGGAGTCCACCAGGATGTGTCCGGCCATGTGGCTGCGCCCGATCAGGGCCTGGTAGGTCAGGGCCGTGCGGTCGATCAGGCTGGTGTCGGCGGTCAGGAGCTGGTCCCCGATGCAGAACTCCATTCGCACCACCGGACGCTCCTGCGAGTCTCCGCTGTGCCTGCGAATGCGCACGATGCGCTCGATGGGTCGCTCCAGGGTGATGCGTGCGTCCTCGTCTTCCGGATCGATGATCTCGAAGCGGATCCAGTCCTCGCCGTCCCTCTCGAAGCGCTCCTTGTTCAGCGCGTTCAGCGATGAGGAGGTGGCGCCGGTATCCATGCGCGCCTCCAGCGCAACACCTTCCTCGACGATCAGGACGTTCTCCACGACACCGAGGATGGCCAAGGAGGCCCCCGACTCGTGGGCCGCGGCGGATTGCGTCTGGACCGCCAAGCCAAGCAGCATGGTCAGCAGGATGGATTCGGTTAAGCTGGAACGACGGGTGGCTGGGGCAGTCACGCAGTCTCCTGATGGTTACAAAATAGTGAAGTTTAGCTGATCACAGTTCCCGTCCTCCGTTAAGGGGGTCACAAAGCCGGGTAAACGCCGATCACTGTTTCCCCGGAGTCCAGGAGTCGCCATGCGCTGGGTAGTCGATCTCGCCAATTTGACCATGAACGATGTCGCCCGGGTGGGTGGCAAGAATGCCTCGCTGGGCGAGCTGCTGGGCCAGCTTGGCGCCGCCGGGGTGCGCGTGCCGGGCGGATTTGCCACGACCGCGGATGCCTATCGCGCCTTGCTGGCGAAGGGCGGGCTGGACGCGCAGATCAAGGCCCGCCTGGCGGATCTCGATATCGACGACATCGAGGCGCTGCGCGCGGCCGGGCGCGAGGTGCGCGGCTGGGTCGAGCAGGCCGAACTGCCGGCCGAGCTGGAGGAGGCGGTGCGCGAGCACTACGCGCAGCTGGGCGATGACGTGCCGGTGGCCGTGCGCTCCTCGGCTACCGCCGAGGATCTGCCCGAGGCCTCGTTCGCCGGGCAGCAGGAGACCTTCCTCAACGTGCGCGGCATTGATGCCCTGCTGCAGCGGCTGCGCGAGTGCTTCGCCAGTCTCTACAACGACCGCGCCATCGCCTACCGCGTGCACAACGGCTTCGCCCATGACGAGGTCGCGCTGTCGGCCGGCATCCAGCGCATGGTGCGTTCCGACGTCGGCGCCAGTGGCGTGATCTTTACCCTGGATACCGAGAGCGGCTTTCGCGATGCGGTGTTCATCACCGGGGCCTGGGGCCTCGGCGAGACGGTCGTGCAGGGTGCCGTTAACCCCGATGAGTATCAGGTCTACAAGCCGGCGCTGGCGGCCGGAAAACGCGCCATCATCGGCCGTGCCCTCGGCACCAAGGCCGTGCGCATGGTGCTCACGGAGGACGGTACCCGCACCGAGGACACCCCGACGGACCTGCGCCACCGCTTCTGCCTCTCGGATGCCGATGCCGAGCAGCTGGGCCGCTATGCGGTTGCCATCGAGCAGCACTACGGACGGCCGATGGACATCGAGTGGGCGCAGGATGGCGAGACCGGCGAGCTGTTCATCGTGCAGGCGCGGCCGGAGACGGTGGAAAGCCGGGTCGAGCTGGGTGCGGGCGAGCGCTACGAACTGGCGCCGCACGACGCCGAGCCGGTGGTGACCGGCCGTGCAATCGGCTCGAAGGTGGGGGCCGGTATCGTGCGCGTGCTGGATTCGCCGGATGCGATGCACACCATGGAAGAGGGCGACATCCTGGTCGCGGACATGACCGACCCCGACTGGGAGCCGGTAATGAAGCGCTCCGCTGCGATCGTGACCAACCGCGGCGGACGTACCTGCCACGCGGCGATCATTGCCCGCGAGATGGGCATACCGGCGGTGGTGGGTTGCGGTAACGCGACCGAAGTGCTCTCCGACGGCATGGAGGCGACCGTCTCCTGCGCCGAGGGTGACGACGGACATGTGTATCCCGGCAGACTCGACTACGCGGTCAAGAAGACCGAGATCGGCGAACTGCCGGAGCTGCCAGTCAAGCTGATGCTGAATGTGGCCAACCCCGGGCGGGCCTACGCCTTCTCGCAGCTGCCACACGCGGGGATCGGTCTGGCGCGGCTGGAGTTCATCATCAACGGCACCATCGGCGTGCACCCGCTGGCGCTGCTGGACTATGCCGAGGACCCGAATCGCCTGGAGCCCGAGGTACAGGAGCGTATCGCCGAGCACCTGCGTGGCTTTGATGATGGCCCGCGCGAGTTCTTCGTGCGCAAGCTGTCCGAGGGTATCGCGACGCTGGCGGCGGCCTTCGCGCCGGAACCGGTGATCGTGCGCCTGTCCGACTTCAAGTCCAACGAGTATGCCCATCTGATCGGCGGTGCTGGCTACGAGCCGCAGGAAGAGAACCCCATGCTCGGCTTTCGCGGGGCCTCGCGCTATCGCTCGGAGGCCTTTCGTCCGGCGTTCGCGATGGAGTGCGAGGCGTTGCGCCGGGTCCGCGACGAGATGGGCCTGGACAACGTACAGATCATGGTCCCGTTCGTGCGCACCCTCGCCGAGGCCGAGGACGTGATCCGGGTGCTGGGCGAGGAGGGCCTGCGCCGCGGCGAACAAGGTCTGAAGATCGTGATGATGTGCGAGATCCCGTCGAATGCCCTGCTGGCGGCGCGCTTCCTCGAGCATTTCGACGGCTTTTCCATTGGCTCCAACGACCTGACCCAGTTGACCCTGGGGGTCGACCGCGACTCCGGGCTGGTGGCGGATTCCTTCGACGAGCGCAACGACGCGGTGAAGGCGCTCTTGAGCATGGCGATCCGCGCCGCTCGCCGCGCCGACAAGTACGTCGGGATCTGCGGGCAGGCCCCTTCCGACTATCCGGAGCTGGCGGTCTGGCTGATGAACGAGGGTATCGATTCGCTGTCGCTGAACCCCGATTCGCTGTTGTCCACCTGGGAGCAGCTGGCCAAGGTCGGGGGGCCGGATGATGGCTGATTCCGTCGCCCAGTGCCCGCAGGTCTACCTGGTCTCGGATGGCACCGGGATCACCGCGGAGACCCTGGCGCGCTCGCTGTTCACCCAGTTTCCGGATGTCGACCCCGCCTGGCACCGCCTGCCCTTCGTGCAGACGCCCGGGCGCCTGGCCGCCGTGTTCGCCCGGGTCGAGGCCGGGCCGCAGCCCGCCCTGGTGGTGGCCACCCTGGCCAATGCCGATCTGCGGGCCGATCTTCGCCAGAGCCCGGTGCCGGTGATCGACGTCTTCGGCGAGCAGGTCGAGCGGCTGGAGAATCTGCTGGGGGCGACGGCGCAGTCGGTCTCCGGGCGCGCCCACGGCATGGGTGACGTCAGCCGCTATGACCGGCGCATCGAAGCGCTCAACTACACCCTGGCGCACGACGATGGGTTGGCCGTGCAGGACCTGTCGGTGGCCGACGTGGTGTTGCTGGGTGCCTCGCGTTCCGGCAAGACGCCGACCAGCCTCTATCTGGCCATGAACTACGGGCTGTTCGCGGCGAACTACCCGCTGGTCCCGGAGGACCTGCGCCAGGGCGACATCCCGCACATGCCGGAAGGGCTGCGCGGCCTGGGTGGGCGCCTGGTGGGGCTGACGATCACCCCGCAGCGGCTCGCCCAGATCCGCGAGGGCCGCCGGCCCGACAGCCGCTATGCCAGCCTGGCCCAGTGCCGGGCCGAGTGTGCGGCGATCCAGGAGTTCCTCGATAGCTGGCAGATCCCGCATCTGGACGTGACCGAGCTGTCGATCGAGGAGATCGCGACTCGCGTACGCGACTGCATGGATACCCGCCGCGGCGTTTGAGCAGTGTCTCCCTGGGAGACACTGCTTCATTCGCTCGTCCGCGTTGGCGCCCACGGAGCGCGTTGCGGCTCGTTTATGCAGCTCGGCTACACCTCGCTTGCCGCGCCTTGTCATCGGACAAAATCGAGTCGAGCGCGTACGGGCGACTGGATCCGCGTCTCCCTCGCTTGGCATCCCGCCGGGCTTGCCGGAGAATGGGCGCGGTTAACTCGCTGCATCGCAAGGAGTCTGCATGCCCGCCACCGGAACCGGACAAGAGATCGCCATCTTCCTCGTTGGCGTTGTCTTCGGGATTTATATCATCCTGTTGATTTTGAGGACGATCTTCGGCCTGGTGCGGGCCGATTACTACAACCCGATCTCGCAGACCATCGTGATGCTGACCGACCCGCCGTTGCGGGTGTTGCGGCCCGTGATCCCCTCGGTCGGGCGGGTGGATCTGGCCGCGATCGTGCTGATGATCGTGCTCAAGTTCATCGAAATCTGGTTGCGCGTGCTGATTGTGGGTGTGGATGCCGGGGTCGGGATTATCCTGGCCGTGGCAATCCGGGAATTGCTGACCACGGTGATCTGGGTCTTCATCATCGCGCTTATTGCCGAGGTGGTGATGAGCTGGCTTCAGGCGGGGGGCGGTTCCGCCAACAACCCCATCATGCGGCTGGCGGGGGCGGTGAACCGCCCCATCCTCGGCCCTCTGCGCCGGGCCTTGCCGAATACCGGCGCGATCGATTTTTCGCCAATGATCGCCCTGGTTGGGCTTTATATCTTGCTGATTATCGTGCGCTCTTTTTGAGGTGGATTGCTGTCCGGGCGAAATGCGTGGGGCGGCCTTGCCAGTTCGGGTGCAAAACGGGCTAGACTCGGGACGAGGGGCCCCTGTGGCAATGCCGCCGCCAGGTCCCCGTTTCTCAAACGGAACAGGAGTCAGTCATGGCAAGAGTGCATCGGGTCATCACCGGCTTTCTCGTCGCATTGGCGGCGGTTGCTCTCGGAAGCTCGATCGCATCCGCCAACGAGGCGGAATTCGACAATTACGTCGTCTACTACAACGTGATCAACACCACCTTCCTGTCCCCGGAGGTCGCGCGGGCCTATGACGTGCGGCGCAGTTCCAACCGGGCCATGGTCAACATCAGCGTGATGGAGCGGGGCGACAACGGCTTGCAGGCGGTCTCCGCGGAAGTCAGTGGTTCGGCCACCAACATGAATGACCAGATGCGCAGTCTGCGCTTCCGCGAGATTCAGGACGGTGATGCCATCTATCACCTCTCCGAGGTGACGGTGCGTGGCGGGGAAACGCTCGAGTTCCAGATCGACATTACCCCGGCGGACAGCGACCGCACGCTGCCGATCCGTTTCACCCGCAACTTTTACGCCGACTGAGCCCCGCCGCGGGGCCTGCGAACGATGCCCCGCTCGTTCGGGCGGGGCATCACAGCACCAGGCCTAGCAGCATCCATGCGCCGTACAGTGCGACCCCGCCGCCGGCGATCCGGCGGACCCAGGGGCGGCGCACGAAGGCCGCCAGGCGCGCGGCGAACACCCCCATCAGCAGCAGATTCGGCAGCGTCCCCAGGGCGAAGGCCCCCATCAGGGCGGCCCCTTCCAGCGCGCCGCCGGCACTGAGCGACCAGGCCAACACGCTGTACACCAGGCCGCAGGGCAGCCAGCCCCACAGCCCGCCAATCATCAGCGCCTGACCGGCATGGCGCACTGGCAGGAAACGCCGGCCGAGCGGCTCGATGCGGCGCCACAGTACGCCACCGGCCTGTTCCAGACGGGCCAGGACCGGCCACCAGCCCCCGAGATAGAGCCCGAGCAGGATCAGGAAGACGGCGGCGATGCCCTGGAGGATCGCCTGCCCGGCGGGCAGGCCGCCGAGCAGGCTGGCCCCCAGCCATCCCGCCAGCGCGCCGGCGACCACGTAACTCGCCATGCGCCCGAGATTGTAGGCCAGCAGGAGATCGAGCCCGGGTCCGCGGCGGCCGTGGCCCATGGAGATCGCGCCGACGATGCCGCCGCACATCCCCAGGCAGTGCACGCCACCGAGGATGCCCACGGCCAGGGCCGCCAGCAGGGTACCCGGATCACTCATCAGAAAGCGCCTCGGTCAGCGAGGGTCGGCCGCATCGCCGAGCACCTCGTGCTTGGTGCGGATGAAGGTCGCGTGCGGGATGTAGAGCAGGTCTGCCAGGTGCCGGATTACCGCTTCCTGGCGCTTGTTGAGGTCGCGGTTGGCCCAGGCGGCACGCCACAGGGCGCGCATGATGTCGGTCTTCTGCTCGGCATCAAAGGACGCGTTCACTTCGCGCACCATAGGATGGATGGAGATCAGTTCGTCGCTATCCTCCTGGGCGATCTCCAGCATCGCATCGGCGGTATCGCGATCCAGCCGGAACAGTTCGATCAGGCTGGCGCGCACGGACTCCAGTTCCTCGGCGTGCAGATCAAAGTCGGCCCGGCAGACCTCCATGATCAGCGCCGCCGCGGCGCGTTGCAGGCGCTCCTCGGAGGCGCCCTCGGGGCGGTCGCTGCGTTCGGCGCCCAGCAGGCGCTGCCAGTGGCTGCGTAGTTGTTCGATCAAGTCAGGGTCTCCGTGGTCTTGCGCTGTGCGGTATGGTGCCCGAATGGAATCCGCCCGGCCCGAATCCCCCGATCTGCTTCTGCTCTCCGGCGGCATCGAGAGCAGCGCCTTGTTGGCGCAGGAGCATGCCGCCGGTCGTTTGTTGCGTGCCGTGTGGGTCGACTACGGCCAGCGCAATGCCGCGCGCGAATGGACCGCGGTGGAGCATCTGTCGGCGGTCTACGGTTGCGCCCCCATCGCGCTGGATCTCCAGTCCCTGCGCACGGCCTTCACCCGCCGCAACGACTGGGTCGGGCACGTGCCGCTGCCCCAGCGCAATCTGCTGGTGCTGGCTCTGGCGGTCAACTTGGCCGAGCACCACGGCGCGGCACGCATCCTGCTGGCGCTGAACCGCGAGGATCAGGGGCATGGTCCGGGTTCGCAACCGGGGTTTGTGCAGCAGGTCTCGGAGCTGGCCGCAGGTCTGGTGCCCGGCCTGCAGGTCGAGGCCCCGCTGATCGACCGGAGCAAAGCCGAGATCATTGCCGCCACCGACCCGCTGGGGATCGATTGGCGTCACACCTGGAGCTGCCTTCTGGCACAATCGCGGCAGTGCGGGCGTTGCCCGCAGTGTCAGGCCCGGCGTGCCGCGTTCGCCGCGGCCGGCATCCCCGACCCGACCGACTACCGCGAAGCCCCCCGATGACCGATCCCGCCATTCCCCGTCATGTCTCCGAGCGTCTGGAGATCGCCATCCTTACCGGTGAGACCCTGCAGCTGAACTGGGTCGAGCCCAATTCCAGCCAGGCCTGGTGGGGCAAGGTGACCCCGCGCGAGGTGCGCGAGGCGGACGGGTGCCACTGGCTCGACGGGGAATGCGAGGGCCGTACGGTGCAGATCCGGCTGGACTTGATCCGCAACCTGCCGACACCGGTCAAGTAGCAGCCGCCACGCCTCCCGGGTCGCTCAGGCCGGGCAACAGGTCCGCGAGCGATTCCAGCAGTTCGAAGTCCTCCGAGTGCATGGGCTCGCCGCGCTCGTCCGGGTAGCGCATCCCCCGCAGTTGGGCGATCCCTACTCCGGCGGCGCTGGCCAGCGCCAGCAGGTTGTCGTCCACCAGCAGCGTACGTTCCGGAGCGTACGGTGCGACCCGCTGCAGGCGTTCCCAGAAGCTGCCGTCTTCCTTGGCGCAATCGAGGTCGTGGGCGGAGACAATGGTATCCAGGCGGTCGCCAATGCGGGTGAGCTGGTGCTTGAAGGCGTAGACCTGCGGGTGGGCGTTGGTGACCAGCACCCGCCGCCGCCCGGCCCTTTGCAGGGCACCCAGGACTTGACCGGCATGCGGTTTCAGGGCGATGTGGTGGGCCAGCTCGCGTTTCAGGCCGAGGATGTCCAGACCGGTAAAGCGGGTCCAGTGATCCACGCAGTACCACTCCAGCTTGCCGCGCACCCGCTGCATCTCGTCCTCCAGGCGGCGGCGCGCGCATTCCGGGTCATCCGGTTGGCAGCGGATGTATTCCTGCGGGATCAGTTCACGCCAGAAGCGATTGTCGAAGTGCAGATCCAGCAGCGTCCCGTCCATGTCGAACAGCACAGTGTCGATGCGATCCCAGGCGATCGCGGCGCGGGCCGCGGGCGGGCGCGGATTTTTTTCGGGGTTTTGCAGGTCCACAGCTAACGGCTACACGAAAGAGGGTGACGACGATGGCCCCCATGGTACCCCAATCGCGGTTCCTTCCCGCGCCCCTGCTCCTTGCGCTGATGGCGCTGCCGCTGGCCGTGCAGGGAATGGACCCCGGCGACTCGGACTACGACCCGCTGGAGGACGACAGCCTGTGGGGCGAGACGGTCTCCCCGGACCAGACCCAGACCACCAGTCCGGAGCTGACCTTCCTGCTGGAGGAGCCGGACCGGACTCCGCATCACCACCAGAACCAGATCCGCATCACGCAGTCCTCGCTGGAGGATGGCTGGGCCGATCTGCGCCAGTGTCACAATGATGTGGCGGCCATTCGGCGCATGGTCATTGTGTACAATGAAGCCAGAATCGACGAGCTCCAGGTCGAGTCCACCCGCAATATCGAATCCGCGCGTGCCGAGGGCGATCGCGTGGACCTGCGCGGGGTGCAGCGGGACGCCGAGGTCTGCGTGACCGCGCGCATGAAGATCGTCGAAGACGAGGGGGACGGCGTCTATCGCCTGGAGAACGGCCCGTTCGTGCGCCGCTTCCTGGATGGCTACTTCCCGATGCGCGTCACCATGGCCGTGAGCTGGGGCGATCTTGACCTGCGTCTGGCGGAGACCGATCCGGCCGACCAGGAGGGGTTCGAGGTGGTCACCTCCGATCATGGCTTCATGTTCGACACCCTGTTCGAGGGCGAACTGCGTACCCTGGTGCGGCTACGCAACAGCCATTAGGGAAACGCTGACGCATTTACCCGCTCGCGCTTGACGTGTTTGCGTGCAACCAAGGTGCGGCGCTGCCGTGCAGTCCCTGTGCGGCAGAGGTGAGCCGCGGCGCCGTGCGCGCGAAAAGGCGGCGGACCCCCTAAGGTGCCAACGCGAGCGTGTACATTAAGCAGCGTTTTCCTACATGTCTCCCGGAGGGCGCATGAGCCGAGACAAGCCGGATGTCCAGGGCCGCCGTACGGTCGCCAGCAGCCGCCTGTTCGAGGTGGAGGAGCTGGATCTCGAATTCAGCAATGGCGCGCGCACCTGCTTCGAGCGTCTGGTCAGTCGCGGCCATGGGGCGGTGATCATCGCCCCGGTGCAGACCGACCGGACCGTCCTGTTGATCCGCGAGTACGCCGCCGGCACCCACCGCTACGAGCTGGGTCTGCCCAAGGGGCGGATGGAGGCGGGCGAGGACATCCTGACTGCCGCCAACCGCGAGATCATGGAGGAGGTCGGCCACGCCGGGCATCGCCTGACCCACCTGGGCGCGCTGACCGTGGCACCCGGCTACATGGCCCACCAGACCCATCTGGTGCTGGCCGAGGATCTGTATCCGCAGGCCGCGGAAGGCGACGAGCCGGAGGCGCTCGAGGTGGTCCCCTGGTCGCTGGACCGGCTGACCGAGCTGGTCGCCCGGGAAGATCTGACCGAGGCGCGCTCCATCGCCGCGCTGTACATGGTGCGCGATTACCTCGACGCTTGAGCGCAACCCTGCCAAGCTAGGCGGAACGTTCCGGGAAAACGGGAGTTCCCCATGCATGCTCCGCCGAAGGATTCGGCTCTTACTGCCCTGATGCACGAGGTGGCTGCGCTGGCCGACCAGGCCGGCCACGCGATCCTCGAACTCTACGAGACGCGCTTTGCGGTCACCGAAAAGGCCGATCATTCGCCGCTCACCGAGGCCGATCTGGCTGCCCACCGGATCCTTGCCCATGGGCTGGCCGACATCGACCCCGACTGGCCCGTGTTGTCGGAGGAGGGGCAGGACGTGCCCTTCGAGCGCCGTCGCCAGTGGCAGACCTACTGGTTGATTGATCCCCTCGACGGCACCCGCGAGTTCGTCAAGCGCAGCGGCGAATTTACCGTGAACGTGGCCCTGATCCACGACCACGAGCCGGTGCTGGGCGTCGTCTGGTGCCCGGTGCTCAAGCGCCTGTACGCCGGTCATCGCGATGGCGTGGCCATTCGCCGTGACGAGGATCAGCCCCCGTGGGAAATCGCAGTGGCGCGCGACCGTATTGGCACCGATCACCCATTGGTGGCGGGCAGCCGTTCGCACGGGGCGGAGCGACTCAAGGTCGCGCTGGACCGTCTGGGGCCCCACGACCTGGTCAGCATGGGCAGCTCGATGAAGCTGTGCCTGGTGGCCGAGGGAGCTGCCGACATCTATCCGCGTCTGGGGCCCACCAGCGAGTGGGATACCGGCGCGGCGCACGCCGTGGTCCGGGCCGCAGGCGGACGGGTGACGGATCTCCACGGGCAGGAGCTGCGTTACAACACGCGCGAAAGCCTGCTGAACCCCGAATTCCTGGTGTGCGCGGGCAACCCCGACGGCTGGTTGCGCCGCCTGGGGCTTCCCGACGCCTGAGTCCCCCGCTCCGTGTCAGGCGGCGCCGTTGGTCCGCGACGGGGCCACCGGCTCCGGCGTGATATCCCAGATCCGGTCGGCGTAGTCGCGCACCGTGCGGTCGATGGAGAAGTACCCCATGCGCGCGACATTCAGGATGGCTGCCTCGGCCCATGCGGTACGGTCGGCGTACAGGGCATCCGCCCGGTCGCAGGCCGCGGCGTAGGCCGGATAGTCGGCGATGACGAAGAACGGGTCCTCGTGGCGCAGGTAGCGCCCAAGGTCGCCATGGGTCCCCGGGTCGTCGCAGGTAAAGAACCCCGATTCGATCATCTCCACCGCGGCGGCCAGGTTGGGCTGCTGCGCCAGGATGGCCTCGGGGCTCGGGCCGCTGCGGCGATGCTCGACCACCTCGTCGGCAGTCATGCCGAAGATGAAGATGGACTCCTCGCCCACCGCGTCGCGGATCTCGATGTTGGCACCGTCCAGCGTGCCGATGGTCAGGGCGCCGTTCAGCGCCAGCTTCATGTTGCCGGTGCCGGAGGCCTCGAAACCGGCGGTGGAAATCTGTTCGGAGACATCGGCCGCCGGGATGATGATGCTGGCGGAACTGACCTCGTAGTTGGGGAAGAACACGCACTTCAGGCGGTCGCCCACGACCGGATCGTGGTTCACGATGTCGGCCACCTCGTTGATCACCTGGATGATGCCCTTGGCGCGGGCATAGCCGGGTGCTGCCTTGCCGCCGAACAGGACCACGCGCGGCGGGACGTCCTCGCCGGCGCGAATGCGCTGGTAGAGATCCACCACGTGCAGGAGTTTCAGCAGCTGGCGCTTGTATTCGTGGATGCGCTTGATCTGCACGTCGAACATCACGTCCGGGTTCAACTCCACGCCGGTGCGCTCGCGGACCAGGTCGGTCAGGCGCTGCTTGTTGGCGCGCTTCACGTCCATGAACGCCTTTTGCAGTTCGGGATCCTGGGCGTAGGGCTCCAGCGCGCGCAGACGGTCCAGGTTGTACTGCCAGTCGTTGCCGATGCGCTGGCCCAGCAGTTCGGTGAGCGCGGGGTTGGACTGGATCATCCACAGGCGCGGGGTCACGCCGTTGGTGACATTGACGAAGCGTTCCGGCCACAGGGCGTAGAAGTCCTCGAACAGGGTCTCCTGCAACAGCTGGGTATGCAGCGCGGCCACGCCGTTGACGTGGTGCGAGCCGACCACGGCCAGGTGGGCCATGCGCACGCGGCGGCCATGGTCCTCGTCGATGATGGACAGCCGGGTCAGGCGGTCGTTGTCCCCGGGATAGCGGTGACGGACCTCTTCCAGGAAATCCTGGTTGATACGGTAGATGATCCCCATGTGCCGTGGCAGAACGCGCTCCATCAACTCCACCTGCCAGGTCTCGAGGGCCTCGGGCATCAGGGTGTGGTTGGTGTAGGCGAAGGTGCGCCGGCTCAGGTCCCAGGCATGGTCCCAGGACTGTTCATGGTGGTCCACCAGCAGGCGCATCAGTTCCGCCACGGCGATCGCCGGGTGGGTGTCGTTGAGCTGGATCGCAATCTTGTCGGGCACTTCATCGAGGCTGTAGCCGAGTGCCAGATGGCGCTCCAGGATGTCCTGCAGCGAAGCGGAGACGAAGAAATACTCCTGTTTCAGCCGCAGTTCCTTGCCGACCGCCGTGGTGTCGTTGGGGTACAGAACCATCGAGATGGTCTCCGACTCGGCCTTGTCCGAGACGGCGCGGATGTAATCGCCCTCGTTGAAGTAGCGCAGGTCGAAGTCGCGGGTGGCCTTGGCCGCCCACAGCCGCAGATTGTTCACGTTGCGCCGGCCGTAGCCCGCCGTCGGGTAGTCGTAGGCCATGGCCAGGACTTCCTCGCCGTCCTCCCAGGTGTAACGGGTGGAGCCGTCGGGGTCATGATGCTCGACCACGTAGCCGTAGAAGTGGATCGGGAATTTGCGATCCGAGCGCGGGAATTCCCAGGGGTTGCCGTAGCGCAGCCAGTTGTCCGGGTGCTCGACCTGTTGGTAGGGCTCGAACTCCTGCCGGAACATTCCGAATTCATAGCGGATGCCGTAGCCGTAGCCGGGGTAGCCCTGGGTCGCCAGCGACTCGAGGATGCAGGCGGCCAGGCGCCCGAGGCCGCCATTGCCGAGGGCGGCGTCGTCTTCCAGGTCGAGGATGGTATCCAGGTCCACGCCGAGGTCCGCCATCGCCTGGCGTGCCGGCTCGAGGATGCCCATGTTGCGCAGGTTGGCCTCGAGCATGCGCCCGATCAGGTATTCCAGCGACAGGTAGTAGACGCGCTTGACGTCCTCGTCGGCGAATTGCCGGCGGGTCAACAGGCGCCGCTCCACCATGCGTTCACGGATGGCGAAGGCGAGTGCTTCCATCCAGTCGCGTTCGGTGGCTTCGCGCGGGTCTTCCCCCACCACGCGGACCACGGCATCGCGGATCGATTGCCGCAGGCCCTCCGCGTCGTTGGGGAGGTTGGGCAGGTGCGTGACTTCGGGGGCGGCCATCGGGTGGTTCTCCAGGAGGGGGTAGACGCGCCGTTGCCCGGGGTTATCCCTCCCGGGCGACGGCGCGATAGCCGATATCTGTTCGGCAGTATATATCGTCGAAATGAATCTGTTGTACGGCTGCGTAGGCCTTTTTCTGCGCGGCCTTCACGTCCTCGCCGAGGCCGACCACGCACAGCACACGGCCCCCGGCGGTGACGATCGTTCCGTCTTCGCCCTGTGCGGTCCCGGCGTGGAACACGTGGGCATCGGGATCGCGTTCCACGGCCTCCAGGCCGGTGATGGCGTCGCCCTTGCGGTAGGTTCCGGGGTAACCGCCAGCGGCTAGGACCACGCCCAGCGCCACGCGCGCATCCCACTCGGCCCGGACCTGGTCCAGGCGGCCTTCCAGCGCGGCCTCGACCAGTTCGCCGAGGTCGGAGTCCAGGCGGCTCAGGATCGGCTGGGTCTCGGGGTCGCCGAAGCGGCAGTTGAACTCCAGCACCTTCGGGTTGCCTGTGGCGTCGACCATCACGCCGGCATAGAGAAAGCCGGTGTAGCGTTCGCCATCGGCGGCCATGCCCTGCACGGTCGGCTCGATAACCTCGCGCAGGATGCGCTCGTGCAGGGCATTTGTCACCACCGGGGCGGGCGAGTAGGCCCCCATCCCGCCGGTGTTGGGGCCCCGGTCGCCGTTGTCGCGCGCCTTGTGGTCCTGCGAGGAGGCCAGCGGCAGGACATGCTCGCCATCCACCATGCAGATAAAGCTGGCCTCCTCGCCGCGCAGGAATTCCTCGATGACCACCCGGTTCCCGGCCTCGCCAAAGGCATTGCCGGCCAGCATGTCGTGTACTGCGGCGCGCGCCTCGTCTTCGGTCTGCGCCAGGATGACGCCCTTGCCGGCGGCCAGGCCGTCGGCCTTGACCACGATGGGTGCGCCGTGGGTGGCGATGAACTCAAGCGCTGCGGTCTCGTCCTCGAAGCTGCCGTAGGCGGCGGTCGGGATGCCGTGGCGTTGCATGAAGTCCTTGGCGAAGCTCTTCGAGCCCTCTAGCTGCGCCGCCTTCGCGGTGGGGCCGAAGCAGCGCCGGCCGGCGGCGCGGAACGCATCCACTACACCGGCGACTAGCGGGGCCTCCGGGCCGACGACCGTAAAGGCCACTGCCTCGCGCTCGGCCAGGGCCAGTAGCGCGTCGATGTCGGTGACGCCGATCTCGACGTTCTCGCACTTTGCCTCGCGCGCGGTCCCGGCGTTCCCGGGGGCCACCAGGACGCGCTCGATGCGCGGGGACTGCGCCAGCTTCCACGCCAGGGCGTGTTCGCGTCCGCCGTTGCCGATTACCAGTACGTTCATGAGAGGCCCCGGATCAGTGGCGGAAGTGGCGCATGCCGGTGAACAGCATGGCGATGTCGTGCTCGTTGGCGGCGTCGATCACCTCCTGGTCGCGCATCGAGCCGCCCGGCTGGATCACCGCAGTGATGCCGGCCTCGGCGGCGGCATCGATGCCGTCGCGGAACGGGAAGAAGGCGTCCGAGGCCATCACCGAGCCGGCCACCTGCAGGCCCTCGTCGGCGGCCTTGATGCCGGCGATGCGCGCGGAATACACCCGGCTCATCTGCCCGGCACCGACCCCGATGGTCTGTTCGTCGCGGGCGTAGACGATCGCGTTGGACTTCACGTACTTGCCCACCTGCCAGGCGAAGCAGAGGTCCTTCATCTCCTGTTCGGAGGGCGCGCGCGCGGTCACGGTCTTCAGCTCCACATCGGCCAGGCTGCCGCGATCGGCATCCTGTACCAGGAGCCCGCCGCCGATGCGCTTGTAGTCGAGGCCGGGACCGACACCCGCCGGCGGGATCTCCAGCACGCGAACATTCTTCTTGGTGGCCAGGGCGCGCAGCGCGCCCGAGGTGATCTCGGGGGCGATGACCACCTCGACGAACTGGCGGCTGACGATCGCATGCGCGGTGTCGCCGTCCAGCGGGCGGTTGAAGGCAATGATGCCGCCGAAGGCCGAGGTCGGGTCGGTCTGGAAGGCGCGTTCGTAGGCCATCAGCTGGGTCGGGGCGACGGCCACACCGCAGGGATTGGCGTGCTTGACGATCACGCAGGCCCCGGCCTCGAACTGGCGCACGCATTCCCAGGCGGCATCGGCGTCGGCCAGGTTGTTGTAAGAGAGTGCCTTGCCCTGGTGCTGGCGGTAGCTGGCCAGGGTGCCGGGTGCAGGCTGTGGATCACGATAGAACGCGGCGCGCTGGTGCGGATTCTCGCCGTAGCGCAGGGTCTCGACGCGTTCGAAGCTGGCGTTCAGCTGTCCCGGAAACGGAGCCGCTTCGCCATCCTCGTCGAGGGCCGAGAGGTAGTTGCTGATTGCGGCATCGTAGCGCGCTACGTGATCGAAGGCCGCGACCGCCAGGCGGAAGCGCAGCGACTGCGGCACCTCGCCATGGTCGCCGATGGCCGCGGCGATCTCGCTGTACTGGTCGGGCCTGGTGGCCACGGCCACGTCGCGGTAGTTCTTGGCCGCGGCGCGCAGCATCGCCGGGCCGCCAATGTCGATGTTCTCGATGGCGTCTTCCAGGCTGCAGCCGGGACGGGCCACCGTCGCCTCGAAGGGATAGAGGTTCACCACCAGCAGGTCGATCGGCGGGATGTCCTGCTCAGCCATCACCGCGGAGTCGATGTCGCGCCGGCCGAGCAGCCCGCCGTGGATGCGCGGGTGCAAGGTCTTGACTCGGCCATCCATGATCTCGGGGAAGCCCGTGTGCGCGGAAACCTCGATTACCGGAAGGTTGTTTTCGGCCAGCAGGCGGGCGGTCCCGCCGGTGGACAGAAGCTCGACGCCGCGTTCATGCAGGGCGCGGGCGAGCTCCACGACGCCGGTCTTTTCGGAGACCGACAAAAGGGCGCGCTGGATAGGGCGGCTGGGGGTCATGCGGGACCTCGGGATCGCTGCAAAACGACCATTATATCGAACGCGCGGCCCGGATGGATCGGCGTTCGGCGTCGCGAAGCCGAGGTCGCCAGACGGGCCCTCAGCTTGTAATTTTTGCGCAAAACCTTCAGGGTATAAAAACGATTTCGGACACAACGCCCGCGTTCAGACGCATCGCGCGGCGCCGTAAACGATCCCCGAGCCAGGCGGGATGGGCCCGCCAGACCACGGCTCGGCATCCGGGTACCGATTGCCCTCCGGATGTGCAGGAAGAACCGGCCAGGCCGGTGTCGGGTGCTGCGAACAACGCACCCGGCGCATTGATACCCGAACACCGGGCGGCACCCGCCTGGCTCGATCGGGCTGCTGGCGAGACCGCCGTGTGATGCGGAGGTCGCGGTTTACTGCGTTTGCGGGGTGTTGTGCCGACGGATCGGCCCAGAGGCCGGTCCAGTCACGCTTACAACAGCAGCAAAGCCAAGAGGAACCAGCATGGCAGCGAATATCAAGAATGATCAGGACTTCGGCGAGAAGCCGACCGAACGTCGCGATACCGAGAATTATCTCAACGAGTACACCACCGGCTTCGTCGACAAGTGGGATGACCTGATCGACTGGGACAACCGCGCCAAGAGCGAAGGCACCTTCTTCATCGAAGAACTGAAGAAGCGCGGCGCCAAGCGCGTGCTCGACGTCGCCGCCGGCACCGGCTTCCATTCCGTACAGTTGCGCGAAGCGGGCTTTGACGTGGTGACCGCCGACGGCGCCCCCGAGATGCTCGTCAAGGCCTTCGAGAATGGTCGCAAGCGGGGTCACATCCTGCGCACCGTGCAGGCCGACTGGCGCATGCTGAATCGCGACATCTACGGCCGCTACGACGCCGTCGTCTGCCTGGGTAACTCGTTTACCCACCTGTTCAATGAACACGACCGCCGCAAGGCCCTGGCCGAGTTCTACTCCGCCCTGAACCACGATGGCGTGCTGATCCTCGACCAGCGCAACTACGACACCATCATGGACCACGGTTACTCGTCCAAGCACACCTACTACTACTGCGGCGACAACGTCCAGGTGCAGCCGGCCCACGTTGACGAAGGCCTGGCGCGCTTCCAGTACAAGTTCCCGGATGGTTCCGAGTACTTCCTGAACATGTTCCCGCTGCGCAAGGCCTATGTCCGCCGCCTGATGCGCGAGGTCGGTTTCCAGAAGATCGAGACCTACGGGGACTTCCAGGAGACCTATCGCGAGAGTGATCCGGACTTCTTCATCCACGTGGCCGACAAGCGTTATATCGAGGGCGAGGAACGATGAGCGAGAACTACTCCGACGTAGTCGAAACCGCTCGCGACTACTACAACAGCGAGGACGCCGACACCTTCTACAAGATGGTGTGGGGCGGTGAAGACCTCCATATCGGGCTGTACGAGTACAAGGACGAGCCGATCGGCGACGCCAGCCGTCGCACGGTCGCGCACATGTCCGACCTCCTGGGCGAGCCGCAGCCGGAATGGCGCGTGCTCGACATGGGCGCCGGCTACGGCGGTGTCGCCCGCTACCTGGTGGAAAACTACGGTTGCGACGTCACCGCGCTGAACCTGTCCGAGAAGGAAAACGAGCGCGATCGCGAGATCAACAAGGCGCGCCACCTCGACGACAAGATCACCGTGGTCGATGGCTCCTTCGAGAAGGTCGACGAGCCGGACGCGTCCTATGACGTTGTCTGGTCCGAGGACTCCTTCCTGCACAGCCAGAACGAGGCAAAGAAAAAGGTGATCCAGGAGGCCGCGCGCGTCCTGAAGCCGGGTGGCTGGCTGATCTTCACCGATCCGATGCAGACCGACGATTGCCCGGATGGCGTGCTGGACCCGATTCTGGCCCGTATCCACCTGGATTCGCTGGCGAGCCCGGCGCTGTACCGCGAGGCGGCCAAGGCGGCCGGCCTGGAAGAGGTCAGCTTCGAGGAACACTCCAGCCAGATCTCGACCCATTACGGTCGCGTGAAGCAGGAGCTCGAGTCCCGCGAGGACGAGTTGAAAAACTACATCTCGCAGGACTACATCGACCGCATGAAGCAGGGCCTGCAGCACTGGGTCGATGGCGGCAACTCGGGCTACCTGACCTGGGGCATCTTCCGCTTCCGCAAGCCGGCCCGCTAGGCCGCGCGCGAGGGGTGGCTGGCCGCCGTCAGGCGGGCAGCCGCCTCCAGACCCCGTCCATGCGGCCTTCGAGCGGTTGGAACCGGGTCTTGTATTCCATCTTCGGCGCCTGGTCGATCCAGTAGCCGAGGTAGACATGGGGCAGACCCAGGCGGTGCGCATGCGCCACCTGGGTCAGGATTGCGAGGGTGCCCAGGCCGCGGCGCGGCTGATCCGGATCGAAGAAGCTGTACATCGCCGACAACCCCTGGGGGGTGCGATCGGTGACGGCCACCGCGACCAGCGTGTCGGCCTGGCGGAATTCGATCAGATCCACTGGGCCGTTGCGGTGGGCGAGCATTCCCGCGTATTCCTCGCGTCCCATCTGTTCCATGCCACCGCCCGTGTGACGGGCGGTCTGGTAGCGCGAGAACAGCGGCATGTGCTCGTCGAGATCGGCGGCGGGCGATGTCCCGGGCTGTTCCGGCGGCCGGCGGATCGTCACCGCGAGATCGCGGTTGCGATCCAGGCAGCGGCGCTGGCTCCGGTTCGGGCGGAAGGCCGCAACCGGGATGCGTACGGGCACGCAGGCCGCGCACTCGGGGCAGTGATGCCGATAGACAAACTGACCGCTGCGGCGAAAGCCCTCGGCCAGTAGCTGGCCGAAGCGCGCGCCGCCCAGGCTGACCGCGGGGTCGACCAGCAGACTCTGCATCTCGCGGTCGTCCAGATAGGGGCAGGCCTGCGGGGCAGTGATGAACCAGCGGATCGGATGTTCCTGCATGGCGCTATCGTGACAGTTCTGCTCACGGGCGCAACCAGGCCGCATCCGGGGCCGCCACGAGACACTAAAGGGCCTGCCACCAGGGTGGGCTCCACGCACGGGATGGAACCCCGGCGTGTACACTTATCCCATTCGAAACCAATGGTGTACGGCACATGACGGCAACACGCAAAGACATCGAGAACGCGCTGAAAGAGCGCATCCTGATCCTGGACGGCGGTATGGGTACCACCATCCAGCTGTACAAGCTGGAGGAGGCCGACTACCGCGGCGAGCGCTTCAAGGACTGGAAGTCCGACCTGAAAGGCAACAACGACCTGTTGTCCCTCACGCGTCCGGACATCATCGAGCAGATCCACAACGACTACCTCGAAGCCGGTGCCGACATCATCGAGGCCAACACCTTCAACGGTACCCGCATCGCGATGGCGGACTACCACATGGAGGACCTCGTCCCCGAGCTGAACCGCGAATCCGCGAAGCTCGCGCGCAAGGCGGCCGACGCGTGGACCGAGAAGACCCCGGACAAGCCGCGCTACGTCGCCGGCATCCTCGGCCCGACCAACCGCACCGCGTCGATCTCCCCGGACGTGAACGATCCCGGCGCGCGCAACGTCGATTTCGACACCCTGGTCGACTCCTACAAGGAAGCGGCCGAGGCCCTGGTCGAGGGCGGCGTGGACCTGCTGCTGATCGAGACCGTGTTCGACACCCTGAACGCCAAGGCCGCGATCTTCGCGGTGAAGACGCTGGAAGACGAGCTCGGGAAGGAACTCCCGATCATGATCTCCGGCACCATTACCGACGCCTCCGGCCGTACCCTGTCCGGCCAGACCACCGAGGCGTTCTGGAACTCCGTGCGTCACGCCAACCCGGTCTCGATCGGGCTGAACTGTGCGCTGGGTGCCAAGGAAATGCGCCAGTACGTGGCCGACCTGTCGCGCATCGCCGATACCTTTGTCTCCGCGCACCCGAATGCCGGTCTGCCGAACGAGTTTGGTGATTACGACGAGAGCCCGGAACAGATGGCCGAGGACGTCGGACCCTGGGCCGAATCGGGTCTTCTGAACATCATCGGCGGCTGCTGCGGCACGCTGCCCGAGCACATCCGGGCCATGCGCGAGGCGGTCGAGAAGCATCCCCCGCGCAAGGTGCCGGAGGTCGAGCCGGCCTGCCGCCTGTCCGGTCTGGAACCGTGCAACATCACCGACGATTCGCTGTTCGTGAACGTCGGCGAGCGCACCAACGTGACCGGGTCGCGCAAGTTCCTGCGCCTGATCCAGAACGAGGAATTCGACGTCGCGCTGGAAGTCGCGCTGAATCAGGTCGAGGGTGGCGCCCAGATCATCGACATCAACATGGACGAGGGCATGCTGGAGTCGCAGGAGGCAATGGTCCGCTTCCTCAACCTCCTGGCCGGCGAGCCCGATATCGCCCGCGTCCCGGTGATGATCGACTCCTCCAAGTTCGAGATCATCGAAGCGGGCCTGAAGTGCGTGCAGGGCAAGCCGGTGGTCAACTCGATCTCCATGAAGGAAGGCGAGGAAAACTTCATCAAGCAGGCCCAGCTGTGCCGCCGCTATGGCGCCTCGATCGTGGTCATGGCCTTCGACGAGGACGGCCAGGCGGATGACGAACAGCGTCGTGTCGAGATCTGTACCCGGGCCTACAAGCTGCTGACCGAGAAGGTCGGCTTCCCGGCCGAGGACATCATCTTCGACCCGAACATCTTCGCGGTCGCGACCGGCATCGAGGAGCACAACAACTATGGCGTGGACTTCATCGAGGCCACCCGTCGCATCAAGAACGACCTGCCGCACGCACTGGTCTCCGGCGGCGTGTCCAACGTGTCGTTCTCGTTCCGTGGCAACGAGCCGGTGCGCGAGGCGATCCACGCCGTATTCCTGTACCACGCCATCAAGGCGGGCATGGACATGGGTATCGTCAACGCCGGTCAGCTGGCGGTGTACGACGACATCGATCCGAAGCTGAAGGAAGCGGTCGAGGACGTGGTCCTGAACCGTCGCGATGACGCGACGGACCGGCTGCTCGAACTGTCCGAGGAGTACAAGGGCCAGGGCGGCGGCAAGAAGGAAGAGAATCTCGAGTGGCGCGAATGGGAGGTCTCCAAGCGCCTCGAGCACTCCCTGGTCAAGGGCATCGACACCTACGTGGTCGACGACACCGAAGAGGCGCGCCAGGCCTATGACCGCCCGATCCAGGTGATCGAGGGGCCGCTGATGGACGGCATGAACGTGGTCGGCGACCTGTTCGGCGAGGGCAAGATGTTCCTGCCGCAGGTGGTCAAGTCCGCGCGTGTCATGAAGAAGGCCGTGGCCCACCTGATCCCGTACATCGAGGCCGAGAAGACCGGCACCGAGAACAACGGCCGGATCCTGATGGCCACGGTGAAGGGCGACGTCCACGACATCGGCAAGAACATCGTGGGCGTGGTGTTGCAGTGCAACAACTTCGAGGTGATCGACATCGGCGTGATGCAGCCGGGGGCCGATATCCTGAAGGCGGCCAAGGAGCATGACGTCGACGTCATTGGCCTGTCCGGCCTGATCACGCCCTCGCTGGAGGAGATGGCCAACTTCGCCGCCGACCTCGAACGTGAAGGCATGAAGACCCCGCTGATGATCGGCGGCGCGACGACCTCGCGCGCCCACACCGCGGTGAAGATCGAGCCGAACTATTCCGGTCCGGTGGTCTGGGTGAAGGACGCCTCGCGTGCCGTGGGCGTGGCCCAGAGTCTGATCAGCCCCGAGCTGCGCGAGAAGTACGCCGCCGACGTCCGCGAGGAGTACGAGAAGCTGCGCGTGCAGAACGCCGGGCGCAAGAAGAAGACCCAATGGGTCACGCTCGACAAGGCGCGCGCCAACAAGCCGACAATCGACTGGTCCGACTACACGCCGCCGAAACCGAAGGCGCTGGAAACTGACGAACTGCCGGGGCAGCCGAAGGTGCTGCACCCGCATGGCGACGGCACCGTACTGCTGCGCTTCGATGATTACGATCTCAACGAGGTCGCCAAATACATCGACTGGACGCCGTTCTTCCACTCCTGGCAGCTGCACGCCGCCTACCCGCGCATCCTGGATGACGAGAAGGTCGGCGAAGAGGCGCGCAAGCTGTTCAAGGATGGCAAGGACATGCTGAAGCGGATGATCGACGAAAAGTGGGTCACCTGCCGTGGCGTGGTCGGCTTCTTCCCGGCGAACACCGTTGATGACGACGACATCGAGGTGTACACCGACGATAGCCGCTCCAAGGTCCTGAAGAAGCTGCACCACCTGCGTCAGCAGACCGAGAAGCGTCGCGGGCAGCCGAGCCATTCATTGGCCGATTTCGTGATGCCCAAGGAAGCCGGTGGTCCGGACTACATCGGGGCCTTCGCGGTCAGCGCCGGTGGTGATGTCGACGCCAAGGCCAAGGAATACGAAAAGGCCAACGACGACTATCACGCCATCCTCGTGAAGAGCCTGGCGGACCGTCTGGCCGAGGCCTTTGCCGAGTGCATGCACTACCATGTGCGCCGCGAATACTGGGGCTATGTCCCCGACGAGTCGCTGGAGAACGAGGACCTGATCGAGGAGAAGTACCAGGGTATTCGTCCGGCGCCCGGCTACCCGGCCTGCCCGGAGCACACCGAGAAGGCGACCCTGTGGGAGATGCTGCAGCCGGAAGAGCACGCTGACATGACGCTCACCGAGAGCTTCGCCATGCTGCCGGTCTCGGCCGTCTCCGGCTGGTACTTCGCGCATCCGGAATCGCGCTACTTCGGTCTCGGCAAGGTCAACCGCGACCAGGTCGAGGACTACGCCAAGCGCAAGGGCATGTCGTTCGAGGAGGCCGAGCGGTGGCTCGCGCCGAACCTCGGATACGACGACAGCGACGAGGCCAAGGCGGAAGCCAAGGCCGAGCGCGACGCCCGGACCGCGTAACTTCGCGATCCTGCCCCGGGTGGGCTGGCCGACAGGCCCTTGTGCCCGGAAAACTGCGAGCCCCGCCCCGTGCGGGGCTCGCTTTGTTTGGGGTGCCGCGCCAAACTGGACGGGCTTGTCCCCAACTGGAGTCCGCGCATGTCCGCTCGTGAACCCGCGATCGACGCTCGACCGGCGATGTTCCGCAATCATCCGTTCGGCTTCATCCTTAGCGTGTTACTGATCCCGGCCTTCGGCCTCGGCTTGCTGATCCTGTTGTGGTGGTACCTCCAGACGCGCTCGGTACGCCTGCGCATCGACGCCGATCAGGTGCATCTGGAACGGGGCCTGCTGTCGAAGTCGCATGTGGACCTCGACATCGGTCAGATCCGCACGGTGAAGGTGGATCAGAGTTTCTTCGACCGCATCTTCCGCGTGGGCCGCATCGCGGTGTACACCACCGGGGACAATCCGGAATTCCGGGTTAACGGCATCCCGGACCCCAACCGGGTGCGCGAATATGTGCGAGGCCGTCGCGAGGGCGTGGCATGAGCCGTGCGGACCGGCGGGACAGCCGTCTGGCGCTGCGCATCCTGCTCGGCACCTCGGCGCTGGCCGCGTTGCTGGTGGCTTTGCTGGTGCTGGCGGCAGCGGTGTCCCTGCCGGGGCTGTCGGACTGGGTCGCGCTCACCTTCGATGATGGTATGGGCCTGAAGAACGCGGCCCTGGTCGCGGCCATCGTCTCGGTGCTGGTGTCGATCGTATTCGCCCTGGCCGCCGGCGAGGGCCTGATCGGGGAACTGCAGTTCATGATCCCCGGTTTTTTTCTGTTCTTTGTGTTTTTCTGGTTGATGCTGGCCTGGATCTTTTGATCCACGCCCGCTCCCCGTGCATCCTGCCACTCTGTCTCAACCCCGGAGCCCCCAAGCGTGACCACTGACGCGGACAACGAGTCGAACCCCCAGCACCATCTGACCCTGCGTCCGACGCGGGTCGAGGACTACGAGGACATCCGCGAGATCATGGAGCGGGTCTATCACGACCTCGACGGTGCCTGGAGCGAGGCGCAGTTCCGCTCCCAGGTGATGCGCTTCCCCGAGGGGCAGATCTGTATCGAGGACAACGGCAAGGTGGTCGCCGCGGCGATCAGCCTGATCGTCGAATACAAGCGCTTCGGCGATCAGCACAATTACTGGCAGATCACCGGGAATGGCTTCCTGACTACCCACGACCCGGACGGCGACACGCTCTATGGGGTGGACATCTTCGTGCATCCGGACTATCGCGGGCTGCGTCTGGGCCGGCGCCTGTACGACGCGCGCAAGGAGTTGTGCGAGAAGCTGAACCTGCGGGCGATCGTCGCCGGTGGGCGTATCCCCGGCTACGAGCAGTACCGCGACGAGCTGACGCCGCAGCAGTACGTACGCCGGGTGAAGAACCACGAGATCATCGACCCGATCCTGACCTTCCAGCTGGCGAACGACTTTCACGTCCGCAAGATCATCACCAACTACCTGCCGGACGACGAGAAGTCCGGGGCCTACGCGACGCTGATCGAGTGGCTGAACATCTACTACGAGGAGAAGGAAAAGCTGATCGGCGGCAGCCGCTCGGACGTGCGCATCGGCGTCGTCCAGTGGCAGATGCGCCCGACGGTGGACCTGGACTCCCTGTTCCAGCAGGTGGAGTATTTCGTCGATGCGGTTTCCGGCTATCGCTCGGACTGCGTGCTGTTCCCGGAATTCTTCAACGGCCCGCTGATGGGGGCCTTCAACCAGGACTACCCGGCCGAGGCCGTGCGCCGCCTGGCCGAGTACACCGAGGCGGTCCGCGAGGAGATGGTGCGCCTGGCGCTCGCCTACAACATCAACATCGTGGCCGGCTCGATGCCCGAGTACACGGATGATGTCCTGCGCAATGTCTCCTATCTGTGCCGTCGCGATGGCACCTGGGACCGCCAGTACAAGATCCACGTGACCCCGGACGAGGTGTCCTACTGGGGACTGCAGGGCGGCGACGAGGTGCATGTCTTCGATACCGACTTCGGCAAGATCGGCATCCTGATCTGCTACGACGTGGAGTTCCCCGAACTGCCGCGGGTGATGGCCGATCACGGCCTGCAGATCCTGTTCGTGCCCTACTGGACCGACACCAAGAATGCCTATCTCCGGGTACGGCGCTGCGCCCAGGCCCGCGCGATCGAGAACGAGTGCTACGTGGTCATGTCCGGCTCGGTGGGCAACCTGCCCAAGGTCGAGAACATGGACATGCAGTACTCCCAGGCTGCGGTGTTCACCCCGTCCGATTTTGCCTTCCCGCACGACGCGGTGGCCGCGGAGGCGACCCCCAACACCGAGATGACCCTGATCGTGGATCTCGACCTCGACAACCTGAAGGAGCTGC
Organism: Thioalkalivibrio sp. ALMg13-2; assembly: GCF_000381185.1. Classification (NCBI taxonomy): domain Bacteria; kingdom Pseudomonadati; phylum Pseudomonadota; class Gammaproteobacteria; order Chromatiales; family Ectothiorhodospiraceae; genus Thioalkalivibrio; species Thioalkalivibrio sp. ALMg13-2. Next base: position 34,867 of record NZ_KB906113.1, on the reverse strand, counting down.
GCAATCACGGCTCGGTGCGCAACCTGCGTGATCGTCGGCGCGACCTCTACTCGGTCAAGTGGAAGTCGAAGCCCGTGTAGCAAACACGGAGCGGTGGTCGCGCACGACGCTCCGCGGGCCGATCGCCCGGAGCGAGAAAGTGTGAACCGCGTCCGGTTGCCCCGGCGACCCCACTGGCATCCGGACGCGGGGGCCCGTAGTCTTGCGAGTCTAGGGATGTTCGGCCACTGGGGGGTACAGCGTGGTCGGCGGCCGTGCCGCTGTCAGGCGGCCGGATGTCAGTCAGGGGGAAGCATGAGCGATCAGATACCGGACCCAAAACGCGCCGCGATCCTCGTGGTGGATGACTCCAAGGTCATCCGGGTTGCGTTGCAACGTATCCTGCAGGGTCAGAACACCGTCTACGAGGCGGCCGACGGCGAACAGGCACTGGAACTGCTTCAGCAGTATCCCGATATCGGGCTGGTGCTGACCGATCTCTCGATGCCGGGCATCGACGGCCAGGATCTCCTGCTGCGTATTCGTGATGGCGTCGATGACCTCCCCTCGGACCTCCCGGTGGTGATCGTGACCGGTCAGGAGAGCGACGAGGCGGCCAGCGACGAATGGCGTTCACTGGGGGCCAATGCCGTCCTGATGAAGCCGTTTGTTCCCACCCGCGTGCGCGAGGTCGTGGCCGAACTCCTGCCACCGCCGCCGGTCCCCGAGCCGGCGGCCCCCGGAGGGGCCCCCGACTCCGCCGAGAACCAGGCGTTGCGCGACGAGGTCGAGCGCCTGCGCCGCGAGTTGATGCTGCGGCAACAATCCTCCAATGAGCGCGAGGCGCAGAAAGAGCTGGAGCGTCTGCGCAACGCCCTGGGCGAGGCCCGCGACGAGTCCACGGCGGCATTCCAGCGCGCGGAAGAGCGGGATCGCGAGATCGAGACTCTGCAGGGGCGTTTGGAGGAGGCCGAGACGGCGCTGGCCGAGGCGCGGGCGCGGGACGACGAGGTCGTGGCCGCAGCGGAACAGGCCGCAGCCCGCGAGGAGGAGCTTGCGGCCTTGCGTGTGCGCGTGGAAGAACTCGAGGCTGAGGGTCCCCCGGAGTCGACCGAGCCCGACCACGAGACCGAACAACTGCGTAGCCGGGTGCGCGAGCTCGAGAGCGAGAATGTCCGCCTGGACCACGAGCTCGTCGACCTGGAGCGTCAGCGCGAGGAGCAGCAGACGGAGCTGAAGGTGGCGCGGGGCGAGGCCGAACGCCTGCGCCGTGAGCGCAACCAGCAGTGCGAGCGCGCCGCGGCGGCCGAGAAGGCCCAGGCCGAGGCCGAGCAGCGCTGTTCGGATAGCCAGGATTCGGCTTCGGATCTGGGTGACCGCCTGGTGGCCCGCGAGCGGGAACTGGCGGAGGCCCAGCAACGCAACCAGGACCTGCGTGGCCGGATCCGTGATCTGGAACATGCCCTGACCGGCCACAGCACCACCGCTGCGGCGGAGCCGGCGAGCGAGCCGAGTCGGGGTGAACCGGTCAAGGCGGAGCCGGAGGACAGCCTGCGGGCGCCCCTGTCCGATGCGAAACACGCGCGACCCGCACGTCTGGCGGGGCGTCGCTGGTTCCGGCTGGCGTTTGTCGGGGTGCTGGCGGTGATCGTGGTCCTGGGGGTGGCGATCTACCTGCGCGGGACCTGAGGCGCCGCGTGAAAGGGGCGGGCACCTGGCAGTGCCCGCCGTACATCGGGTTTAGTGCCGATCGCGGAGGACACCCAGCAGGTGGTTCCAGGAATCGTGGTCGGCGCGCGCGTCATAGCCGACCGGCATGCCGAACTCCTCGGCAATGGCATCGGCCCCCGGATTGGTGAAGCTGTGCTTCACACTGGAGAATTCCACCACGGTGTAGCGTACTTCGGCCTCCTGCATCTCCTTCTGGAAACCGGCGACCTGCTCCGGCGGGATCATCGGGTCTGCGGTACCGGTGAAGGACAGCAGTTCGGCCGACACCTTGCCGACCTCGGCCGGGTGCTCGGTTGCCAGGCCGCCGTGGAAGCTCGCCGCCACGTTCAGGTCCATCCCTGCGCGCGCGGCCTCGAGGGCCACGGTGCCGCCGAAGCAGTAGCCGACTGCGGAGGGCGCCGCATCCGCGCTGGCATCATGCGCGCGCAGCCAGTCGTAGGCGGCCTGGAAGCGGCCCAGCATCAGGTCGCGATTCTCGCGGATTTCCCCGGCGAACTCGCCGGCGGTAGACGGGTGATCGGCCAGCTTGCCGCTGCCGTACATATCCAGGGCGAAGGCGGTGTAGCCCTCGCGGGCCAGCTGCTCGGCACGGTCGCGGGCGTAGTCGTTGTGGCCCCACCATTCGTGAATGACCAGGACCGCCGGGTGTGGCCCGTCGCCTTCGGGATGGGCCAGATAGCCGGTCATCTCGTCGCCGTCATGGTCGTAGGCGATCTCTTCGGTCTGGATGCCGGCCAGGGCCATGCCGGGGAGCAGGCCGGCGAGCAAAACGGCCAGCGGCGCAAATGCGGACTTGCTAAACATATGGGCACCTCCTTGGTGGACGAAGCGTCGTATTTTCGACCCGGGCCTGCGAGTATGGTTCGGGCCCGGCCGGGTTACAACGAAGGGGACAGCGGCTACAGTAGAGAGGTCGGGGCCACGTGCGCGAGGTGGCCTCGAAACAGGACGAGTGAGGCGCAGCGATCCCCGTTCCGCCTCGGCAAGAGGATCCATCCATGTCCGACCGATCCGCCAACGATTCCCTTGAGGCCCGCGTCCAGTCGGCTGACAAGCTTCTGGCCATGCCACAGGTGGTGTTCGAGGTTGCGCGCCTGCTGGAGGACGACGACGCCACGGCTGCCAGGATCGCCAGCAGCCTGGGACGCGATCCCGGCCTGGTGGCCCTGGTCCTGCGCATCGCCAACAGCCCTGCCTATGCCCCGGCGCGTCCGGTTGACTCGGTGGACCGCGCGATTGCCATGCTGGGTCGCGATGCCCTGCAGCGTCTGGTCGTGGCGAGCGCGATCACCCGCGCCACGGCCAGCATCCCCGATCAGGAACGCCTGCCGCTGGAGGTGTTCTGGCGCCATTCGGCCTACTGCGCGGTGATCGCGCGGCAACTGGCGATGCGCGTGTCGCCGCGCCAGGCCAGCGGGATCTTCCTGGCTGGCCTGCTGCATGATCTTGGCAAGCTGTTGTTGTTCTCGCAGTCGCCGGAATCGGCCCACCGGGCCTTCCTCTCCAGTCTGGATGTTGGCGACGGCCTGAGCCCGCAGGGCGCGGAGCGCGCGCAACTGGGCTTCGATCATGCGCAGCTGGGTGGGGCCCTGGCCGCGCACTGGGGTCTGCCGGAACTCCTGGTCGACTGCCTCGCCGGTCACCATCAGCCGCTGCAGGCGCCGGAGCGCAATCGCACCGCCGTGATGCTGGTGCATCTGGCCAACACCGGTGCCCATCTCGCCGAGATCGATTCGCGCGACTGGGCGGATGCACCCCCGGTAGATCCGGCGGTGTGGGACGCCCTGCACCTGGCCCCCGAGGTCTTGCTCGCCGCAGTGGAGGAGGCCCAGCACGAGGTGCTGGCGGTGCAGGACCTTTGCGATCCGGCGCACGAGGGGGAGCCGCGGCCATGACTGCTCGCCGTGAACTTGAGGCTGGCGCTCGAGTCCCATCGGCTATGCAGAGTCGGGCATTGCCACTTGTACGATTGCGCTCGCTGGTCCTGACGGGGCTGCTGCTCCTGGTGACGGGTTGTGCCGGGGTTCCGGCGGCCCTTTCCCCGTTGCCTGTTGCCGCCCCCGATCGCGATCAGGTGCTGGCGGATCCCGAGGCCGTGAAGGGTGAGACCGTGGTCTGGGGCGGAGTGATTGCGGACATCGAGAACACCTCGGGCGGTACCCGGCTGGAGGTGGTGGCCCGCGAACTTGATCGCCAGGGGCGACCACAGGAGGCGGATCGCTCACCCGGGCGCTTCCGCGTGGTCAGCAGCGGTTTCCTCGACCCGCAGATCTACAAGGAAGGCCGCGAGGTGACCGTGCGGGGTGTCATCCACGGGATCGAGGAGGGCCGCATCGGTGACTACGCCTATACCTTCGTTACGCTGCAGGCGGATGCGGTCTACCTGTGGTCGCGGCGCCCGCCACCGACGGAGCGCGGCTATCGCGATCCGTTCTACGGCCCGTTTTATGACCCGTTCTATAGCCCCTGGGGCCCGCGCTACGGCCTCTATGGGCGTTATCACCCGCATCCCTGGTACTGGTGAGCATGACCCGATTCCTGCGTCCTTTTCTGGCATTGCTGCTGCCCGTGTTCCTGGCCGCCTGCGCCTCCGGCCCGCTGGAGGCCCCGGATGACCCGGCCGTACAGGTCGAACCGCGTGCAGTCACCGGCGATAGCCTGCCGCCCGACGAGCAGGTATGGGGCGGGGTGATCGCGCGCGTGGACAATCGCGCCGAGGCGACCTTCATCGAGGTGGTCGGGTACCCGCTCAGTCGTCAGGAGCCACAGACGCGGCAGTCCACCATCGGGCGTTTCCGCCTGCGTGTGGAGGGCTTCGCCGACCCGGTGGACTATCGTGCCGGGCGCCGGGTTACCGGTGTCGGCACGGTGACCGGGGTCGAGGACGGCCGGATCGGCGAGCTGGACTACGTCTTCCCGGTGCTGGAGGCCCACTCGATGCACCTGTGGCCGGAGCCCGAGCCGGCACGATCTTCCGGTGGTGTGCGCTTTGGCATAGGCATCGGGATCGGCCTGTAGGCCGCACTCGGGGCGGCCGGCGCGCGTTTCCACGAATCCCCATGCAACGAGGAGTATTCATGCGAGCAGTCGTGTTCGACGAACCCGGAGCCGCCGAGGCCCTGCGTCTGGACGAAGTAGCGGAGCCGGCGCTCACGGCCCCCGACCAGGTCCGCATCCGGATGCTGGCGGCCGGTGTCAATCCGGTGGATACGAAGGTGCGCGCCGGGGGCATGATCGTCCCCGGTGCGCCGCGCAACACGCCGGGCTGCGATGGGGTGGGCATCATCGAGGAATGTGGCAGCGCCGTGCATCACGCGCGGCCGGGGCAGCGGGTTGCCTTCTGTTTTGGTGGGGTCGGGGCCGATCCGGGGACCTACGCTGAACAGGTCGTGGTGCCCGAGGCCGCGGTGGTCCCGGTGCCGGCGGCGGTATCCGATGCCCAGGCCGCCGCCCTGCCGCTTACCTGGCTGACCGCCTGGGAGGCCCTGTTCGAGCGGGCCGACCTGCAGCGCGGCCAGAGCGTGCTGGTTCACGCGGCGGCCGGCGGGGTCGGGCAGATGGCCGTACAGATCGCACGCGCTGCCGGCGGCCGGGTACTGGGCCTGGTGCGGCGCGACGAGGCGGGCACGATTGTCACCGCACTTGGGGGCGATGTCGTCGACCTGCGCAAGCCGGATGCCGCGGACGCGATCATGCAGTACACCGATGGGCGTGGCTTCGACATCGTGCTGGACACCGTTGGTGGCGAGGTCTTCCGCGAGGGACTGACGCAGGTGGCCTATGGCGGGGATCTGGTGACCCTTCTGGCCCCCCCGGCGGATACCGACTGGAACCCGGCGCGGCTGCGCAACCCGAGCATCAGCCTGGAGCTGATGCTGACCCCGATGCTGGAGAATGATCGCCGCCGTCTGAAGCACCAGGCCACCCTGGTGGCCGAGGGTCTGGCCCGGCTGGCCAGCGGTCGCTTGCAGGTCAACGTCGAGGATACCCTCCCGCTGGCCGAGGCCGCCGAGGCCCACCGGCGCATCGAAGCCGGCGGCCGCCGCGGCAAGCTCGTGCTGCGCATCCCCGAATAAGCGGGTCTTGCAACCACGAAGCGCCCGAAGACACGCAGAAGGGCAAGGTCCAGGGCGAGTCACCACGGAGGCCACGAAGAAAGGCGAGGTGGCGGATCCGTCGGGGCGTTGTTTAGCGATCGAGGTACTACCCAAACGCCGCGCCAGTCCGCGCAGATCGCCACGCCGCTTCGCGGCTTGCGATGACGACGGGCACTGCGGCCTCAGCACTTCCAGCATTGCGAGGGCCACGGCTTCGACCACGTCGTGCTGCCAAAACGCACCCCTCTCCGTGCCCTCTGTGGTGAAATCGCCCTTCGCGCGCTTCGGGGTGGACTCCTGAAGCGCGCGGGGGAGGAGATTAGCTGCCGACGAGGTGGCTGAAGATGCGTGCGCCGCCGATGTAGGTGCCGGCGGCCGAGCCCAGGGTGGTCAGCAGGAAAACCAGCAACACGCGCGAGACGCGGTTGCGCCACCAGCCGCGTGGCGTGGTGGTGTCCTGACGCAGACTGGCAAAGTCGGAGACCCGCGGCTTGCGCAGGAACAGCTCGGCCGCGGCCGCGACAAAGCCGACCCCGATGGTGGGGTTCAGCGAGGTCAGCGGGGCTGCCAGGGCCGCGGTGAGTACGGTTAGCGGATGGGCCAGGGCGATGATCGCGCCGAGGGCCGCCAGGCCGCCATTGATCAGCACCCAGTCGGTCACCATCTGCAGGCCGATATCCGGGTTGCGCGAGAACCCGATGGCAAAGCCGGCGAGGATGATCCCGATCACCACCCACGGGACGACCTTGGGCCAGCGCGCCTTGGGCGGGGCCTGGTCCAGGGCGTCGAGGATCGCGTCCGGCGGGGTCAGGTGATCCTCGGCCTGTTCGGCAATCCCGGGCAGGTGGCCAGCCCCCACCACCGCCAGGATGCAGCGCGTCTCCGGGTTGGCCGCGAGGCGGCGCAGGTGGGCGGCCATGTAGTGGTCGCGCTCTTCGATCAGGGTGCGGTAGAGGTCCTCGGACTGCTCGGCGAACTCGCTGAAGGTGGACTCCAGCATGTCGCCTTCCTTCAGGCGCTCGATCTCGGATTCGTCGATCTTCTCGCGCGAGAGTACGGAGCTGAACAGTCCGCCGATCAGCCCCATGCGTTCCCACCAGCGCACTGCGCGGTAGGTGCGGCGCAGGGTTAGACCGATATCCCGGTCGATCAGGGCCAGGGGGAGGCCATTGTCCAGGGCGCCGTCCATGGCCGCGCGCATCTCGGCGCCGGGTTCGATGCCGTACTGGTCGGCCAGGCGTTGCTGGTAGGCCCCGAGCGCCAGGCTGGCGGCGATCATCGGGGCCTGGCCCTTGCGCATCACGCTGAACAGATCCATGCGCCCGACTGCGTCGGGGTCCAGCATCGCGCGCTGACGGCTTTCGCACAGCTCGACCGCCACGCTGTCAAAGGCCCCCGTGTCGATCAGGGCGCGGACCTTGTCGGCGCTGGCGCGCGACACGTGCGCGGTGCCCAGCACCACGACTTCAGTGTCGCCCAGTTGCAGGACGCGGTGGGGTTCGTCGGCGATCAGTTCCTGGACGGCGGGATTCATGCGTGGCGGGCTCTTGCTCCGGTGGGCGGGCCGTATTCTACGGCGAATGCGCGCGGCCCGCAGCGCCGGCCGCCGGATCGCGCGCTACGGGGCATCGGGCTCGGCCTGTGGCACGTCGTCGGGCGGGCTGTCTGCCTCCGCTTCGGGGAGCGGTTCCGGCACGCGAAGGCTCTCCAGGCGTTCGACCACGCGCAGCGCACGCTCGTGGGCCGAGAGGAGTCCGGCATGGTCGGGCGCCAGTTCGAGCCCCTCTTCCCAGTGTCTCAGGGCCTCTTCGATGTCACCGGCGGAGTAATGGCTGCGGCCCTCCTCCAGCAGCGTCTCGGCGCGCGCGTCTCGGCGCTCGCGCCATTCCTCGCACAGCGCGCGATGGGCTCGCTGGGCGGCCTGGTCCGGGCCGGAGGCGTCGGTGTCGGGGGTGATCTCGTTGCGACACCAGCGCGCTGCCGTGGCCAATTCGCCCGCCTCCAGGGCCTGACGCAGGCGTGCATTGATGGTGGAACGCGGGACCTCTTCCTCGATCTCGGGGGCTTCGGCCTGGCGCAGTTCCCGCTCCAGGCGCGCGATGCGTTCTGCGCGTTCGGAGTTGGAGGCCAGGCCCTGGGCCAGGTGCAGTAGCTCCAGGCGTTCCTCGCCATCGGTGTCGGCGGCGTAGCCATCCAGCGCCCGCGCCAGGGGCTCGCGACGATTGGCAAGGCGGTCGGGATCGTCCGGCAGTCGTTCGCTGTGGCGCACCAACGGACGCATCACCTCGAGCAGGCGCAGCCGCTGGACCAGGGCGCGCGCCTCGAGGATGTCGTGGCGTTGCTGCAGAGTCTGTAATCCAACCTGTCGCTGGCGTTCCAGTTGGCTGATGAATTCCCGACGTTCGCTGTCCGGCGGCAGTTGTGCCTCGGCCGTCTCGAGGATCTCCAGGGCCTGAGCGACCGCGCCTTCGGCCGAGGCGGCGCGCGCCTCGTGCATCGCCTCGGCCGCGGCGGTCGCGGCCTCTTCCTCGATGGCTGCCCGGCGCTCGGCCCATCGGGCTCGCGGTTCCGGGTCGTGCTCGTCGATCAGCTCGAGGGCATGCTGGTAGTTACCCGTCTCCAGGGCGCGTTCGATGCGCTGCTCGGGCGGGGCGAAGGGGTCCAGAGCGGCGCAGCCCTGGACCAGCAGAAGGGCCAGCAGGATGCTCGCGAGCGGGAACAGGCCGCGGGCTGCAGTCATGTGCGATCCGTAGCGTTCAGTACCCGGGTGGTGGGCACGGCTTCGCTGACCCCGTGCAGCTCGTGGGTGCCCCAGTCTTCGGTGCGGAACTGTCCCTTCACCTGCTCGTGCTCCATGAATGCGGCAGTCGTGACCAGCCCGCCGGGGGGCGCGACCGTGACCAGGCGGGCTGCGAGGTTGACGGTGTCGCCGACCACGGTGAACTGCATGCGGTCTTCGGCCCCCATGTTGCCGGCCAGCATCTCGCCGGCATTCAGGCCGATACGGAACTCCACCCGGGTATCGCCGCGGCGTTCACGCTCGGCGTTGATCGAGGCGACGGTGTCCAGCAGGGCCAGGCCGGTCTGCACAGCGGTCAGGCGATGGTTTCCGGCGTCCGCCCCGAGGCCGAAGACCGCCATGGTACAGTCGCCCATGTACTTGTCCACCGTGCCGCCGTGACGGGCAATGCATTCCGACATCGGGCCGAAGAATTCGTTGAGCATGCGGCCCAGGGCCTCCGGGCTGCAGCGCTCCGAAAGCGCGGTGTAGCCCTGGATGTCGGCAAACAGTACCGATCCCTCCAGCGCGCGTCCGCCCAGCTCCACCCGGTCCAGATTCTCCAGGATGTCCTGGGCGATGGCGTCCGACACGTAGCGGCGCAGGGCGGCCTCGACCTGGTCCTTGCGCAGCAGGTCGCGCGCCATATCGTTGAAGGCGTCGGTCAGCTGGGCGATCTCGTCCTGGCGCACCATCGGCAGCGTGTTGCCCTGGTCATCCATGGGGCGGGCGCGTGAACGCATGCTCTCGGCCAGGCGTTCCAGTGGGCGCACCAGGCGCTTGCTGATGTCGATTGCCAGGATCAGGCTCAGCAGAAACACCCCGACGGCCGTGGCGATCCCGGCGTTCAGGGTGTTGCGGATTAGCTCCTGCATTGGCGAGGTGTCGATGTAGGCCTCAATGTAGCCCACCTGTACGTCCTGAAAGCGCACGTTGCGTCGGTAGGGCTCCATCGTCGGTGCCAGCGGCCACACCCCGTCGGTGAGGGATTGCTCCGGGGGTGTCCCGGCGCGGGCAACCTGACCGCGGTCGATCGCGTAGGCGGCGATGGACTCGACGCGCCCCTCCTCCACCAGTGAGTTCAACAGGGTCTCCAGGGTCAGGTAGTCCTCGGCCAGCATCAGTTCCGCCGAGGTCCGCGCGACCGGCGCCACGGTGCTCTCGGCCTGGGCGCGAATCTGGTTGTCCAGCACGTTGCTGACCTGGTTCAGCACCACAGCCGACAGGGTCACGATCCCGGCCAGTGTCAGCCCGGCGATCGCCGCGACGATCTTCCATGCGATCGGCAGGTAGCGTGGGGTGAAGTCGGCGCTGCCGACGCCCAGGCGTGCGCCGCCGCCGGACTTGCGGCGGCGGATCATGAGGGGGACTCCGGGGCGGCAAGCCAAGGGGCCAGCCACGCCCGCCAGTCGGCGAGCAGGGTGTCGGAGCGCGCCGCCACTGCGGAGCGCTTGGTCAGCGATCGGCCGAATACGGGCTCGCCCGCGAGGTTGCACATGGCACCGCCGGCGCGGGCGAGCATCAGCCCACCGGCCGCGCTGTCCCATGGGGCCTGGCCACCGTGCAGGTACAGATCGGCGCGCCCGGCGGCCAGCCAGGCCCACTCCAGGGCGCAGGCGCCGAGGTTGCGTTGCGAGCGAAACGGCGCGTTGCAGGCCAGTTCACCCGCCAGGGGGGTATCCAGGCGCTTGTAGTCCACCAGGGCGATGGCGCGGCCCAGCTCCGTGACGGGAGGGCGAGTGGTCGCCGGCGGGGTGACCCCGTTGAGCTCCAGCGCGCTGTCTTCGGTGGCGGTAAAGAGTTCTTCGCGTACCGGATCGTAGGTCGCGCCATGGGTGACCCGGTCACCCTCGATGCGGGCGATGGAGATGGCGAAGAAGGGCATGCCACCGGCGAAATTGGAGGTGCCGTCCAGCGGGTCCACCAGCCAGAAGGCGGGGGCGGTCTCCAGTACGCGTGCCTGTTCGCCGCGTGCCTGTTCCTCGCTCAGTACCGGCGTGTCCTGTCCGTATGCGCCCAGCAGGGTGCGTACACGCGCATCCACCGCGTGGTCGGCCTCGGTGATTACGCTGCCGTCTGCCTTGTAATCAACGGCGATATCGGCCTCGAAGCGGGGCAGCAGTTCTTGCTGCCCGATCTCGCGCAGGCCCTGCGCGAGATCGGAGAAGGGGATGGCAGTGGTAGTCATGCAGACCCGGAAACGCTGGTGGCAAGGTAAACGAACCGGAGACGGCCGGGCATGCCCGGAAAAACTCGGGTTCGATTGCGCTTATCATACCGGTCCATGACCGGCTTGATCATAATCATATCCATTGCCTTGATAGGGTTTTACGTTAATGACACCTGGCGTGCCAACGAGCGTGCCCGTCGGGTGGGGCGGCAGGCCTGCGAGCGGGCAGGGGTGCAGTTGCTCGATGCCACCGTCGTGCGTACCGGCCAGCGCCTGGTCTGGGGCGACCGCGGCCTGGCCCTGCAACGCCGCTACCGCTTCGAGTTTTCCGCCGATGGGGCGGGGCGACATCCCGGCGAGATCTCGCTGGAAGGCCGACAGTTGAAGCGCGTGACCCTGGACTGGCCGGACGGCGGCCGCGAGTTTCAGGGGCTGGACAGCGATGACAACAGCGGAGGGGCGCCCCGGTGACCCTGAGCGAGCTGCGGTATGTGGTCGCCGTCGCCGATGCCCGCCACTTTGGGCGGGCGGCCGCGGCCAGCCATGTCAGTCAGCCATCGCTGTCGGTGGCGGTGCGCAAGTTCGAGGAAGAACTGGGCGTGACCCTGTTCGAGCGCGGCCGCGGCGAGGTCAACGTGACGCCGGCAGGTGAGCAGATTATCGCGCAGGCGCGGCGCGTGCTGGCCGAGGTCGAACAGCTGCGCTCGGTTGCCGTACAGAGTCAGGATCAACTCTCCGGCCCGCTGCGCCTGGGTGCGATCTACACCATTGGTCCGTACCTGCTGCCGGAGCTGATCCCCGCGCTGCACGAGCGCGCGCCGAACATGCCGCTGGTGATCGATGAGAACTACACCGGGCGGTTGCGCGAGCGGCTCAAGCAGGGTGAGCTCGACGCGATCCTCATTTCGTTGCCGTTCGAGGAGCCGGGCGTGGTCACGCTTCCCTTGTACGACGAACCGTTCATGGCCGTGCTGCCGGCGGCGCACCCGCTGAAGGACAAGGAACCCCTGCGCCTGGAAGACATGGCCGATGCGACCCTGCTGATGCTGGGCGCCGGACACTGTTTTCGCGACCAGGTGCTGGAGCGCTGCCCGGACTGTCAGCGTACGGTGACTGCGGATGGCAGTACGCCGCGCAATCTGGAGGGGTCGTCGCTGGAGACAATCCGCCACATGGTGGCCTCGGGGATGGGGGTAACGATCCTCCCGTGCACGGCGGTGGGGGCGGATCGTTATGCCCAGCGACTGCTGGCCGTGCGGCGGTTTCAGGATCCGGCGCCCAGCCGCCGTGTGGCCCTGGCATGGCGCACCAGCTTCCCGCGTCCGGAGGCCATCGAGGCGCTGCGGCGCGCGGTGCTCTCGACCCCGCTGACCTGTGTCGATTTTATCCAGCCCGGCGCGGGGTAGGCGGCTTCAAGGTAATGCGGATTCGCGCGGGATGGGCTGCCGCGGCTCAGTTGCCGGCAAGGACGCGGTTGCGCCCGGCCTGCTTGGCCGCATACAGGGCCTCGTCCGCCGCCTGGTAGGCGGACTGCAGGGTGGCGCCGCGCCCGACGCCGGCCACACCAACGCTCGCGGTCACCTTGACCGCGCCGTCGCTCTCCAGCGCGGACTTGTCGGTGGCCTTGGCGCAGGCGCGCAGGGCGGCAATAGCCAGGCGGATGCGCTCGCCGCATTCCATGGCGCGGCTGAGATCCGCGCCGGGCAGCACCGCCAGGAACTCCTCGCCGCCCATGCGCACACACAGGTCGGATTCGCGGGTGGTGCTGCGCAGGGTCTGCGCCACCAGGCGCAGGATGTCGTCGCCCACGCTGTGGCCGTATTCATCGTTGATCTGCTTGAAGTGATCGAGATCGATCGCCAGCACCGACATCGGGCGATCCTGGCGGCGGCAGTCGGCCAGCCACTGGGCGCCCTGTTTCTCGAAGGCGCGGCGGTTGCCGAGACCGGTCAGTTCATCGGTCTCCAGACTTTCGTTCAGGCGCTGGAAACGCAGGGCGTTGGCCAGTGCCGGGGCGGCCAGCCCCAGCAAAGCTTCGAGCAACTGCTGTTCGTCGTCGCTGAAGCGGCGTCCGCGCATCAGGATCAGCGAACCCATGGTCTCGTTGTTGAAGCTCATGCCGTACTCGATGCGATGGCGATCCTCGTCGCCGCCGGACCAGGTCTCGTCACTCTCCTGCAGGATGAAGAACCAGCCGCTGTGATGGACCTGGGCGTGCAGGTGTTCCTGCAGGCGGGCGAGGACGGTCCCGAGCTCGAGGCTGGAGGACAGGGCCTGCACGAAGGCAAGGGCATCAAAGGGCGTCCCGGCATCGCCAGTCGTCTTGCCCTTGGCGGATACCAGTCGCAGGTTGTGGGCGTTCCCATCGCGGTTCATGGCCGTCTCGCTTGCATCGATCGTTGGATCGAGAGTAAAGCCAGATCCATGCCACTTATCGTATATTTAGTGAAAACAGAGACTTGTGTCACGGATAACGGAGCCCTTGACGGAAAATCGGCGATTTTTCGCCGCCCCCGGCAGGTCCTCACCGCCGCAGGCGGCAAGGGGTGGCAGGATTCTGACACCCTGCGCCGGGGCGGCGTTTCCCGAGGAACGGCCGGTCTACATGAGCCGGGCGCGCGCTTGCCCTACACTGCGCCGCATGATTCGAATACAAGATATCGAGCTGCGTCGCGGCCGCCAGATCCTGCTGCAGCACGCCAGCCTCACCGTGCATGCGGGCTGGCGCGTCGGCCTGACCGGCGCCAACGGGTCCGGAAAATCCAGCCTGCTGGCGGCTTTGCAGGGCGAATTGAGCCTGGATGCCGGCGAAATCGACCAGCCCGCGGAATGGGTGGTGGCGCACCTTCCACAGGAGGTTCCCGGGAGCGAGCGCTCGGCCGTGGACTACGTGCTGGATGGGGATACCGAACTGCGCGACCTGCAGCAGCGCCTGGAGCAGGTGTCCGATGGCGCCGAGCAGGCCCGCCTGTTTGGCGCGCTGGAGGCGATTGACGGCTGGACGGCCGATGCCCGTGCGCGCCGACTGCTGGCAGGCCTCGGATTCGCTGCGGCGGATGCGGATCGGCCCATGAGTGATTTCTCCGGCGGCTGGCGCATGCGCCTGGGCCTGGCGCGCACGCTGATGACGCGCTCGGATCTCTTGTTGCTGGACGAGCCCACCAACCACCTGGATGTCGAGACCATCCTGTGGCTGGAGGACTGGCTGGCGCGTTATCCGGGGACGGTGATCGTGATTGCGCATGACCGTCGGTTTCTTGATTCGGTCTGCACCCATATCGCGCACATCGAGCGCGGTGGTATCGCGCTGTACGCCGGCAGCTACACCCACGCCGAGGCCAAGCGCGCCGAGGCCATGGCCCAGAGCGAGGCGTCGGCCGCAAAGGTGGCGGCCGAGCGCGCCCACCTGGAGGACTTTGTCCGTCGCTTCCGTGCGAAGGCGAGCAAGGCCCGCCAGGCCCAGAGCCGACTGAAGCGTCTGGAAAAACTCGACGAGGTTGCGGTGATCCGCGCGGCCCGGCCGATTCATCTCGAGATCCCGACCCCGGAGCGTCTGCCCGACCCCCTGCTGGCGCTGGATCATGCCGAGGTCCGATCCGGGGATCGCGTCCGCCTGCATCCGACGACTTTACGTCTGCGCCCCGAGGACCGGATCGGCGTACTGGGCCCGAACGGTGCCGGAAAATCGACACTCTTGACGCTGCTGGCCGGCGAGCTGGCCCCGACCGCGGGCGAGCGCCGCGTGGAGCCGAACCTGAAGGTCGGCTATTTTGCCCAGCACCAGAGCGAGCAGCTGGACCTGAAGGCCTCGCCCCTGGTGCACCTGCAACGTCAGGACCCGCGTGCCGAGGAGCAGCGCCTGCGCAACTTTCTCGGTGGCATGGGTTTTCCCGGCGAGAAAGCGGACGCTCCGGTGGGTCAGTGTTCCGGCGGGGAGCGGGTGCGCCTGGTACTGGCGCTGCTGATCTGGCAGGCGCCCTCGTTACTGCTGCTGGATGAACCCACCAACCACCTGGATCTGGACATGCGCGAGGCGCTGGCCGAGGCGCTGGAGAACTATGCCGGTGGCCTGGTGGTGGTGGCGCATGACCGTGAACTGCTGGCTCGCGTCTGCGACCGTTTCTGGAAGGTGGAAGGCGGCCACCTGAGCGACTTCGAGGGGGACCTGGATGACTACGCCCGCGAGCTGAAGGCCCGCGAGCGGGAAAGTGTCGCCGCGAAAGACCCTGGAACGCCCGCCACGACGTCCCCGAGTGGTCCGGCACTGTCACAGAAGGAACGGCGGCAGCAGGCGGCGCAGGCGCGTGCCGCGCTCAAGCCACTGAAAAAGAGTGCGGACCGAGCCGAGCAGGAATGTGTCCGTGTTCAGGAACGACTGGATGCGCTGGAGACCGAGCTGGCCGATCCGGCGCTGTACGCCGATGAGGCGGCGGATCGTCTGGCCCAATTGACCCGCGAACAGGGCGATTTGCGCAGTCGGCTGGAGACGGCGGAGGCCGAGTGGATGGAGGCGCTGGAGGCGCTGGAATCCGCCCGGGGTGAGACTGCGGAGTGAGGCCCTCTTCAAAGACCAACCCTTGAACTCGGGTATTGCGGGGTCTATACATAAGGGTGAATGCATTGGAGCGAGGAGTGATCCCCATGAATGCACAGGAACTGAATCGTCGCTGTGTCGAGCTCTTTCACAACCCGGATGCGAAACTGCATTGCTGGCACCCGCGCATGTTCTGGAAAACCAACATGCTGGAGAACCCGAAGCCGGAAGACCTGCAGGAACCCAAGGTCGACCTGCGCGAGCTGGAGGTCATGCTATCGGAGGCCGCGCACGAGCCTTCGCAGTGCGCCGACGAGCTGGAGCAGGAAGAGCCCGGTCGGGCTGCATTGATCCGGCACATGATGGAGCGTGGCGAGATGCCGCTGCTGCATCGGCCGCACTGATCGTTCCATCAAGGAGCGATGATCGATTATGGAGTGAGCCCCCAGCGGGGCTCGATCCCGTCATGTACTGGCGGGAGCATCGGCCCCCGGTAGCCTGTGTTGCCGGGGGCTTTTCCTTGCCGGTGAGCGGTTCGCTGGAGAGCGAGCGTTACTGGCGGATGAAATCCGAGAAGTAGAGGGCTGCGATCCGGGGCGAGCCGGTAATCTCCTCGAGCAACTCGTTCAGCTCCTCCGTGGCCTCGTTGCGCAGATCCTCGCGCGCGCCACCGCCGGTCAGGCTGTCCGGACTGCGCCCGCCAAGGATGCGGATCAGTCGGTCGCGCACTGCGGGAATGTGCTCGCGGATCGCGCGGGCGTCTTCCAGATCGTTGCCTTCCAGCTGGATGGAGGCCTGCAGGTAACGTCCGCGGTCGGAGGATGCCATGTTCACCACCACCGGCTCCAGGGTCACGTAATGGCTGTCCAGGTCGTCCACGGCGAGCGCGAGGGGCGCGGTCAGCATCAGGACAATCCCCAGAAGAGCAAGGTGCAGGGAACGAAAGGGGCTGCGGATCATGGTGTGTGCTCCGGGGCGGGTTGCGTGCTGGAGGCGATCAGGTCGCCGCGTCGATGGGGCTCCTGATCAAAGTATGCCACCAGATGCTCATAAATTTCGGGCATGGCCTCGCGCAGGCGCGCCGGCTCGAAGAAAAAGGACTCTGTCGCGACGGCCAGGAACTCCTCCGGGGCGGTGGCCGCATAGGGGTCCAGCGGCAGCTCGGCCTCGTCGATTTCGCCGGACTCCACGGCCTCCACGAATGCCTCGAAGGCCCGCGAGAAATCCTCCGTCCAGGCACCGGCCGACTGCCCGCGGCGTAGTGGCGGGAACCCGTTCACCTCGCCGTTGCCGGCGTCCAGTACGTGGGTCATCTCGTGCACGACCACAGCGCCGTCGCGCTCGACATCGTTCCACGACAGGATGACCGGGCCGCGTTCCCAGGCCTCGCCGGACTGGGGGATCGCCCCCTGATGGACGATGCCAGCCTCGTCCACCCACTCGTGTTCGGGCACGAAGGTGTCGGGATACAGGATCAGCGTGCGCCAGTCGCGGTAAGGCTCGAGGCCCAGTTCCAGCACCGGCAGCGCGGCGTAGGCGGCGATCACCTGGCATTGCCAGGGTTCCGGTTCCGCGGCGATGCCGATGAATTCCTTTTGCGCAAGGATCTGGCCGACCAGTTCGCGCAGCCGGGAGCGCTCTTCCGGCGTGAGGCGGGCGATGAACGGGGCCCGTCGACGCAGGGCCTCCCACTCGTCGTTGTCCAGTTGCACGGCCTCGGGCTCCAGGCCGGCAAAGGGCCCGAGGATGCGCCGGAACAGGCCGCGCAAGGGAAAATTCGGCGTCGAATCCATCCGTCAATCGTCGCACGTTTGGCTGGCATGCGTCCGCCTGCGGCAGGCGATTGCCGCGGGGCGGCTAATGATTGCCGCCCCGCGGCCGTTATGCCCTGCAGGCGGGAAAATTGACGAGGGCATCATGCAGATTGCCGATTATTCCATGCAGTTATCGAGCCAGCGTTTTGCGTTGGAGGCGACGCGGCGCGAGGCTCGCATGACCGTGGTCGAGGGAAGTGCGGTGCCTCCCCGACAGGGGCCGGAGCCGCCCGCGAATCCGGCCCCGGCAGCGCGTGCCTTGCAGAATTCCGCCCCCGGCGTGGCCGCACGCGCCCCGTTCGTGGGGGTAGCCCCGGCGGACAGCGAGTTGACCTCGGTGGACCAGCTGCGTACCGAGCTCCTGCGACTGATCCTGGAGCGCTTTACCGGGCGCGAGATCCGGGTGATCGATCCCGCCGACCTCAAGCCGGCCGACACCCCGCCGGAACCCCTCGAGCGACCCGTTGCGCGCCCCCCTCGTCCGGCGGCAGGGCTCAGTGTCGCCTGGTCCGTGGAGCAGACCCGGGTCGAGGTCGAGAGGACATCGTTCCAGGCTCAGGGGCGCGTGCACACGGCCGACGGCAAGACCATCGACCTGGATATTGCGCTGACCATGAGCCGCGAGTTCATCGAGCATAGCCGTCTGCAGGGTGGCATGGATGCGGAGCTGCACGATCCGCTGGTGATCAATTTCGACGCCCCGGCGGCCGCTCTTACGGACACCCGCTTCGAATTCGACCTGGACGCCGACGGTTCGCCGCAACAGGTGGCCTTTCTGCAACCCGGCAGTGGTTTTCTCGCGATCGACCGGTCTGGCAGCGGCCAGGTCGATGACGGCTCCGAGCTCTTTGGCCCGCTGACCGGTGATGGCTTCGCCGAACTGCGACGGTTCGATCATGACGGCAACGGCTGGATTGATGCGGCGGATCCGGTTTACGACCGCCTGCGCGTGTGGACCCGCGACGCCCAGGGCCGCGATCAGTTGCTGGCGCTGGGCGAGGTGGGCGTCGGGGCGATCTACCTCGGGCATGTCAGCACGCCTTTTGATCTCCGTCGCGGCGGCGACAACAGCCTTCTGGGGCAGGTGCAGTCGACCGGCGTCTGGGTGGGCGAGGATGGCCGCAGCGGCAGTGTGCAGCAGATCGACCTGAGCGCCTGACGGAACCCGCAGGGCCATTCCTGCGTCGAGGGGTACATAGCGGCTACCCTGTGCTTTCGTCCACTCCCCACGAGCGATCCGGCGCATGCGACTCGAGACCCTGTTCCTTCGGCGGCGGTCGGCCCGGCCTTTTCTGGCGCGCTTCCCGCGAGCCGTGCCACTGCCGCGCAGGATGGGTGGTCTGTTGCTGGTCCTTGCCCTGGGGCTGGGAGGCTGCGGGGGCGAGTCCTCGCAGGCGGGTGACGAGCCGGCCGCCGAGGCCGCGACGCCGATCGCGGCGGTGGAGCTTCAGCCGCGGGATCTGTCGCGCGAGCTGATGGTGTCCCCGCGGGTCGAGCCGCGGGCGCGGGTGCGCCTGGCGGCGCGCACCGATGGTGTGGTCGAGGCGGTGCATGTCGAGGAAGGCGATCGCGTGGAGCAGGGCGAGACCCTGGTCGAGCTGGACGTGGTCGAGGAGCGCGCGGAGCTGGCGCGGGCCGAGGCGCATGTCGAGGAGGCCCGGCTGGAATACGCGCGCAGTGCCGAGTTGCGTGACCAGGGGATTGCCAGCCGAGCCAGCTATGAACGGGCACGTGCCGCGTTGCGCTCGGCCGAGAGCGAACAGGCGTTGTGGCAGGCGCGGGTGGACTACGGCGCGCTCGCCGCCAGCCGTGACGGCGTGATCACCGAGCGCATGGTCGAGCCCGGCGAGGCGGTCGCCGCGCGCGATACATTGCTGGAACTGGTCGATACGACCACGCTGGTCCTGCGTCCCGGGGTGTCCGAGCTGGACGTGCGCGATCTGGTGGTGGGCCAGGATGTACCCATTCGGCTGGACGCGTTTCCGGATGCCGATTACGTCGCGAAGATCCGCCGCATCTTTCCGGCGGCCTCGCCGGACTCCCAGCAGGTGACGGTGGAGATTGCCCTGCCGGCCGAGGCGGCCGACAACGGCGTGCGTCCCGGCAATCTCGCACGCATCCGCATGACGGTCGACGAACGCCCGGATGTGCTGGCGGTCCCGGCCGCCGCCATCGGCGAGGACGGCGACCAACGCTATGTCTATGTGGTGGTGGACGAGCAGCTGGAGCGCCGCACGGTCGAGACCGGCGTGACCCGCGGCCCATGGACCGAGATCACGGACGGCCTGGAGGACGGCGACATCGTGCTGGCCACCAACCCGATCGACATGCGCGAGGGCCAGCGCGTGCGCATCGTCGGCTGGCGGGGCTAGAAGATGGCCGTCGAGCCGGAGGACCGTCCGCGCGGGCGGGTGACCAGCTTCTCCATCCGCCGACCGGTGGCGATCATGGCGCTGGCCTCGGTGGTGATCGTGCTCGGCATGTTCTTTGTTGATCGCCTGCCGGTGGACCTGCTGCCGCACGTCGAGTATCCGCATATCCGCGTGACCGTGAACCACCCCGGCACCTCGCCGGAGGTGATGGAGGAACAGGTGACCCGCGTGCTGGAACGCAACCTCGCGGCCACCGAGAACCTCACCCGCATCTACAGCCGTGCCTCCGAGGGGCGTACCAACGTCAATCTGTTGTTCGAGTACGGTACCAACCTGGATCTGGCGTTGCAGGACGCAGCGCGCCACCTGGAGCTGGCGCGCACCCAGCTGCCGGACGATTTCGAATCCCTGCGCCTGTACAAGTACGACCCCTCGCAGGACCCGATCTGGGAGGCGGGGTTTTCCTCTACCGTGCGCTCGGAGACCGCGGTGCGCGACTGGGTGGAACACCAGCTGGCGCCGCAGTTGATCGCGATCCACGGCATTTCCTCGGTGGAGGCCTCCGGTGGGCAGGAGCGCGAGCTGGAGGTGATCCTCGACCAGGAGCGGGTGCGTGGCTATGGCCTTTCGCTGGCGGCGATCAGCGCGACGCTGGAGGACGAGAACCGCGAGGTGGCCGGGGGCTGGGTGACCTCCGATACCTTTGACGTGATGGCCAAGACCGAGGGGTTGTTTACCTCCGCGGCGGACGTGCGCAATGTGCTGATCCCGTTGCCGGGGCCGCAGTCCGCGCATGTGCGCCTCGGCGAGCTGGCCGAGGTGCGCGATGGCCACCGCGAGCAGCGCCTGTTCATCCGCCTGGACGGCACGCCGGCCGCGCGCGTGTCCGTGTTCAAGCTGCCGGACGCCAACACCGTCGAGTCGGTGGACTCGGTGCGCGCCACGCTCGAACGACTCGAGCGCTCGGGGTTCATCCCCGAGGACATCCAGTGGGAGGTCGTCAGCGACTCCGCGCCGTTCATTCGTGGCGCGGTCAGTTCGGTGGGTACCGCTGCGATCCTGGGCGGCGTGCTGGCGATGCTGGCGGTGTTCCTGTTTCTCGGCAGCCTGCGCAAGAGCTTCATTATCGGGTTGTCGATCCCGATCGCGTTGATGGCGACCTTCGCCATGATGGGCCTGGGCGGGCTCACCCTGAACATCATCAGCCTCGGCGGGCTCGCGCTGGGGGTGGGGCTGTTGCTCGACAACGCCATCGTGATGCTGGAGAACATCGTCCGCCATCGCGACAAGCTCGGAAAGTCGCCGGAGCAGGCGGCCCATGACGGGGCCGGTGAGGTGGTCTCGGCGGTCATCGCGGGTACCCTGACCAATCTGGCCGCGGTGCTCCCGTTCCTGCTGATCACCGGGATCGGGGCGCTGATCTTCCGCGAGCTGATCCTGACGCTTTCGTTTGCGATCATCGCGACCCTGGCCGCGGCCATCACCCTGGTGCCGATGCTCGCGGCCCTTCTTTCGCGCATCCGCTGGGAGAGTGGGGTGGACCGGACCTGGCTGCTGCGTGGGTTTGATCGCGGGGTGCAGGGACTACGCCGACGTTACCGGCGTCTGTTGCCGAAGGTCTTGCGCCTGCGCTGGGCGGTGCTGGGGGCGGCCGTCGTGTTGCTGGCCGGTGCGGTGCAGGTCGGCGGGGAGCTTGGTAACGAGTTCCTGCCGCAGGTGGACGATGGTCAGGTCAGCGTGCGCATGGTCCTGCCGCCGGGAACCCCGCCGCACGAGACCGATGCCGCCGCACGCGATATCGAGGCCGCGCTGGAAGATCTGCCGCATGTGGAGAGCGTGTTCGCGATGGTCGGCGGGCACCTAGGTGGCGGCGTGGTCAACGAGCGCCCGGGCACCTCCAATATCACCGTCCAGTTGACCCCGGCCGGACAGCGCGAGATGAGCGCGGGACAGTGGGTGGCCGAGGCGCAGGAGGCAATGGATGCGCTGGAACTCCCCGGGGCACGGATTACCGTGCGACCGCCGAGTATCCAGGGGCTGCAGTTCAGTATCACCGGGGATGACCTCTCGATTGCGGTGGTCGGGGCGGATCTGACCGAGATGCGCGGCATTGCCCGCGAGATCGCCGGGCGCCTCGAAGGCATCCGGGGCCTGGAGGGCGTCGAGGTTGGGCGCGAGGACCAGAGTCCGATTCTGCGCGTGCATGTGGATCGCGAGCGGGCGGCTGCGCTGGGTTTGCAGGTGGGCCAGGTGGGGCAGGCGATCCGCGACGCGGTGGAGGGATCAGTGCCGACGCAGTACGTCCGCGACGATCGCGAGTACGACCTGCGCGTGCGCCTGCCGCGCGAGGATGTGCAGGATACGGCCACCCTAGGGCGGATGATCCTGTTCCGCGACAACGGGGATCCCGTGCGCCTGGCGGACGTGGCCGAGTTCGAGATCGGCGAGGGGCCCGCGCATATCGAGCGCGAGAACCAGAGCCGGGTGGTGCGCGTGAACGGCGACATCAACACCGAGGTGAACGATGTCGGTTCGGTGATGACCGAGGTCGAGCAGCGCCTGGCCGAGGTGGATGTGCCCGAGCACTACAGCCTGCTGATCGGTGGCGAGTGGGAGACCATCCAGGAGACCCAGCGCGAGATGGCCACAGTGGTGGCGCTCGCGATCTTCCTGGTGCTGGTGGTGCTGGCGGTGCAGTACGAGCGCCTGGCGAATCCGCTGGTGATCGTGGCGGCCGCGCCGTTGTCGCTGATCGGGGTGGTCGCGATCCTGTGGGCGACCGGCACGCCAGTCTCCGCCCCGGTGATGATCGGGGCGATCCTGTTGATCGGGGTGGTGGTGAACAACGCGATCCTGCTGGTGGAGTACATCGAGCAGGGCCGTCGACTCCGTGGCCTGAGCCCGGCGCGGGCGGTCGTGGAGGCCGGGGCATTGCGCCTGCGCCCGATCCTGATGACCACGCTGACGACGGTGCTGGGCATGTTGCCGCTGGCCATCGGCCTCGGCGAGGGGGCGGAGATCATGCGCCCGTTGGCGCTGACGGTGGTGGGTGGTCTGATCGCCGGGATGATTCTGACGCTACTGGTGGTGCCCTGCCTGTACCTGGTGGTGAACCGGGCCGCGGAGAGGGTGAAGCGGCGCCTGACCGGAGGCATGCGGGACACCGCTGCCCGCACAGCCTGAACAAAGGCCCGCTACCGAGAGGCTCGCGGGCCTTGTCTGGATGCTAGAAGCGGTAGCCGAGACCGACCATGAAGCGCGAGGCATCGGGATCGAAGTGCAGGGTTTCGCCCTCGATGTGATAGCGCTCGCTTTCGAACAGCGTGTACGAGTACTCGGCACGCATGAACAGGCGGTTGTCCATCTGGTATTCGACGCCTACACCGAGCCGGGCACCGTTGATACTGTCCTTGAAGCGAATGGATATGTCCTCGTCTGTATCGGTAAGGCGGTAGTCCAGGCGCGAGCGCTGGTAGCCGGCCAGGCCGTAGAACAGGACGTTGTCGTTTACCGTGGTGCCGAGCCGGCCGGTGATGCCGTAGCTGTACTTGCTATCCACCCCCAGTTCCTCCTCGTCAATGGTGACCGTCAGGTCGGCGTCCTCGTTCTGCGCATCCAGTTCCAAGCCCAGGTACAGGCCGTTGTCCAGGACGGTACCCCAGCCCGTCATGACACCCCCGGTGAAGCCGGAGGCGCTGAGCCCGGAGATGCGACCATCGCTGGTGGGGTCGCGGTAGTCGATGTCATAACCGACCCAGCCGAGCTGGCCGCCGATGTAGGAACCGTGGAACGGGCTTGCCTGAACTGCCCCGGCCGAGCCCAGGAGGATGCAGGCGCCGGTCACGGCGGTGGCGAGGCGATACGGGCTGGACATGGTGGTTTCCTTTGCGGTGTGGTTGCGGAAGTGAACGGGTGCCCCGTCCGGGCGCATTCTGGCACAGGCGGTCAGACAGGGCGCCGGTCCTTGTGTGCCAGAATGGGACGGATCGAGCCGCCGGGCGTATGTGTCCCCCACGCATCCATTTATGGCATGGGTTCCTGCGATCCCGGGGCGGTTCACCCAGGGAGGCGCTGATCAGCGCCTCCCGTACGCACACAAGAAAGTAAAAAGAACAGGAGTCGAGCAATGCGCGGACAAGCGGGAATTCTGGCGGGACTATTGGTGGGGTTGCTCGGGTGGGGCGTGGCGAGCGCCGAACCGATGCATACGGTGGAGGAACTGAATCAGGCCCCGGCCGAGCTGGATGGGGAAGAGGTCCGGCTCGAAGGCATTGTGGGCCGGGTGAACGACGACATCATGGGGCGCAACTTCATCCACTTCGTCGACGGTACGGGCAGCGAGGGTGATTACATCACCATCACCTCCACCGAAATGCCCGAGGTGGGTGACCGGGTCGCGGTGACCGGAACGCTGATCCTGGATCGCGACTTCGGGGCGGGTTACAGCTATCCGGTGATTGTCGAAGGTGCCAAGTTCACCGAGCAGTAGCCGCATGTCATGATCGTGTATGTCGGGGTACTCCGACATGCATCCAGGCTGCACAGGGTGGTGCGGCTTTCAGATATCCCAGGGAGGGGAGACGATGTCCATCAAGGGTCTGCTGTTTCGGTTTGTACTGCTTTATTTCTCGCTGTCGATCGCTGCCATGGTAGCGGGCGCCTATGTCGATCTGGATCAAGCCGGTACGGCGATCGGGATGGGCATTCTGGCGCTGGCGGTGGTGTGGCCCTGCGAGTCCTTCGGGCGCAGGAACGGGCGCTATCTGTCGCGCGCCGAGAAGTGGCGCGTGATCGCCGCCATGATCGCGGTGCTCCTCGGTACACAGATTCCGCTCACCCTGCTGGTGATGTGGGCCGAGGGGGTTGCACTGGACGCCGTGATGCTCGGGATCGTGGGGGGCGTCGCGTTGTTGTATGCCGGGACCGTGGTGGCAATGGTTAACTTCACGGGCCGCAACCTGCGCAAGCGAGGCCTGGTCGCCGGGGAAAGCGCGGGGTAGGCACCCTGTCGGTCAGTCGGCCAGGTGGCGTTTGAGCCACTCGATCTCGTCCGCGGACCGGTCTGCGTTGGTCACTGCCTGCCAGGCGTCGATGTAGTGCTCGGTGGCGTAGACGTGGCCGTAGCCGCGCGGGGCGGCGTCGCCGATCGCGACGTCGACCGCCAGTTGCAACATGGTGATCACCGGGTACCAGGTCAGGTCCGGGGAGACATCCGGGCCGCGCGGGGCCTGCATCCATTCCGGCTGGCGGTACAGCGCCTGGGGTTCGAAGAAGGTGACCGGGTCGCTGGCGTATTGCAGGTACACGATGCGCATCGGGCCCCATTCGGCGCCGGGGATGTCCAGGTGGTTTCCCTGATTGGTGAAGCGCACCACCGAACTGTCGCGAAAGCGCGGCAGCCAGGCCGGCGAGTCGGGTTGGCGCTGGCGTTTGATGTCGCGCCAGGTCTCGCTACGAAACGGAGGGCCGGCCCACAGCGCGCCGGAGAACGGGTCGCCGATCACGTCGTACAGGTCCGCGGCCCGCTCCGAGTTCAGCGCGCCCAGACTAAGGCCGTAGAGGTACAGGTCCGGGCGGGCGTCCGGCGGTAACTGTTTCCAGTAGCCGTAGATCTCCGCGAACACCGCCTGGGCGGTCTCGTGACCGTATTGCGATTCCGCCATCAGCGACAACCAGCTCGGCAGGTAGGAGTACTGCACGGCCACGGTGGACACATCGCCACCGTGCAGGTACTCGACCGGCTGGATCGCACGGTTGTCTACCCAGCCGCGTCCGGTGGGCGTGGCCAGTACCAGCACCGAACGGTCGAAGGCATTGACCCGCAGCATCTCCTGCAGGGCCAGTCGTGCGCGTTCCTCGATGGTCTCGGCGGCGTTCAGCCCCACATACACGCGGATGGGATCCAGCGCGGTCTCGCCGGAAAACTCGCTAATGGCGGCGGCGTCCGGGGCCTGGTGAATGAAGCGCTGGCCCTGGCGCCCCAGGCCCTCGTCCCAGCTGATCAGCGAGGCCGGGCTGCCGGTGCGGAAGGCCGCGCCCGGCTGCTCCGCCCCGGGGTGTTCACGTACGTCGAACTGCTGGAAGCTGCGATCGGCGGCGCGCAGGCCGTATTCAAGGATGACCCCATCGATCACCGCCCAGAACACCCCGGCCGCCACGAGCACGCCAATCACGTTGGACAGCCGGCGCGGGATGAAGCGGCGCAGGTGCCGCGCGAGGAAGCGCACCAGCAACTGGAACAGCCGTGCCACGGCCAGCGTGGCGATGAACACCGCCGCTGCGATCAGCCCCAGGCGTATGGGGAATCCACCATCCACCGGCTCCTGCTCCATCAGCGCGCGGATGCTGTTCTGCCACTCGGTGGCCTGCCACAGGAAGATCAGCACGATCAGCATGGCCCCGCCGCCGGCGATCACGACCAGGGTGTTGTGGGTGCGTTCGCCGAGCTCCGGCAGTTCCAGGTATGACCACAGCCAGTGGAAGAACACGCCCAGGCCGTAGCCGGCCGCCAGCGATACCCCGGACAGGATGCCCTGGACGTCGTCGGTGCGCGGGATCAGGCTGGGGGTCAGCGAGGCGGCAAAGAACAGCGTGGCCAGGATGAGCCCCGGGATCGACAGCGTCCCGAGGATGCGGGTGGCCCAGGCCGGCCAGATGAAGGCTCGCAGGCGGGTTTGCAGGCGGCCGACGACGGACATCGCGTTCGCGCTTCCTTGGCGGGGTATGGAGGCGCTCATCCTGTCCGCCCCGCCGGCTGGATTCAAGTATCCGCGCCCGCGAGTGGCCCGCCGATATCGCGTTTTGTTGTGTCCCCGTCATTGCGAGGAGCGCAGCGACGAAGCAATCGCTGTCCGGCGCCACCATTGCCTCTTAACGTGCTTCGACCCCTCGTGCTTCGCTGCCTCGTAATACGGCCTATTGGGTTGTGACGGACTTGCGAAAGCGAAAGCTGCCCTCGACCATGCGCAGGGCCACTCCGAACAGCGCGACCTGCAGGAGGAGTCCGCCGGTTGCCGCGCCCATCGCGAGGCCGGTGGCCAGCCCCAGTGCCATCAGCAGCATCAGCAGTGTGGCGGCGACCCGGCTGCGCAGCCAGCCGCCCACCAGTGCCAGCAGGGCGACCAGCGTGCCCTCGAGCATGGTGGGCGTGTGCTGCACCAGGACACCCAGCATCACCACCACGACCCCGGCGAACACCAGCACCCAGCCGGCCACACGCGCCAGGCGCCGGGCCTGCTCGTGGTTCTCGACGGATTGCAGCAGCAGGAGCAGGTCGGCGCCGGCTCCCGCCCAGTGACGCGATCGCGATTCGTTCATTGTGGCCACGGTACTACAGGGCCATGACAGCCCGGTGACAGGCGCCTACCTATCGTTTGGCCAGGAGCGAATCAAGATCGAGTGTATTGACCGCGGGGGTGTCCGTCTGCGCGTGTTGCACAGTGCCATGATCGGACCAGTGCAGCAGGCTGAGGTTGCCGGCGCGGTCCTCCACCAACGCGGTGCAGTGTTCGACCCAGTCTTTGCATTCGCCGATGTCGCCCCGGTGCTGGCCGGCACCTGAACACCTGGCCGGGGCGGTGTGTCCTTAGCGGTAGACCCGGACTTCCTGTTCCCAGCCTTCCACGCCGCGGTTGGCGCAGAACTCCTGTACCTGCCCGTCGGCGTAGCGGATTTCCATGTTGAAGCCGGCTGCGGGGACATGGTTCAGTGCCACCCGCCGGTGTTCCCCGGGCTGGAGCTGGCCCTCGCGGATGCTCGATTCCGACAGGTCGTGGCCGAAGTCGAAGTGGATCGCCTGGATCAGCACGTCGCTGTCATTGTGCACCGTGACCATCAACGCCCCCTCGGCCGGTGGGCGCTCGACGCCCCAGTGCGCGGCGGCGGCACCGAGCACGAGCCCCAGCACGAACAGCCAGGTCGCGGGCGCGCGTAGCGCATCCACGATCCGGTCCTCCCAGCTACGGTGTTCTCCGGACGACTCCACGTCTCATCCCTTGATTATTAGGGATTGCTAATCTACAAGATCGGCCGGCATCGGGATACCGGGCGGCCGCGATATCCGGGAAGGCCGCCGCCCCGCAGAAAGCGCCATGGGCGCTGCAGCGGGCTGTCAGTCGAGCCCGAGCGCGCGCAGGCGCTCGAGGAGGCGTGGATGATCGAAGTCGCGGGCGCCGATGGCGCGGTAGGCGATGCGGCCCTCGGGATCGATGATGAACGTGGTGGGAATGCCGCGAACCGGCCAGCGGTCGATGGTGGCGGAATCCTGGTCCAGCAGCAGAGGGAAATCGACCGGGTAGTCGGCGGTAAAGAAGAAGATGCGATCGGCGTCTTCGCCCACGTTCACGCCCAGCACCACCAGGCCCGCATCGCGCAACTGCTCCCAGAGCCGTTGCAACGACGGCAGCTCGTCGCGACAGGATGGGCACCAGGTGGCCCAGAAGTTCACCACCACCACACGTCCGCGATAGTCCTCCAGTCGATGGTGCTGCCCATCGATGTCCTCCAGTGCCAGGGGCGGGCCCTTGGGGCGTGGCTCCATCGCGGTCAGGTGCGTGGCTTCCGCCCACACGGGCCGCAGCGAAAGGCCGAGCAGGCCACCGGGGATTGCAGTCAGGAAGCGGCGCCGGTTCATCATGGTTCGGCCTCGTCCCGTTCCGGTTCCCCGGCGCAGCGCAGATCGGGCAGGGTGGACTGCCGCAGGGTCGTCTGCTGCCGCCAGTGCACGGTCAGATCAAATGTCGTGCTGGGCGGGTGCTTGAAGACGATCATGCCCATCAGCCAGTCGCCGGGCTGGAACCGGTGTTCGCCAGGGAACAAGGCCCAGCGAAAGGCGATGCGGGCTACTTCCGGAACCTCCCGGCTCGCCCACTCGTCCTGCCAGTCGCGGTTGGGGAGCGGTCGCGCGGCCCCGTTGGGCGTTTGGCTGCGCCATTGGCGCAGGTCCACGGTGGCCGATGCGCTGCGGTCGGTATTGCGCAGGACGCCCTGAAACACGCAGTGGCCGGCGATGAACGTCGCATCCTCGGTGTCGAACCCGCGGCCCAGGAAGAACGCGCGGGTCTGGTCCGGGAGCCGCTGTGCGAGTTCCAGCGAAAGCCCCCCGCCCTGCCAGTGCCAGGTGATCAGCCCACTGTCGGGGTCGGTATGCACCTGCATCTCCTCCGCCGTCCCGGCGCCGCCCGGAAGGGCCGGCCCCGCCAGAGCCAGAAGCGTCCATGCGACGACCGTCAACCCTGGGCCGGGCATTGGGCGCCTCGTGGCAAACCGGCGGGGTGGCTTGGCGCGGCGTCCCTACGACCCACCAAGGACATGATCCAGCAGCGCCTCGAAGGCGGGCTCGGCGTTTTCCACGGCACGTTCAAGGCTCGGGTGCGGCTGCAGCGTCGTCATGAACTTCGGGTGGAGCATGGACAGTTTCGTGCCCCCGTCCTCCTCGTACAGGCCGATGTGGCCGCAGGGCATCATCGCCCCGACATGCAGCCCGGCATCCAGGATGTCCGGTCCCAGCGGCAGGTAGCAGACCTTGAGCGCGGTGATGTCACCGCCGGCCAGGTCGAACTCGGCCAGAAAGATCCAGTCCTCCTCGTTTTCGGCGTATTCGCGAATCGCCCCCGCCAGGTCCGCGCGCGACTGTTCGCAGTCGCGGATGATGAAGTGGTCGTCTGGCTCGGTGGCTGCCAGCGGGGCGGACAGCGCCAGTGCAGTGGCCAGCGTGAAGGCGGCGATGGGTGTGAGTGTTTTCATGATCGTGTCCTCCAGGTGGGTGGGTGAAGGCGCGTCAGACGCGAACGATCTCCGGTTTCAGTGACTCGGAGATCATCGGCAGCGCTTCCTTTTCGCGCTGGCCAATCCCGAGTCCGTCCAGGGTCTCGGCGAGGTCGTCGACCACGGCGGCGAACGCCTCCTCGCGGATGTTCATGCCGCGATGGATGGTCAGCCTGTCGCGGTCCCTGCAGGCCGCCGGTGCCGTTGCAGATGCATCCGTGTTCCCCTCGCCGAAGATGCTGCCTTGCTGCCCAGGCGTTCGTAGGGATTGGCTGCGGTCATGGATGAGTCCTCCTCGCGCCGTCGTTAACGGGTGGCCACGTACCAGTTGTTCTGAGGGTCGTGGACCAGCTGGTGGACCCGGATGTCGTGAAAGCCGGCGCGCTCCAGGTAGTCACGTGCCCGGGGCTCGCCCCACATCGCGCCCAGGCCGGGTCCGCCCCGGGCGAGCGATACCGGCATGCAGTGCATGCAGGAGATGGTGTAGAGAAAGGGTCCGAGCGGATGCTCGAGATCGCCATGAATCTGTCCGGAGCCGCGGATGTCCTGCATCAGGTAGATGCCTTCGGACTCGAGCGCGCGGTGAATGCCCGTCAGTACGCCCAGCGGGTCGGCCTGGTCGTGGATGGCATCGAAGGTGGTGATCAGCGCGAACTGTTGCGCGGCCACATGCCGATCCAGTTCGGCCGCGTCGGCCTGGATGAATTCGACGTTCCCCAGCCCGGTGGCGCGTGTCTCGGCACGGGCGCGCTCGATAGCCTCTGTGGACAGGTCCAGGCCGGTGAACCGGCTGTGCGGGTACAGCGTGGCCAACTGGTTGAGGATGCGCCCGCTGCCGCAGCCGATATCCAGGACCTGAATGCCGCGCTCGAGGTGGTCGGTCAGGCCCGGAACCAGGGGCAGGATGTCGCTTTCCAGTGACGACAGTACGGACTGGCCGCTGTCCTCGGCCATCACCTCGTGGAAGCGCGTGTAGTGCTCGTACCCCACGCCACCGCCGGTCCGGAATTTCGCAACGATCGTGTCCTCCACCCCACCCAGCAGGCCCATGTACTGCGCAAACACGGCCAGGTTGTCGGCCGCTGCCGCGCGCGTCAGGCAGGCGGCGTGTTCCGCGGGCAGGGCAAATCGTGGGCCATCCGCATCCACCTTGACGATGCCGCTGGTCGCCATGGCCCCGAGCCATTCCCGTACGTAGCGCTCGTTCAGGCCCGCGGCTGCGGCGATCTCGCCGGAGGTGGCGGGTGGCCGGTCGCGCATGTGGTCGAACAGCCCGGTGCGGTGCCCGATCGACAGGGTCAGGCACAGCGCGCCGTGGTTGAGCACGCTGACCAGATGCTCGCCGAAGGCCTCGGCGGCAGATGGGGGTGACAGGCATTGCGGGGCTGACGACATGCAGTGGACCTCCGCCAGGACAAGCCGGGCCGGGTGTCGGCGTTACTTCGAGCCTAGGCCGGGAAGCCCTTGCGGGCGGTCACGATCTTGCGGGGGTGGGGCGAATCTTGCGGTGATTTCAGGGGCGCATGGATCCGTTTAAATGCAGGCGCCGGTATGCCGCGGGGGCCATACCCAGGGCCTGGCGGAAATGGCGGACCAGCTGTTGCGGGGAGTACCCGGTCGCGGCAGCGATCTCGGTGATGCTCAGTGATGTTCGGGTCAGCAGGTCGCGGGCGTGCTCCACGCGCAGGCGCGTGAGATAGCGATGGGGTGGCAGGCCGTGCGTATCGCGAAAGGCGCGCGCGAAGTGCCAGGGCGAGAGTCCGGTCAGGGCCGCCAGATCGCGCAGGGTGATGCGCTGATCCAGGTGGCATTGCATGTAGTCAATCACCCGTGCCGACTGGTGCGGTGCCAGGCCGCCACGGCGC
Source organism: Thioalkalivibrio sp. ALMg13-2 (assembly GCF_000381185.1). Lineage (NCBI taxonomy): Bacteria > Pseudomonadati > Pseudomonadota > Gammaproteobacteria > Chromatiales > Ectothiorhodospiraceae > Thioalkalivibrio > Thioalkalivibrio sp. ALMg13-2. The sequence goes on along the minus strand of NZ_KB906113.1, from coordinate 3,761 downwards.
CTGTCCAGGTCCCGGTCGTGTTCGGCCATGCGGGCCAGGCGCACAACCAGAACGGCGAGCATGCTCTCGACGAACAGTTGCGCGGCCGGGTCGTCGCGGTCCATCTCCTGCCACAGGGCATCCAGGGCCTGGGTGATCAGGGGGTCCCGGTGGTGGCGGGTATGCAGGTGGCCAAAGTCCAGCGGATCGCCGGGGGCGCGCTCCAGGCAGTCCCGGGCCAGCTCGGGCGGGATGCCGAAAAACCGCATGCGTGCCGGGTCCCGCATATGGCAGCGTCCCGCGACCTGCGGGGCGATCACCACGAATTCGCGCGGGCCGGCGCAACCGGAGAACGGACCGGCCCCGATGTCACAGTGGTAGCGAAAGGGGGTGCCCACGGACTGGCTCAGCATCAGTTCGCAGACTGGCGGGGTGCTCAGGTGGCCGGCCGGGTGCGCGTTCTCGATCATCGGCACCGGGAGATCGGGTCGCGCACGGGCCTCTTCCAGGAACGGCGCGTCACGTACCCGGGCGAAGAAGTCGAGCATGCTGGATGAACGTTGCAGCATTCCGTGTACCCCGCAACTTTGTTATAGGCCATTTGGGAACCGCTTGCGGTGCAGGCGTCGCACGAACCTCGCGGACCGCGCCGGGTCGTATGTGACCGTGGCGCTGCATTCGGGTATGTTCGCCGGGTTTCGATGACCGCAGGGTTACCATCACGTGAGTACGGACGAGCGCAAGCTGCAGGATCTGACGCACCAGCTGGCCGAGGCGCTGGCGGGTGTCGGGTTGCACGGGCAGATCGGGCTGGAAAAGGAGACCCTGAGGGTCGGGCCGGAAGGCTCGCCGGCGCTTACGCCGCACCCGGCCGCGCTGGGATCCGCGCTGACGCATCCATACATCACCACGGATTACTCCGAGGCGCTGCTGGAACTGGTGACGCCGCCGTTCGAGGATGTACGCGAGACCCTCGGCTTCCTGCACGACCTGCAGGCCTTCGCCGCCGCCAACGTCGGCGACGAGACCCTGTGGTCGACCTCCATGCCCTGTGTGACGGCCGATGACAATGCGATTCCGGTCGCGCAGTACGGTGCCTCCAATGCCGGGCGCATGAAGACCGTCTACCGCATCGGTCTCGGGCATCGCTACGGACGCAAGATGCAGGTGATCGCCGGGGTCCACTTCAATTACTCCCCGCGCCCGGAATTCTGGCCGGCCCTGGCGGAGGTGCTCGGTGCGCCCGACGGCCGCGCCTTCCGCGACGAGCGCATGATGGGGATGATCCGCAACCTGCTGCGCTTTGGCTGGCTGGTGCCCTATCTGTTCGGGGCGTCGCCGGCCGTCTGCAACTCCTTTCTCGAAGGCCACGGCGCGGTGCTGGAGGACTTCGACGACGACACCTCCTATCTGCCGCATGCCACCAGCCTGCGCATGGGCGATATCGGCTATACCAACCGCAAGGAGGCGGACACCGGCATCAAGGCGGACTACAACTCGCTGGCCGGCTATGTCGACTCCCTGCGCTGTGCGATCAATACCCCCAGCCCCGAGTGGGAGCACATCGGGGTGAAGGTGGATGGCGAGTATCGCCAGCTGAATGCCAACATCCTGCAGATCGAGAACGAGTACTACTCCACCGTGCGGCCCAAGCAGCCGCTGGAGCGTTTCGAGAAGCCGACCGACGCCCTGGAGGCGCGTGGCATCGAATACGTCGAACTGCGCTCGGTGGACATCAACGCCCAGCACCCGTTGGGGGTGGACGAGACCCAGCTGCGTTTTCTCGAGGTGTTCGCGCTGGCCTGTCTGCTGCAGCCAAGCCCGCTGCTGGCCGACGGCGAGCTGGACGCGATCGACCGCAACCTGCTGGACGTCGCGCATTACGGGCGTCGCCCGGGCCTTGAGCTGCGCCGGGGGGGCGAGAGCGTTGCGCTCCAGGCCTGGGCGCGCGAGCTGCTGGCGCTGATGCGACCGGTGGCCGCCGTTCTGGATCAGGAATTGCCGGGTGACCCCTACCGCCGGGCGCTCAGTGAGCAGTGGGGCAAGGTCGAGCAGGCGGATCTGACCCCGTCCGCGCGCATGCTGGAAGACATGATGGCGCGCGAGGAGGGGTTCTACTCCTACGCGCGCCGCCTGTCGGCCCAGCACCGCGAGGCCTTTCGCTTCAACGGGCCGCTGCCGCGCGCCGAGACGCTGGAGGCCCTGGCCCGCGAGAGCCTGGCCGATCAGGCGGCCATCGAGCAGGCGGACGAGCTGGACTTCGATACCTTCCTGACGCGCTATTTCGACGGCACCCTGCGGGCCTCCTGAACCGGATTCGTTCGATTTTGTAGAACGGTTGACCGCATTTAACGCGATTTATCTTCGATAAAATCGATGGGATGATCGGGCTATCACATACATTCAGCCGTTGAGGCGTGCGCGCATTCGGTGCCGGGCACAGACGGCAGGAGCATGGCATGAGTCTTTTGATCAACGGTGAATTGCGCGAGGGCTGGCTGGAAGAAGAGTCGGACGAGAGCGGCGAGTTCGTGCGCCAGGACCAGCAGTATCGTAACTACGTCACCAGGGATGGTTCGCCGGGCCCGATGGGTGACGGCGGCTATCCGGCCGAGTCAGGGCGCTATCACCTGTATGTCTCCTACGCCTGCCCCTGGGCACACCGCACGCTGATCCTGCGCAAACTGAAGGGTCTGGAGCCGCATATCGGGGTTTCGGTGGTGCACCACTACATGGGTGACGCCGGCTGGTCGTTTGATGACTGCGACGGTTGCACCGGGGACCGGGTGCACGGCTCGCGCTACATGCACGAGCTCTACACCCGTACCGATCCAAACTACACCGGCATCATCACCGTGCCGGCGCTGTTCGATACCCAGACCGACCGCATCGTGAACAACGAGTCGCTGGACATGGTGCGCATGTTCAACAGCGCGTTCGACGGTATTACCGGCAACACCCTGGATTTCTATCCGGAAGATCTGCGCGAGGAGATCCACGCGGTCAACGAGCGGGTCTACGAGAACGTGAACAACGGGGTGTATCGCAGCGGCTTCGCGACCAGCCAGAAGGCCTACGAGGCGGCCTTCGACCGTCTGTTCGAGACCCTGGACTGGCTGGAGGAGCGCCTGGCACGCCAGCCGTTCCTGGTCGGCGAGCGACTGACCGAGGCCGACTGGCGGCTGTTCACCACGCTGCTGCGCTTCGATCCGGTGTACTACAGCCATTTCAAGTGCAATCGCCAGCGGCTGCTGGACTTCCCGAACCTCTCCGCCTATCTGCGCATGCTGTACCAGCGCCCGGGGGTGGCCGAGACGGTGCGCATGGACCACATCAAGGCGCATTACTACGGCAGTCACCCGATGTTGAACCCCAGCGGCATCGTGCCGAAGGGGCCAATGATTGACTACACCCGGCCGCATGGCCGCCCCCTGGGCGAGCTGCCGGCCGCGTTGCGGAACGTCGACGAAACGTGACGGTCGTTACACTGTTGGGAGGTTCAACCGTGGCCCGGCCAGTGTCCTTTAACAAAAGTTCATCGACTCCGTGACTGTCCCCCTGTATCCTGATAACAGGCACTCGGGAGGCGACCGGAATGGGACGACCGATCAAGACGTTGACGATCAGTGAAGCCGAACGCGACGAGCTCGAGAGCTGGCTGCGGCGGCGCCAGATGCCCGCGGCGGAACAACAGCGCGCGCGCATGATTCTGCTGAGCACGCGAGGCCTGAAGGCTTCGGAGATTGGCGCGCGGGTTGGCGTCTCGGCGGAGACGGTGAGCA
>NZ_KB906112.1:0-83740 GCF_000381185.1 Thioalkalivibrio sp. ALMg13-2 | reverse complement strand
TGCTGGCGCGTCAGGTCGGTGTTCCGTACATCGTGGTGTTCCTGAACAAGGCCGACATGGTCGATGATCCGGAGCTGCTGGAGCTGGTCGAGATGGAAGTACGCGACCTGCTGTCCTCGTACGATTTCCCGGGTGACGACACCCCGGTCATCACCGGTTCCGCGCTGAAGGCGCTGGAAGGTGACGAGAGCGAAGTAGGCGCCCCGGCGATCTACAAGCTGGTCGAGGCGATGGACACCTGGATTCCGGAGCCGGAGCGTGCCGTGGACGGCGCGTACCTGATGCCGGTGGAAGACGTGTTCTCGATCTCCGGTCGCGGCACCGTGGTGACCGGTCGTATCGAGCGCGGCGTGGTTAAGGTGGGCGAAGAGATCGAGATCGTCGGTATTCGCGACACGCAGAAGACCACCGTCACCGGTGTCGAGATGTTCCGCAAGCTGCTCGATCAGGGCGAAGCGGGCGACAACGTCGGCATTCTGCTGCGCGGCACCAAGCGTGACGACGTCCAGCGTGGTCAGGTGCTGTGCAAGCCGGGTTCGATTACCCCGCACACGCACTTCGAAGCCGAGGTGTACATCCTGGGCAAGGAAGAGGGCGGTCGTCACACGCCGTTCTTCAACGGGTACCGTCCGCAGTTCTACTTCCGCACGACGGACGTGACGGGCTCGGTGGAGCTTCCGGAGGGCACCGAGATGGTGATGCCGGGTGACAACGTGAAGATGACGGTGTCCCTGATCAATCCGATCGCGATGGAAGACGGTCTGCGCTTTGCGATCCGCGAAGGCGGCCGCACTGTGGGCGCCGGCGTCGTCTCCAAGATTATTGAGTGAACCAGATGGCTAACCAGCGCATTCGAATTCGTCTGAAGGCCTTTGATCATCGACTGATCGACCGTTCCGCGGCCGAGATCGTCGAGACTGCGAAGCGGACCGGTGCCCGAGTCAAGGGCCCGATCCCCCTGCCGACCAAGAGCGAGGCGTACACCGTCCTGGTTTCGCCGCACGTCAACAAGGACGCGCGGGACCAGTACGAGCTGCGCACGCACAAGCGACTGATGGATATCCTCGATCCGACCGACAAGACCGTGGATGCCCTGATGAAGCTGGATCTGGCTGCAGGCGTAAATGTTCAGATCAGGCTTAACTAACGTTAAATTTTCTGCCATACTATTGGGCTTTCCGTGGCCCGGCGGAATTTTCGCCGGGCCACGGCTTTAGGGCGCTTGTTAGCGCCGTCTGATACGGAAGGGGTTTTGTAATGGCTCTTGGACTCATCGGTCGCAAGCTCGGCATGTCGCGCGTCTTTACGGACGATGGCGTCTCTGTGCCGGTTACGGTGCTACAGGTGGACAACAATCGCGTGGTCCAGATCAAGCGCACCGAAGGCGACGGCTACAACGCGGTCCAGGTGACGGCGGGTTCGCGCAAGCCGTCCCGGGTAAGCAAGCCGGAGGCTGGGCACTACGCCGCGGCGTCGGTGGAGCCCGGGCGCGGTCTGTGGGAGTTTCGCGTCGACGAGACCGACCTCGAAGGCCTGGCTGCCGGTGATGCAATCACCGTCGACCGGTTCGAGGAGGGGCAGATCGTGGATGTGACCGCTCAGAGCAAGGGCAAGGGTTTCCAGGGTGCCGTGAAGCGTCACAACTTCCGCACCCAGGACGCGACCCATGGCAACTCGCTGGCGCATCGCGCTCCGGGTTCCATTGGTCAGAACCAGAGCCCGGGCCGTGTGTTCAAGGGCAAGAAGATGGCCGGGCACATGGGCGCCGAGCGCAAAACCATCCAGAACCTCAAGGTGGTACGCGTGGACGCTGATCGCAGCCTGGTCCTGGTTCAGGGTGCCGTGCCGGGCGCGCCGAGTACCGACGTGATGATTCGTCCGGCCGTGAAGGCGAAGGGTTAAAACAATGCAAGTTACGACTGCCGATACCGGGGCCAGCGTGGAGCTGTCCGCCACCTGCTTTGAGCGGGATTTCAATGAACCGCTGGTGCATCAGAGCGTCGTCGCTCAGCTGGCCGGCGCCCGCAGCGGGACCCGTGCCCAGAAGACCCGGGCCCAGGTCAGTGGCGGCGGCATCAAGCCGTTCCGCCAGAAAGGGACTGGGCGCGCTCGCGCTGGTACGATTCGCAGCCCGCTGTGGACGGGTGGCGGCAAGGTGTTCGCTGCGCGCACTCAGGATTTCTCGCAGAAGCTGAACAAGAAGATGTACCGCGCCGCTATGGCGTCCATCCTCTCCGAACTGCTGCGGCAGGATCGCCTGAAAGTGGTCGCTGCATTCGCCGTAGAGTCGGGCAAGACCCGTGACGGCATTGCCAAGCTCGGCGAGCTCGGCCTGGAGCGGGGGCTGGTGGTGCTGGCCGAGGATGACGCGATGACCGAACGTGCGTTGAGCAACGTCCCGCACGTGGATGTGATCGATGTGAGCGGTGTCAATCCCGCCAACCTGGTCGGGGCCGATACGGTCGTGATTACGGAAGGCGCCATCCGCAAGCTTGAGGAGTGGCTGGCATGAATTCGCGTCTGATGCAGATTATTCAGGGTCCGGTGGTGTCGGAGAAGTCGACCAACGCCGGCGAAGTGGGGCAATACGTGTTCCGTGTGCTGCCGGGTGCGGACAAGGCCGAGATCAAGGCCGCGATCGAGAAGCTGTTCGAGGTTCGGGTGGAGCACGTGCGCACATTGAACCAGCAGGGCAAGAACAAGCGCTTCGGTCGCATGTTCGGGCGTCGCAACCACTGGAAAAAGGCCTATGTGGCCCTCGCTGAAGGCGAGAGCATCGACATGGGTGAAGGAGAACAGGTCTAGTCATGGCGATTATCAAGACCAATCCGACCTCTGCCGGGCGCCGTCACGCGGTGAAGATCCGCGGCGAGGGTCTGCACAAGGGGGCGCCGCACGCGGCGCTGCTCGAAAAGCAGACTCGCTCGGGCGGCCGCAACAACGCTGGCCGCATTACCACGCGGCACGTCGGTGGTGGCCACAAGCAGCGCTACCGCATCGTTGACTTCAAGCGGAACAAGGACGGCGTGCCAGGCAAGGTCGAGCGGCTGGAGTATGATCCGAACCGCAGCGCTCATTTGGCGTTAGTACTGTACTCTGACGGCGAACGCCGGTACATTGTTGCGCCCCGCGGGCTGAAGCAGGGTGATGCCGTGACGAGCGGCTCGCAGGCCCCGATTCGCGTGGGTAACGCGATGCCGCTGCGCTCCATTCCGGTGGGCACGGTGATTCACTGCATCGAGATGAAGCCGGGGAAGGGAGCGCAGATTGCGCGGTCCGCCGGTGCCTCGGCCCAGGTCGTGGCACGAGAAGGCGCGCACGCGACGATTCGCCTGCGCTCCGGTGAGATGCGCCGCATCCAGTCCGAGTGCCGGGCCACGATCGGCGAAGTCGGTCACAGCGAGCACAGCCTCAAGAAATTCGGGAAGGCCGGTGCCAAACGCTGGATGGGTGTCCGCCCAACCGTGCGTGGCACCGCGATGAACCCGGTCGACCACCCGCATGGTGGTGGTGAAGGTCGCAACTTCGGGCGTCACCCGGTGACCCCGTGGGGCCGCCCGACCAAGGGTTACAAAACCCGCAACAACAAACGTACCGACGGCATGATCGTGCGTCGGCGCAAGAAGTAACGGAGTGCCAGCATGCCGCGTTCACTGAAGAAAGGCCCGTTCGTCGATCATCACCTTCGCAAGAAGGTGGATGAGGCGCTCGAGAAGAACGATCGGCGTCCGATCAAGACCTGGTCGCGCCGCTCGATGATCATCCCGCAGATGGTGGGTCTCACCCTCGCGGTACACAACGGGCGTCAGCATATTCCGGTGCTGGTCAACGAAAACATGGTCGGCCACAAGCTGGGCGAGTTTGCGTTGACGCGGACCTTCAAGGGTCACATCGCCAACAAGAAGTCGCGCTGAGGACGAACGATGGAGACGATTGCAAAACTGCGCTACGCGCGCATCTCGCCGCAGAAGACGCGGCTGGTCGCCGACCAGGTTCGTGGCATGCGGGTGGAAGAGGCTCTGAACGAGTTGACTTTCAGCCCCAAAAAGCCGGCAGCGATTGTAAAAAAGGTGCTGGAGTCCGCGATTGCCAATGCGGAGAACAATGACGGTGCAGACATCGACGAGCTGCGCATCTCGCGCATCCAGATCGACGAAGGCCCGGTTCTCAAGCGCATGCAGGCGCGAGCCAAGGGTCGCGGCAACCGCATCATGAAGCGCACTAGCCACATTGTAGTGGGCGTGAGCGAGAAGGGAGCGAACTAACCATGGGTCAGAAAGTACATCCAACCGGCATCCGGCTGGGCATTTCTCGCCCGTGGTCGGCGACCTGGTACGCGGACGGTCGCGAGTTTGGTGAAACGCTGAACAACGACATCAAGCTGCGCACGTTTCTGCAGAAGAAACTTGCCCACGCGTCGGTCAGCCGAATCACCATCGAGCGTCCCGCCAAGGCCGCGCACATCACGATTCACACGGCACGTCCGGGGATTGTGATTGGCAAGAAGGGCGAGGACATCGAGAAGCTGCGCCGCGAAGTGGCAGCCGAGACGGGCCTGGAGCAGGGCAACGTCAAGATCAATATCGAAGAGGTGCGCAAGCCCGAGATCGAAGCCCAGCTGGTCGCGGAAGGTATCGCCCAGCAGCTTGAACGCCGGATTATGTTCCGTCGTGCGATGAAGCGCGCCGTGGGTAATGCGATGCGCCTGGGTGCCCAGGGCATCAAGGTGCACGTGGCCGGTCGTCTCAATGGCGCCGAGATCGCGCGTTCCGAGTGGTACCGCGAAGGCCGCGTGCCGCTGCACACCCTGCGTGCGGACATCGACTACGGTTTCGCCGAGGCGCGTACGACCTACGGGATCATCGGCGTCAAGGTGTGGATCTTCAAGGGCGAAGTTTTCGGCCTGGAACCGGTCGAAGGGACGCGCGCTGCGGCCAACGCGAGCTAGGACATAGACCATGTTGCAGCCAAAAAGAACCAAATTCCGCAAGCAGTTCAAGGGCCGGAACCGGGGCATGGCCTCCACCGGCGCCAAGGTCAGCTTCGGCGAGTACGGCCTTCAGGCCGTGGAACGCGGTCGCATTACCGCGCGCCAGATCGAGGCGGCGCGGCGTGCGATGGTGCGTCACATCAAGCGTGGCGGGAAGATCTGGATCCGGGTGTTCCCGGACGTCCCGGTCACCAAGAAGCCGCTTGAAGTGCGCATGGGCAAGGGCAAGGGCGGTGTCGAGTACTGGGTCTGCAAGATCCAGCCCGGGCGCGTGCTCTACGAGATGGAAGGTGTGCATGAAGACGTTGCGCGTGAGGCAATGCGTCTGGCCGCCGCCAAGCTCCCGGTCAAGACGGTGTTTACCCGTCGGCAGGTGATGTGATGAAAGCAGAAGAGCTCAGAAAGAAGTCGGACGGCGATCTGGACCAGGAGCTGGAAGCGCTCTACAAGGAACAGTTCGGCCTTCGCATGCAGAAGTCGGTTGGGCAGCTTGCGCGCCCGGATCGTGTCGGCAAGGTGCGGCGCGAGATCGCGCAGATCAAGACGCTGATGAATGAACGTAGAAGGGCAGGTTAAGACAATGACCGAAGAAGGTTCCAGGACTCAGCGTTCCGTCGTCGGGCGCGTGATTAGCGACAAGACGGACAAGACCCGCACGGTTCTTGTCGAGCGTCGCGTCCGTCATCCGCTGTACGGGAAGTTCATTCGTCGCAGCACGAAACTGCACGTCCATGACGAAGAAAATGTATCGCGCATGGGCGATCGGGTTCGTATCCGTGAATGCCGGCCGATTTCCAAGCAGAAGCATCATGCCCTGATCGAAGTGGTCGGGCAGGACGCTCTCTGAATCGGCTGCCAGGAGATAAGTCATGATTCAAATGCAGACCGTGCTCGAGGCCGCCGATAACAGCGGTGCCCGACGCATCCAGTGCATCAAGGTGCTGGGCGGGTCGCACCGCCGGTACGCCCGGGTGGGCGACGTCATCAAGGTGAGCGTCAAGGATGCGATCCCGCGTGGCAAGGTGAAGAAGGGCGATGTCTATGACGCCGTCGTGGTGCGCACGGCCGCGGGCGTGCGCCGTGCGGATGGATCGCTGATCCGCTTCGACCGCAACGCCGCGGTCCTGCTGAACAACCAGCACCAGCCGATCGGCACCCGTATCTTCGGGCCGGTGACGCGTGAACTGCGAGGGGAGAAGTACATGAAGATTATCTCCCTCGCCCCGGAAGTGCTGTGAGGACGTGATGAACAAGATTCGCAAAGGCGACGATGTCGTCGTGATTTCTGGCAAGGACAAGGGTCGCCGGGGCACCATTATCAAGGTCCTCGATGGCAAGGTTCTGGTTCAGAACATCAACATGGTGAAGAAGCATCAGAAGCCGAACCCGCAACAGGGCGTCGGCGGTGGGATCATCGAGAAGGAAATGCCGATCGATGTGTCCAACGTGATGGTCTTCAACCCAGCAACCGACAAGGGTGATCGCGTGTCGTTCAAGACCCTGGAAGACGGCCGTAAGGTGCGGGTCTTCCGCTCGAACGGCGAAGTCGTGGACGCATAACGCGGGACGGACGGTTTTATGGAACGCTTGAGAGAAGAATACGAATCCACGGTGAAGCAGGCCCTGCGCGAGCAGTTCAGCTATGCCAACGTGATGGAAATCCCGCGTGTCACCAAGGTGACCCTGAATATGGGTCTGGGTGATGCCGTCGCGGACAAGAAGGTGATCGAGCACGCGGTCAGCGACATGACGGCCATTGCCGGGCAGAAGCCGGTCGTGACCAAGGCGCGCAAGTCGATCGCCGGGTTCAAGATCCGCGATGACTATCCGATCGGCTGCAAGGTCACCTTGCGCCGGCGGCAGATGTACGAGTTCCTGGATCGCCTGATCAGCGTAGCGCTGCCGCGCGTGCGGGACTTCCGCGGGTTTTCCGCGAAAGCCTTCGATGGGCGTGGCAACTACAGCATGGGCATCAAGGAACAGATCATCTTCCCGGAGATCGATTACGACCGTGTCGACAAATTGCGCGGCATGGACATCACGATTACCACCAGTGCAAGAACGGACGCGGAAGCCAAGGCCCTTTTGGAGGCCTTCCGATTCCCGTTCCGGCAGTAACCGAGGTAGGCGCACATGGCAAAGACATCGATGCTCGAACGCGAGAAAAAGCGCGAGCGACTGGTCAACAAGTACGCGGCCAAGCGGGCCGAACTGAAGGCGATCCTGGTCGACGAGACCAAGTCGTCCGAAGAACGCCTGGCGGCCATGCATGCGCTGCAAAAGCTGCCGCGTGATTCCGCGCGCGTTCGGCAGACGAACCGGTGCGGCGTCACTGGTCGGCCGAAAGGGTATTACCGCCGGTTTGGCCTGGGGCGCAACAAGCTGCGCGAACACGCCATGAAGGGCGAGATTCCGGGCCTGCGCAAGGCGAGCTGGTAAGGAGATTTGAACCGATGATGACCGATCCGATTTCCGACATGCTCACCCGTGTTCGCAACGCCCAGCGTGCGAACAAGGAGCAGGTCGCCATTCCTTTCAGCAAGGCCAAGGAGCGTATCCTTAAGGTCTTCGCCGACGAGGGTTTCGTAGGCGACATCCAGGTCGAGGGTGAAGTTGCCCAGAAGAAACTGGTGGTGAAGCTGAAGTACTTCGAGGGACGGCCGGTCATCGAGACCGTCGAGCGCATCTCGCGTCCGGGCCTGCGGATTTATCGCGGCAAGGACGAGCTGCCGCGAATTAACGCCGGTCTCGGGGTTGCCGTGGTCTCCACGCCACAGGGTGTCATGAGTGACCGCGCTGCCCGGGCCGCAGGCCAGGGCGGCGAAGTCCTCTGCAAGATTTACTGAGGAATCAGCCATGTCGCGCATTGCAAATCTGCCGATCAAGCTGCCGAACGGCGTCTCCGTCGAGCAGTCGGAAAGCGAGATCAAGATCAAGGGTCCGAAGGGCGAGCTACAGCTCACCTGCCCCGAAGCCGTGATCGTTACCGTCGAGGACGGGGTGGTTCGAGTGAAGGCCACGGAGAACGCGAAGAATGTCGCGTTGGCGGGTACTATTCGGGCACTCCTGGGCAATCATGTCCACGGGGTGAGCGAAGGGTTCGTCCGGGCGCTGGAGTTGGTCGGCGTCGGCTATCGCGCCCAAATGCAGGGCGCGAAGCTGAACCTGACGCTCGGGTACTCGCATCCGATCGACTTCGACATTCCGGAAGGCGTGACGGTGGAGACACCGACCCCGACCGAGGTCGTGGTCAAGGGAACGGATCGCCAGAAGGTGGGCCAGGTGGCAGCGAACATTCGCGCCTTCCGCCCGCCGGAGCCCTACAAGGGCAAGGGCGTGAAGTACAAAGACGAGCGCATCGTGCGCAAAGAAGCCAAGAAGAAGTAGGTAGGCACCAGTGGACAAGAAAGAGGCCAGACTTAAGAGGGCGCGGCGCGCACGGTTCAAGATCCGTGAGCTGGGGGTGCATCGTCTCTGTATCCACCGGACGCCGCGCCACATGTACGCGCAGATCATTGCCCCCTCGGGCGACGCGGTGCTTGCCGCGGCGTCGACCGTGGAGAAGGATCTGAAGAATGCCGGGGGTTCCACCGGCAACGCCGAGGCCGCCGCCCGCGTGGGCCAGGCCATCGCGGAGCGTGCGCGCAAAGCAGGGATCGAACAGGTCGCGTTTGACCGCGCGGGTTTTCGTTATCACGGACGGGTGAAGGCACTTGCCGACGCCGCCCGTGAAAGCGGCCTGCAGTTCTAGTCAAACGCGATCGAGCGGAGAGAGAAATGGCACGTAACGATGTAAGCGAAGCGCAGGACGGCCTCCAGGAAAAGCTGATTGGCGTCAACCGCGTTGCGAAGGTGGTCAAGGGCGGCCGGCAGTTCCGGTTTGCCGCACTGACCGTCGTCGGTGATGGCGAGGGACGAGTTGGATACGGGTACGCGAAGGCGCGCGAAGTGCCGGCGGCCATTCAGAAGGCAATGCAGCAGGCGCGCATGGAAATGCGCAATGTGTCGCTGAACGAAGGCACGCTGCACTATGCGGTGAACGGGCATCATGGCGCGGCCAACGTCTACATGCAGCCGGCTTCTGAGGGTACCGGGATCATCGCCGGGGGCGCGATGCGCGCAGTGCTCGAAGTAGCGGGCGTACGTAACGTGCTGGCCAAGTGTGTCGGTTCGCGCAACCCTATCAACGTCGTGCAGGCGACCATCGACGGGCTCACCATGGTGAACTCGCCGGAACGGGTTGCGGCCAAGCGCGGCAAGTCCGTCGACGAAGTGAAGAGCTAAGCCATGAGCAAGCTGAAACTGACACTGGTACGCAGCACCGCCGGCCGTATCGCCACGCACAAGGCGTGCGTGCGTGGACTCGGGCTGCGCAAGACCCACAGCAGCGCGATCATCGAGGCCACGCCCGAAAACATGGGCATGGTCAAGAAGGTCTCGTACCTGCTGAAGGTAGAGGAAGTCTAATCATGCGACTGAATAACATTTCCAGCCCCGACGGTGCCCGCAAGCCGGCGAAGCGCGTCGGTCGGGGGATTGGCTCCGGTCTGGGCAAGACCGGCGGCCGCGGCCACAAGGGCCAGAAGTCTCGCTCGGGTGGTTACACGAAGGTGGGGTTCGAGGGCGGCCAGATGCCGCTGCAGCGTCGCCTGCCCAAGGTGGGCTTCCGCTCCCGCAAGCAACAGTATTCGGCCGAAGTGCGTCTCAGCGAACTGGCCAAGGTCGACGGCGACGTGACCCTGGACACCCTGAAGGCTGCGGGCGTCGTGCGCAGCGATGCGCAGAGCGCCAAGATCTTCGCCTCCGGTGAAGTCTCGAAGGCCTGTGCCGTGAAAGGCGTGGGCGTCACCAAGGGCGCGCGGGCGGCGATCGAAGCCGCTGGCGGGAGCGTTGAGGCCTAAATAATGGCACGTGGAGCGACAGCACGTTCCGGTGGCGGGCTCACCGGTTTTACCGAGTTACGCCAACGCCTGCTGTTCGTTCTGGGTGCCCTGGTGGTGTACCGGATCGGTACATTCATTCCGGTGCCCGGTATTAACCCGGTGGCCGTCTCGCAGTTCTTCGAACAGCAAAGCGGGACCATCCTGGACATGTTCAACATGTTTTCCGGGGGGGCGCTGGAGCGCCTGTCGATCTTTGCGCTAGGGGTGATGCCGTACATCTCGGCCGCCATCATCATGCAGCTTCTGGCCGCGACCGTACCGGCGCTCCAGCAATTGAAGAAAGAGGGCGAACAGGGACGGCGCAAGATTACGCAGTACACGCGCTACGGGACCGTGGCGCTGGCGCTGTTCCAGAGTATCGGGATCGGGATTGCCTTGAATGGTCAGACCATCCAGGGGATGCCGATGGCCCTCAACCCGGGCCCGATCTTTATCTTCACCGTGGTGGTCTCGCTGGTGACGGGGACGCTGTTCCTGATGTGGCTGGGTGAGCAGATTACGGAACGCGGCATTGGCAACGGGATCTCGATCATCATCTTCGCCGGTATCGTCGCAGGGCTTCCGGGCGCGATTGGCGGAACCCTGGAGCTGGCCCGCACCGGAGAACTGGCGGCAGCATTCGTGGTGATTCTGATCGTCCTGGCCCTGGCGGTGACCGCCTTCGTGGTGTTCGTCGAGCGCGGGCAACGCCGAGTGACGATCAATTACGCCAAACGCCAGGTGGGAAGGAAGATGGTCGGTGGCCAGTCCTCGCACCTGCCGCTGAAGCTGAACATGGCCGGGGTGATCCCGCCGATCTTCGCATCGAGTATCATTCTGTTCCCGTCGACGTTGGGGCAGTGGTTCGGCCAGGCTGAAGGGATGGACTGGCTGCGGGAGATCTCGACGACGCTGGCGCCGGGACAGCCGCTGTACGTGATGTTCTATGCGGCTGCGATTATTTTCTTCTGCTTCTTCTATACCGCGCTGGTGTTCAACTCACGCGATACGGCGGAAAATCTGAAGAAGCAGGGCGCCTTCATTCCGGGGATCCGGCCAGGTGTCCAGACCGAAAGATTCATTGACGGGGTCATGACTCGGCTGACGGCGGTTGGGGCGGTGTACATCACCGCAGTGTGCCTGCTGCCGGAGTTCCTGATCCTGTATTGGAACGTGCCCTTCTACTTTGGCGGGACCTCGCTTCTGATCATCGTGATCGTGGTGATGGATTTCATGGCACAGTTGCAGTCGCATCTGGTGTCCCACCAGTACGAAGGCTTGATGAAGAAAGCGAATCTGAAGGGTTTCGGCGGGACCGGGATCCGCTAGACCAGGAGATAGACCATGAAGGTACGTGCATCTGTAAAGCCGATGTGCCGGAACTGCAAAGTCATTCGGCGTAATGGCGTGGTCCGGGTGATCTGTTCCGACGCCCGCCACAAGCAGCGTCAGGGCTGAAGCTTGGCGTAACGCATAATCATTGCTACTATAGCCGGCTTTGCCGGATTTTGATGGAGAAGTTGGATGGCTCGCGTCGCTGGAATCAATATTCCTGACCAGAAGCACACGGTAATCGCGCTGACCGCGATCTATGGCATTGGCCCGACTCGGGCCGGCCTGATCTGCGATGGGGCGGGTGTGCGTCGGGACATCAAGGTGCGGGATCTGACGGATGCCGAAGTGGATGCGCTGCGCGCCCAGATCGACAAGATCCCCGTGGAAGGGGATCTGCGCCGGGAAGTCAGCATGAACATCAAGCGATTGATGGATCTGGGCTGCTACCGTGGCGTGCGCCACCGTCGCGGCCTGCCGCTGCGCGGTCAGCAGACGCAGACGAATGCACGCACCCGAAAGGGCCCGCGTCGCCCGATTCGCAAGTAATCAGACTGGGATCTCAGGTACATGGCACAAGCGCAAACACGGACCAAGAAAAAGGTCCGCAAAAATATCGCCGAGGGCGTGGCTCATGTGTACGCCACGTTCAACAACACGATCATCACGATCACCGACCGGCAGGGGAACACGATAAGCTGGGCCACCTCCGGTGGTTCGGGCTTCCGTGGTTCCCGCAAGTCGACGCCGTTCGCCGCGCAGATCGCGGCCGAGCGCGCCGGGACGACTGCGGCCGAACACGGCGTGAAGAATCTCGACGTGATGGTGCGGGGCCCGGGTCCGGGTCGCGAGTCGGCGGTACGTGCGCTGAACAATGCCGGGTTCAAGATCACGAACATCAGTGATGTAACCCCGATCCCTCACAACGGCTGCCGGCCGCCCAAGAAACGCCGCGTTTAAGGCTGGAGTTGAAGAATGGCTCGTTACATTGGACCGAAATGCAAGTTGAGTCGCCGTGAAGGCGTGGACCTGGGCCTGAAGAGCGGGGTCCGTGCGCTTGAAACAAAGTGCAAGCTCGACAAGCCGCCGGGTCAGCACGGTGAACGCCGTACTCGCCTGTCGGACTACGCCGTGCAGCTGCGCGAGAAGCAGAAGCTTCGCCGCATCTACGGCGTGCTGGAAAAGCAGTTCCGCAACTATTACAAGAAGGCCGCTCAGCGCAAGGGCTCGACGGGTGAGAACCTGCTGAAGCTGCTGGAAGGTCGTCTGGATAACGTGGTGTACCGCATGGGCTTCGGCTCCACCCGCTCCGAAGCGCGCCAGCTGGTTGCGCATCGTGCGATCCAGGTGAACGGGCAGGTGGTCAACATCGCGGCCTACCAGGTGCAGCCGTCCGACGTGGTTACGGTCCGGGAGAAGGCGCGCAAGCAGGTGCGCATCCAGGACTCGATGACGCTGGCCGAGCAGACCGGGTTCCCGAGCTGGATCGAAGTGGACACCAGCAAGTTCGAGGGTACGTTCAAGGCGGTCCCGGATCGTTCGGATCTGCCTGCGGACATCAACGAGTCGCTCGTCGTCGAGCTGTACTCGAAGTAATCGTTTTTCGGCCTGGCGCCAGGAGTCACAATGCAGTCGAACGAACTGGTCAAGAAACAGCAGATCGAGGTCGAGGCCGAGAATCGGAATCAGGCCAAGGTCGCCCTCGAGCCGCTGGAACGCGGCTTCGGCCACACCCTGGGCAATGCCCTGCGACGTGTGTTGCTGTCGTCCATCCCGGGTGCCGCCATTGTCGAGGCCCGGATTGAAGGCGTGCTGCACGAGTACACCACCATCGAAGGGGTACAGGAAGATGTCGTCGACATCCTGCTGAACCTGAAGGGTGTTGCGCTGCGGATGCACAGCCGCGACGAGTCCACGCTGACCCTGAGGAAGAAGGGTCCGAGCGTGGTGACGGCCGGCGACATTCAGGTCGACCATGACGTCGAGGTGGTGAACCCGGAACACGTGATCGCGACGATCACCAAGAACGTGGATCTGGACATCACTCTGACGGCGCGCGCGGGTCGCGGGTACGAACCCGTCAGCACGCGTCGGCAAGCCGAGGGTGGGGATGACACGGGTATTGGTCGACTGTTGCTGGACGCCAGCTTCAGCCCGATTCGCCGCGTGTCCTATCGCGTCGAAAGCGCGCGTCTGGCCCAGCGGACCGATATGGATCGCCTGGTGCTCGAGCTCGAAACCAATGGTGCGATCGCCCCGGATGACGCCGTGCGGCAAGCCGCGACGATCCTCCAGGGCCAGCTGGCGCCGTTCGTGGACTTGCAAGAAGAGTCGGCCGAAGTGGCGGGTGCCGTGGGTGGCGCGATCGACCCGGTGCTGCTGCGTCCGGTGGACGAGCTGGAACTGACGGTGCGTTCGGCCAACTGCCTGAAGGCCGAGAACCTGTACTACATTGGGGATCTCGTCCAGCGCACCGAGGTCGAGCTGCTGCGTGCGCCGAACCTCGGCAAGAAGTCGCTGACTGAAATCAAGGACACGCTGGCGACCCACGGGCTGTCGCTCGGCATGCGTCTCGAGAACTGGCCGCCGCCGGGTCTGCGCGACGACAACGAGTAATCACGGCGCCCCGCGCCCATCGTTTTTTAGAGGAAGCCTCTCATGCGTCATCGTCATTCCGGCCGTCAGCTTGGCCGCAACAGCTCGCACCGCAAGGCCACGTTTCAGGCCATGTCCGTGGCCCTGTTCCGGCACGAACTGATCAAGACCACGCTGCCCAAGGCGAAAGAGCTGCGTCGCGTCGCCGAACCGCTGATCACGCTGGCCAAGGAAGACAGCGTTCACGGCCGTCGGCTGGCGTTTGCCCGTCTTCGTGACAAGGAGATTGTGGGAAAGCTGTTCGCCGAACTGGGTCCGCGCTACCAGGCGCGGCCCGGTGGCTACCTGCGGATCCTGAAGTGCGGCAACCGCGCGGGTGATAATGCCCCGATGGCCTACGTTGAACTCGTGGATCGTCCCGAACTGGATGCCGGAGAAGGCGAAGCCGCCTGAGGGTCCGTCGCCAGAGGAAAGCGCGCTCGCAGGTTGAGCGCTCGGAAAGCCGGCCTTGGGCCGGCTTTCTTGCGTCTGGGTAACGGCGAATTTAGAAAGAGAGAGGGAAGCGCGGTCTGTGGGGACGGTGCGCAGGCGCGCAGCCCGTGGAGATGGAAAGGGCCGCGGGTCGTTAACCGTTGGCGGCGTGAGAAGAGCTTGCGGCGGGGAGCAGCGGTGCAAGGAACTGCCCGGTGTGGCTGTGGGCTGCGGCGGCCACCGCTTCGGGAGTGCCTGCCACGAGGAGTTCACCGCCGCCGCTACCGCCTTCCGGGCCGATATCGATCAGCCAGTCGGCGGTCTTGATGACGTCGAGGTTGTGCTCGATCACGACGATGGTATTGCCATGGTCGCGGAGGCGGTGGAGCACGCGCAGGAGCTGGGCGATATCCTCGAAATGGAGGCCGGTGGTCGGCTCGTCGAGGATGTAGAGCGTACGACCGGTATCGCGCTTGGAGAGCTCCCGGGCGAGCTTGATGCGCTGGGCCTCGCCACCGGAAAGGGTGGTGGCATTCTGCCCCAGCTGGATGTAGGACAGGCCCACCTCCATCAGCATCTCGAGCTTGCGGTGGATCACCGGTACCGGCTGGAAGAAGTCGAGGGCCTCTTCGACGGTCATCTCCAGGACTTCGTGGATATTCTTGCCCTTGTAGCGCACGTCCAGGGTCTCGCGGTTATAGCGTTGGCCCTTGCAGACGTCGCAGGGGACGAAGACGTCCGGCAGGAAGTGCATTTCCACCTTGATCACGCCATCGCCCTGGCAGGCCTCGCAGCGCCCGCCACGGACGTTGAACGAGAAGCGCCCGGGCTTGTAGCCGCGCGAGCGCGCCTCGCCGGTTGCGGCAAACAGTTCGCGTATGGGCGTAAACAGGCCGGTATAGGTGGCCGGGTTGGAGCGCGGGGTACGCCCGATCGGGCTCTGGTCGATGTCGACCACTTTGTCGATCAACTCCATGCCGTCGATGCGGTCGTGATCCTCGATGTGGTGGCGCCCGCCATGGAGGGCGGTGGCGACGGCCGGGTACAGGGTGTTGTTGACCAGGGTGGACTTGCCGGAGCCCGAGACCCCGGTCACGCAGGTGAACAGCCCGGTGGGGAAGGCGAAATCACCGCCCTTCAGGTTGTTGCCACGCGCGCCGATTACGCGGATCTCGCGCTCCGCGTCGGGCGGCGTCCGCTGGTCCGGCACCGGGATGCAGCGGGTGCCGCGCAGGTATGCGCCGGTGAGGGAATCCGGATGATTCGCGACCGCCTCCGGGGTGCCCGACGCCACAATGTGGCCGCCGTGGCGACCCGCGCCGGGGCCGATATCCACGACATAATCGGCTTGTCGGATGGCATCCTCGTCATGCTCCACCACGATGACCGTGTTGCCGAGGTCGCGCAGGTGGCTCAGGGTCTTCAGCAGGCGTGCGTTGTCGCGCTGGTGCAGGCCGATTGATGGCTCGTCGAGGATGTACATCACCCCGACCAGGGCCGAGCCGATCTGCGAGGCCAGGCGGATACGCTGGGCCTCGCCGCCGGAAAGGGTGTCGGCGGAGCGGTCCAGGGTCAGGTAGTCGAGGCCGACATCGTTGAGGAACCCCAGGCGCGCGGAGATCTCGCGCACGATCTTCTCGGCGATCTGGGCGAAGCGTCCCGGCAGGCGGAGGTCGTCGAAAAAGGCCTGCGCGTTGGCCACGCTCATGTGCGTGACCTCGGGCAGGGTCATGTCGCTGACAAAGACGTTGCGTGCGGCCGAGTTGAGGCGCGTGCCGTGGCAGTCGGGGCAGGGCTGTTCCGCCTGGTAGCGGCCCAGTTCCTCGCGCACTGCCGCGGAGTCGGTCTCGCGGTAGCGCCGCTCCAGGTTCGGGATCACACCCTCGAACACGCGTTCGTCGGTGCGCAGTTGGCCGTTGGCGGCCGGGGTCGACAGCTTGACCTTCTCCGTGCCCGAACCATGCAGGACCACCGCACGGACCTCGGCCGGCAATTCCTGCCAGGGGGCCTCCACGTCGAAGTCGTAATGCCGGGCGAGACTGGTCAGCAGGCTGAAGTACCAGGCGTTGCGCCGATCCCAGCCCCGCACGGCCCCGCCACCGAGGCTTAGCTCGGGCTGCGACACGACCCGTTCGGGGTCGAAGAACTGGTGCACACCGAGGCCGTCGCAGGTGGGGCAGGCGCCTGCCGGGTTGTTGAACGAGAACAGCCGGGGCTCCAGCTCGCGCAGGGCATAGCCGCAAATCGGACAGGCGTAGCGCGCCGAGAAGATCATCGGCTCGCGTTCCGGCTCGTCCATCCACGCGATCAGCGCCAGGCCATCGGCCAGTTCGGTGGCGGTTTCGAAGGACTCGGCCAGGCGCTGGCGCAGGTCCTCGCGCACGCGGAAGCGGTCGATCACGATCTCGATGTTGTGCTTGCGCTTGGGGTCCAGCGCCGGCAGGGCGTCGAGGTCGTGGATCTCGCCATTGATACGCGCGCGCAGGTAGCCCTGGGAGCGCATGGCCTCGAGCATCTTGTGGTGTTCGCCCTTGCGGCCGCGGACCACCGGCGACAGCAGCATGACCTTGTCGCCCTCCGGCAGATCGAGTACCTGGTCGACCATCTGCGAGATGGTCTGGGCGGCCAGGGTCTCGCCGTGTTCCGGGCAGCGCGGCTCGCCGGCGCGCGCGAACAGCAGGCGCAGGTAGTCGTAGATCTCGGTGATGGTCCCGACGGTGGACCGCGGGTTGTGCGAGGTACTCTTCTGCTCGATGGAGATCGCCGGCGACAGACCCTCGATCTGGTCGACGTCGGGCTTTTCCATCATCGACAGGAACTGCCGGGCGTAGGTCGACAGGCTCTCCACGTAGCGGCGCTGGCCCTCGGCGAACAGGGTGTCGAAGGCCAGCGAGGATTTGCCCGAACCGGAAACGCCGGTAATCACGATCAGCCGTTCGCGCGGCAGGTCGAGGTCCACGTTCTTCAGGTTATGGGTGCGGGCGCCGCGAATGCTGATGCTGTCCATGGGGCTGGATCGACTCCACTGGGTTACGTCGCGCGGCGCGCTGGCGAAAACACGGATCAGTGTTTCCATTGGGGCGCCGCAAACCATCCATGGTAACACCCGGGCCGCGCTCGCCATGGTTTCCCCGCCGCGCTTGCCGGTAAACTCCCCGGACATGAAGAGCTCTTCTTGCCCGCGTCGGTCGCGGACGCCATGAATCCCCGCGAGCTGCGCGCCACCACTGGGCTGGCGGCGATTTATGGCGTGCGCATGGCCGGCCTGTTCATGGTCCTGCCGGTGTTCATGCTGCATGCCGACCGTATCCCCGGCGCAACCCCGCTGCTGATGGGCCTGGCGCTCGGGATCTACGGACTCACCCAGGCCGTGCTGCAGATCCCGTTCGGTCTCTTGTCGGACCGGGTCGGCCGCAAGCCGCTGATCCTCGCCGGGCTGTTGCTGTTCGTTGCTGGCAGTGTGCTCGCCGCGGTCGCCGAGACCATCCACGGCATCATTCTCGGGCGGGCCCTGCAGGGGTCGGGCGCGGTGGCGGCGGTGGTCCTGGCGTTGACCGCGGATCTGGTTGGCGAGGAGCGGCGCATGCGGGCGCTCGCCGTGATCGGGCTGACCATCGGCCTGACCTTCACCGCAGCGATGGCCCTGGGCCCGGTGGTGGACCAGGCGGCGGGATTGTCCGGGATCTTCGGCCTGTCGGCGCTGCTCGGGCTGGTCGCGATTGTGATCCTGTTCCTTTGGGTGCCAACGCCGGCACGGGCGCGGGCACACCCGGACATGGTGCCGGTCTGGTCGGCACTGCCCCGCGTGCTGCGCGCCCCGGACCTGTTGCGCCTGAACCTCGGCATCTTCGTGCTGCACCTGGTCCTGGCCGCGAACTTTCTGGTTATCCCGGTGCTGCTGGTGGAGACGCTCGGGCTAGCGGGTGCCAGCCACTGGAAGTTCTATGTGCCGGTGCTGCTGGCGGGGTTCGCGCTGATGCTCCCGGGGATCATCTTCGGCGAGCGCCGCCGGCGCGTGCACAGCGTGCTGCGCGGGGCGATCGCCCTGCTGGCCGGGGTGCAGATCCTGCTGGCCCTGCTGGTGCTCGACGGCGGCGGTCTGTGGACGCTGGCGGCGCTGATGGTCCTGTTCTTTGCCGCCTTCAACCTGCTTGAGGCGGGACTGCCGTCGCTGGTTGCGCGCGTGGCGCCGGTCGCCCACAAGGGCACGGCGATGGGCGGCTTTGCCACCGCGCAGTTCCTTGGGATTTTCGCCGGCGGCGTGCTGGGAGGTGTCCTGCTGACACTGGTCGGGCCGGTCGGGGTGTTCCTTGCCGGGGTGCCGTTGCTGCTGGCCTGGTGGTGGATCGCCCGCGGGATGCATCCGCGCTACCGGTCGAACCGGGTGGTCGCGGTACCCGATCACTGGTCCGGTCGTGACGCGGAACTGCTGCGGGCGCTTGCCGCATGGCCCGGCGTGCACGAGGCGGACCTGTCGCCGGATGCCGGTTCCTTGTACCTGAAGGTGGAGCCAGGAGGCCCGGACACCCCCGAGCTGACGGCCTGGTTGGCGCGCAAGCCAGGCGCGTAGAACGCGCGCAATGCCTCCCCGACTGGCCGCGCGAATCTGTCCACATCCCGGACCGGTGCACTGTCGCGGCCGGGGTGGGCTGCTACACTACCGAATCTGTTTCTCCATGCTGGACACAAGGAGGCCCCATGGCCCGCGGCGTCAACAAAGTCATCCTGCTCGGCAACCTCGGGGCCGACCCGGAAAAGCGCGAGACCCCGAACGGGGTTACCGTCACCAATCTGCGTCTGGCGACGTCGGAGCAGTGGACCGACAAGAACTCCGGCGAGAAGCGCGAGAACACCGAATGGCACCGGGTGGTGATGTTCGGGCGCCTGGCGGATATCGCCGCGCAGTACCTGTCCAAGGGCTCGCAGGTCTATGTCGAAGGCAAGATCCAGACCCGCAAATGGCAGGACCAATCCGGTAACGATCGTTACAGCACCGAGGTCGTGGCCAACGAGATGCAGCTGATCGGCGGCCGCGGTGGCAGCGGCGGCGGTGGTGGTTTCGACCAGGACCCGGGTTATGGCGGCGGCAATGCCTACGGCGGCGGTGGCCAGCAAGGCGGCAACCGCAGCAACGCGCCGGCCTCCGGCGGCGGCTTCGATGACGACGACGTCCCGTTTTAACGTCCATATAAGCCACTGTTCACCCACTAGCGAAGTACCGAGAGCATGATCCGCAAGGTCTACATCCAGACGCACGGCTGTCAGATGAACGAGTACGACTCCGATCGCATGCTCGACGCACTGCGTGAGCTGCACGGGGCGGAGCGTACCGATGATCCGGAGCAGGCCGACCTGCTGCTGATGAACACCTGCTCCATTCGCGAGAAGGCGCAGGAGAAGGTCTTCTCGCTACTGGGGCGCTGGCGGCAGATCAAGGAACGCCGGCCGGAGGTGATCATCGGTGTGGGCGGTTGTGTTGCCAGTCAGGAGGGCGATGCCCTGCGCGCCCGGGCCCCGTACGTGGATCTGGTATTCGGCCCGCAGACCCTGCATCGCCTGCCGGCCATGATCCAGTCGGTGCGCCGTGAGCGCGCCCCGGTGGTGGATATTTCCTTCCCCGAGATCGAGAAATTCGACCGCCTGCCGGAGCCGAAGGCCGACGGTCCGAGTGCGTTCGTCTCGGTGATGGAAGGCTGCTCCAAGTACTGCAGCTTCTGCGTGGTGCCCTACACGCGCGGCGACGAGATCAGCCGCCCGTTCGACGACGTGATTGCCGAGGTGGTCGCGCTGGCCGCGCAGGGGGTCAGGGAGATCAACCTGCTGGGGCAGAACGTGAATGCCTACCGCGGGCCAATGGATGACGGCGACACTGCGGACCTGGCCCTGCTGATCCACTATGTTGCGGCGGTCGACGGGATCGAGCGCATCCGCTTCACTACCTCGCACCCGGTGGAGTTTTCCGATTCGCTGATCCAGGCCTTTGCCGACGAACCGAAGCTGGTCAGTCACCTGCACCTGCCGGTGCAAAGCGGCTCCGACCGCATCCTGGCGCAGATGAAACGCGGCCACACGATCCTGGAATACAAGTCCAAGATCCGCCGCCTGCGCGAGGCGCGCCCGGACCTGGATCTCTCCTCGGACTTCATCGTCGGCTTCCCCGGCGAGACCGACGCCGACCACGCCGCGACGATGAAGCTGATCGAGGAGCTGCATTTTGATTTCTCCTTCAGCTTTATCTACAGCGCGCGTCCGGGCACCCCGGCCGCATCGCTGCCGGATGACGTGCCGATGGCGACCAAGAAGGCCCGTCTGGCCGAGTTGCAGGCCCTGATCGAGCAGAACGGCCGCGCGCGAAACGAGTCCATGGTGGGCAACATCGAGCCGGTACTGGTAGAAGGTCCGGCCAAGCGCAACCCCGGCGAACTGGCCGCGCGCACGGCGAACAACCGCATCGTCAACTTCGCCGGGGACCCCGGCCTGATCGGGCAGTTGATCCCGGTCGAGATTACCGAGGCCCTGGCACATTCCCTGCGCGGGCGCACGGTGGAGCGGACAATGCCCGCCGCCGTCGGCGCCTAGGGAAACCGACTCATGGCCAATCGTCTGGATTTCACCCTGGAGCCTGGTGACCAGGAGACGCTCGCGCGGATCTCCGGGCCGCTGGATGCCCACCTGCGCCTGATCGAGTCGCGCCTGGGCGTGGCGGTGCACAATCGCGGGCCGCGCTTCAATCTCACCGGGCCGGGCGGTGCCGTGAAGGCGGCCGGGGCCTTGATCCACGACCTGCACCGGATGGCGCAGGAAGAACCGGTCAGCCTGGAGCAGGTGCATACCGCGCTGCAGACCGCCCATGTTGAGGGGCTGGCGGAGCCCGAGGGCACGGGCGACGATCCCGCGTTGCGGCTCAAACGCGCGGTGATCCGTGGTCGCGGCCCGCGTCAGGCGAAATACCTGTCCGCGATCGCGCGGCACGATCTCAGTTTTGGCATCGGCCCGGCCGGGACCGGCAAGACCTACCTTGCGGTGGCCGCCGCGGTCGCCGCACTGGAGCAGGACCGCGTGCAGCGCCTGGTGCTCGTGCGTCCGGCGGTGGAGGCCGGCGAGCGCCTGGGCTTCTTGCCCGGCGATCTGGCGCAGAAGATCGACCCTTACCTGCGGCCGATGTACGACGCACTGTACGAACTGATGGGCTTCGATCAGACCGCACGCTTGATGGAACGCCAGGTGATCGAAGTCGCGCCGCTGGCCTACATGCGCGGGCGCACCCTGAACGAGGCCTTCATCATCCTCGACGAGGCGCAGAACACCACCCTCGAGCAGATGAAGATGTTCCTGACCCGCATCGGCTTCGGCTCCACTGCGGTGGTCAACGGCGACATCACCCAGGTTGACCTGCCGCGGGGGCAGGGATCGGGCCTCAAGCACGCGATGCAGATCCTGCAGGGCGTGGAGGGGGTGCATATCACCCGTTTCCAGGCCGGTGACGTGGTGCGCCACCCGCTGGTGCAGCGCATCGTCGAGGCCTACGAGGCCCACGACCATGCGTCTGGCAAGCCGGCTGGGGAGTCGGAGCCCGGTTCCGGGCGGGGTGCCGATGGCGCTTGAAATCGCGGTGCAATACGCTGTTCCGCGTGCCGGTCTGCCCGGTCCCACCACCTTGCACCGGGCGGCCCGCGCCGCCTGGCGCGGGGCGGGCGCGGCCACAGTCACTCTGCGCCTGGTGGAGGCCGAGGAGGGACAGTCGCTGAATCACACCTTCCGGGGACGCGACTACGCGACCAATGTGCTGTCATTCCCGGCGCCGGCGCTGCCGCCGGGCTTGCCGCCCGAGGCGAGCGCCTATCTCGGTGATGTCGTCCTGTGCGTGCCGGTGCTGGCGCGCGAGGCGGCGGAACAGGGCAAGACGCTGGCGGCCCATTACCACCACATGGTGGTGCACGGGATGTTGCACCTGCAGGGCATGGATCACCAGACGCCGGACGAGGCCGCGCGGATGGAGGCAATTGAGTCCTCGATCCTGGCCGGGTTAGGCTATCCCAACCCCTACGATGCCGACCCTCCGGCCCGCGTCCTGTCGCCGCATCCTGCCGGAACCGCCCCCGATGCCTGAACCCGAACCCGACGAACAACCGATCTGGCGGCGCTGGCTGATCCGCGCCGGCGAGATCCTGCGCCCGCGCCGCGAGCCGGCGACCCGACACGAGCTGATCGAGTGCCTGCGCGGTGCCCACGCCCGCGAGCTGGTCGATCCCGAGGCCCTGACCATGCTGGAGGGGGTGCTCAACGTCGCGGACATGCAGGTGCGCGACATCATGATCCCGCGCGCGCAGATGGAAGTGGTGCGCCGCGACGCCGGGCTCTCCGAGTTCCTCCCGGACGTGGTCGCTTCCGCGCATTCGCGCCTGCCGGTGGTGGGGGATCACCGCGACGAGGTGGTCGGCGTCCTGCTCGCCAAGGACCTGCTGCGCTTCTTTGGCGAGCCGGACGATGCCGCCTTCGATATGCAGGAGATCCTGCGCCCGGCGGTGTTCGTGCCGGAGAGCAAGCGGCTGAACGTGTTGCTGAAGGAATTTCGCCTGAGCCGCAACCACATGGCGATCGTGGTGGACGAGTATGGCGGCGTGGCCGGCCTGGTGACCATCGAGGACGTTCTGGAGCAGATCGTCGGCGAGATCGAGGACGAGCACGATGTCGAGGACTACCTGACCCAGATCATGCAGCACCCCGGCGGGCGTTACACCATCAAGGCGCTGACCCCGATGGAGGAGTTCAACGCCTACTTCCAGACCGCCTACAGCGAGGACGACTTCGACACCATCGGGGGCCTGGTGCTGTCGCATTTCGGTCATGTCCCGCGTCGTGGCGAACAGATCGTCGTGGATGGTATGCAGTTCCGCGTCCTGCGCGCTGACAACCGGCGCCTGCACCTGCTGGAGATGCGCCTGCCGGAGCCGGACATGCAGGCCGCCACCGGTGAGGGCTCGCAGCCGTTCGATGGTCCGGCCCGGGAGCCGGACGACCGCCACATCCCCTGATCGGCATGCAGACCCTCGTCGAACGCCTGCCGCCCTGGGCCTCCGGGCTCGTTGCCCTGCTGGCCGGGGCGGGTGCAACCCTGGCCTTTGCCCCGGTTGGCTGGTTCCTGGCCGCCCCGTTGGCCCTGGCCGTGTGGTTCGCCCTGTTGTCGGGTGCCCGACCGCGCCGTGCCGCCTGGGCTGGCTATGCCTTCGGCCTCGGATTCTTCGGGATGGGGGTGAGCTGGATCTTCAATAGCCTGTTGGTGTTCGGGCAGGCGCCACTGGTGGTTGCCTCGCTGATTACCGTGCTATTCGTACTGGCCCTGGCGGGCTATCCGGCGTTGCTGGCCGGGTTGGCGGCGCGCTTCCTGCCACTGGGGCGTCCGGCCGGGTTGCTGGCGCTGGCCGGTGGCCTGGTGCTGATGGAGCTGGCGCGTTCCTGGCTGTTCTCCGGCTTTCCCTGGCTGCTGTTCGGCCACACCGTGCTCGACACGCCGCTGCAGCCCTGGCTGCCACTGGTCGGCGAGCTGGGGGCGGGGCTGGTGGTGGCCCTGCTGGCCGTGGCGCTGGTCCTGGTGTTTCTGACCCGGCAGCGCTGGCTGGGCGCGGGCCTGGTGGGGGCCCTGGTGATCGCCTCATTGTCGCTGGGGCTCGCGCGCTGGGTGGAGCCGGGCGGCGAGACGATCTCGGTGGCCATGGTCCAGGGCAACATCGATCAGGCGCGCAAGTGGGATGCCGATGGCATCGAATATTCGCTGGGGGTCTACGAGGAACTGACCCGCGAGGCGGGTGAGGTGGACCTGGTGGTCTGGCCGGAGACCGCGATCCCCGCGTTCTATGTCGAGGTCCAGCAGCCACTCGGGCAGCTCGCCCAGTCGCTGGCGGAGCATGACAGCGAACTGGTGACTGGGGTCTTCGACCATGCGTCGGCCGGACGCCATGTGTACAACTCGGTGGTCAACGTGACCACCGGGGCCGGCTACAACAAGCGCCAGCTGGTCCCCTTCGGCGAGTACATCCCGTTGCGCGGCCAGCTCGACTGGCTGGACCGGTTGCTGGCGATCCCGATGTCCGATCTTTCCCCGGGCACCGGCGACGGGCGCATGCGGGTGGCCGGTCAGACCGCCGGGGTCAGCATCTGCTACGAAGCGGCATATTCGCGCCACATCCGCGCCGCGCTGCCGGAGGCCGGGTTCCTGGTCAACGTCTCCAACGACGCCTGGTTTGGCGACAGCCTCGCCCCGGCCCAGCATCTGCAGATTGCCCGGGTACGGGCGGTGGAGACCGGGCGCCCGATGATCCGGGCAACCAATACCGGCATCTCGGCCCTGATTGATGCCGATGGCCGGATACTCGAGCGTTCGGGGATCTTCACCCGCGAGGTGGTCACGGGCACGCTGCAGCCTCGCCACGGCGTGACGCCGGCAACCGCCACCGGGGCGGGGCCGGCCGTGCTGGCCGCGCTGGTGCTGGTGGTTGCCGGTGCCGCGGTCGGCCGTCGCCGCCGACGCTGACGGGTTATTCGGCCTCGGTCCCGCCGGGGCCGCGACGGAACGTCGTGTTGTGGCAGTTGGAGCACGGCGGGATGCGGCCGACCTTCGTCATGTGCACGGGATGGCCGCATTGCTTGCAGAGCAATTCGCCGGGGCCGGTGATCTCGCCGGTGTGCCACTCGCCCATCACCTGGGCGCGCGCGGTCAGTTCGGTGATCTCGACCCGGGTGCGGTCGGCGATGCGTTCCAGGGCGTTCTTGATGCTGGCCTCGATCAGACCCAGATCGATCTGTAGCCAGCCACGCCAGTCGGAGCTGCGGTTGTCGAGGTAGGCGCCCAGATCCTGCAGGTCGCGGCGCAGGTAATCCATCACCTCGTGAGCCTCTTCGCGGGTCAGGTCACTGGCCTGCTGCACGCGGTCGCGGGCGTTCTCCAGAGCCTCGGTGATCGCCTTGCTGGTCTTGTCCTCCAGCTTTTCGAGATCCTCGGTGACCTCGTTCAGCATGCGGTGGTACGCATCGCTCAGGCGCGATTCGCGCTGCTCATCCTGTTCCTTCCGTTCCTCGCTCATCGGCCTATTATCCTTCGCGGTTGCAGGTCTCGGTTTTCAGGGGCGGCCTGTGACGCCGTCTCCCCAAGGTTCAACGTTAGCACGAGCGCACGCACCCGGAGCAGGGGCGCTCCGGGTGCGTGAATCGGGCCGTGTTTCCTCGGGAGTATCGGAGCCGCTGCCGGGATTGCGGGGGGTCAGGGCATTGGGACCAGATCCCGGTAGGCGTGCCACATGGCAAAGCCCAGCCAGGGGAAGATCACGATCAGGGCCAGCAGGGCGGTCGCCACCGAAACCATGAACAGCGCGGTGATGATCAGGCCCCACAGGATCAGCGTACCCGGGTTGTGACTGAAGGCCTTCAGGCTGACCCCGATCGATTCGATCAGGCTCTTTTGCGGGGCGTCATCGCGGATCCGGTGATCCAGCAGGGCCGGGATCGTGACCAGGCTGAGGGCGAATACCGCGAGGCCGAACACGATGGCGGCCACCACCACCCCGACCAGCGAGATGATGCCGGCACCGCTGCTGAGCATCGCGCCCACCAGGTGGTGCAACTGTCCCATGACCGCGATTTCGCCGATGTTAAGCACCGCGATCCACATCCAGACAAAGCTGGCCCAGATCACGAACAGGATGGCCAGCAGCGCGGCAAAGGCCCAGATCGAGCCACCCATCGGCCCCAGCCAGCCGAGACCGGAACCGCCCGGTTCGCCGCGCTCTTTCTGCAGCGCGAGGTAGTTCACACCGACGGCGAGTACGGGTCCGAGGAGCAGGATGCCGGCCAGAAGCGAGAAGGCCATCCACGGCTGATTCCAGGACAGGCCCAGCAGGATCAGCGCGGCCAGGGTGATCACCAGGCCGTGCACCAGGGCCACTGGCATCTGCCAGAGGTCTCGCCAGCCCTTGCCGAGCCAGGTGCCCAGGTCCTCCGTCGCGACCTCGCGGATGGCCGGGGAATCCGTCTCCGGCGTGTGTTCGGGGACCGTTTCCCCCAAGTCCTCGGGATAGGCGCGCTGCAGCATGGGGACCACGTCTTTCTCTTCACTCATAACCTGCCTCCTGAGAACGTTCGGCCAACCGCTTTCTTTGAATGTAGGTCTTGTGGCAGTCAGGTAGGGGTACTGTTCCCGGCGTTGCGTGACGGATATCACATCGAAGACGTGTGGCGAGGGGTGGCCGGGCGGTTTCCCAGTCGCTTGGAGGGGGTGGGGGCGACTGGTATTCTGCGCAGTTCTTTGTTTCACGCGAACACACAGGGCAGGTGGGCCACATGCAGGAGCAGTATTCCCCGGAGATGATCGAGGCGCAGGTGCAGCGCCAGTGGGAGGAGGCCGACTGCTTCCGGGCGCGCGAGGATGCCGCCGGCGAGCCGTTCTACTGCCTGTCCATGTTCCCGTATCCCTCGGGCAAGCTGCACATGGGCCATGTGCGCAACTACACCATCGGCGACGTGATCGCGCGCTTCCAGCGCATGCAGGGGCGGAGTGTGCTGCAGCCGATGGGCTGGGACGCCTTCGGCCTGCCGGCCGAGAACGCGGCGATGCAGAACCACGTGCCGCCGGCGGCCTGGACGCGGCAGAACATCGAGCAGATGCGCACCCAGCTCAAGCGCCTTGGGTTTGCCTACGACTGGTCGCGCGAGTTCGCCACCTGTGATGCCGATTACTACCGCTGGGAACAGTGGCTGTTCGTGCGCCTGCTGAAGAAAGGCCTGGTCTATCGCAAGAAGGCGACCGTGAACTGGGACCCGGTGGATCAGACCGTGCTTGCCAACGAACAGGTGATCGAGGGCCGAGGCTGGCGCTCCGGGGCGGTCGTCGAGCGCCGCGAGATGCCGCAGTGGTTCCTGCGCATCACCGACTACGCCGACGAGCTGCTGGGGGCCCTGGACGAGCTGGACGGCTGGCCGGACCAGGTGCGCACCATGCAGCGCAACTGGATCGGGCGTTCCGAGGGCGTGGAGCTCGAGTTCGCGGTGGACGGTGGCGAGGCGCTGGCCGTCTACACCACGCGCCCGGATACCCTGTTCGGCGTCTCCTACATGGCGCTGGCGCCGGAGCACCCACGGGTGCAGGCGCTGGCGGAGCAGGACGCCGAGCTGGCCGCGTTCGTCGCCGACTGCGCGCAGGGCGGGGTGGCCGAGGCGGACCTGGCCACGATGGAGAAGAAGGGCCGCGCGCTGGGTTTCACCGCCCGCCACCCGCTGACCGGCGAGGATGTCCCGGTCTGGGTCGCCAACTTCGTGCTGATGGAATACGGCACCGGCGCGGTGATGGCCGTGCCCGCGCATGACGAGCGCGACCACGAGTTCGCGACGAAATATGGCCTGCCGATCCGCCAGGTGATCGCCCCGGCGGATGGCGCCACGGCCGATGTGCAGCAGGCCGCGTTCACCGAGGCCGGCGTGCTGGTGAACTCCGGTGATTTCGACGGCCAGGCATCGGAGGCGGCCAAGGCGGCGATCGCCGAGCACTTGGAGCAGACCGGCATCGGCCGGCGCCGGCGCAACTACCGCCTGCGCGACTGGGGTATCTCGCGCCAGCGCTACTGGGGCTGTCCGATTCCGGTGATCCACTGCGACGCCTGCGGTGCAGTGCCGGTGCCGGAAGAACACCTGCCGGTGCGCTTGCCGGAGGACGTGATCCCCGACGGGGCCGGCTCGCCGCTGGCGCGCATGCCCGAATTCTTCGAGACCCCGTGCCCGGAATGCGGGAAGCCGGCGCGGCGCGAGACCGATACCTTCGACACCTTCTTCGAATCCAGCTGGTACTTCGCCCGCTACGCCGGTGCCGACAACGACACGGCCATGCTGGATGCGCGCGCCGACCACTGGCTGCCGGTGGATCAATACGTCGGCGGCATCGAGCACGCCGTGCTGCACCTGCTGTACGCGCGCTTCTTCCACAAGCTGCTGCGCGACGAGGGCCTGCTGGCCTCCGACGAGCCGTTCACCCGGTTGCTGACCCAGGGCATGGTGATCGCACCGACCTTCTTCCGCGAGCGTGCTGACGGCGGGAAGGACTGGATCAACCCGGCGGACGTCGAACTGGAACGCGCCGAGGACGGTTCGGTGAAGGCCGCGCGCCACCGCGAGGACGGGGCGCCGGTCGTGGTCGGCGGCATGGAGAAGATGTCCAAGTCGAAGAACAACGGCGTGGACCCGCAGGCCCTGATCGAGCGCTTCGGCGCGGATACCGCGCGGCTGTTCACCATGTTCGCGGCCCCGCCGGACCTGTCGCTGGAATGGTCCGACTCCGGCGTGGAGGGCGCGCATCGCTTCATCAAGCGGCTGTGGCGCGCGGTCCACGAGCACGTGGGCGGCGAGTCGCCCGGGGCGCTGGACACGGACGCGCTGGACGATGCTGGGCGCGAGCTGCGGCGCAAGCTGCACGACACCATCGCCAAGGTCACTGACGACATCGGCCGGCGCCAGACCTTCAACACCGCGGTGGCCGCGAACATGGAACTGCTGAACGACCTCGGCAAGTTCCCGCAGGACGCCGCCGGGGCCCCGGCCGTGCGCCAGGAGGCGCTGGAGGGCATCGTGCGCATGCTGGCCCCGATCATCCCGCACGTGACCGAAACGCTGTGGCGGACCCTGGGTCACGACGAGCTGGTGGCCGCCACGCAATGGCCGCAGGTCGACGAGGCCGCACGCCAGGCCGCGCAGGAGACCCTGGCGGTGCAGGTGAACGGCAAGCGCCGTGCCGAGATCGCGGTCCCGTCCGGGGCCGACAAGGACGCGATCGAGACCGTTGCGCGCAACGACGAGAACGTGCAGCGCCATATCGAGGGGCAGGATGTGATCAAGGTGATTGTCGTTCCCGGCCGTCTGGTCAATTTCGTGGTGAAGCCGCAATGAGCGCCCTTTTGCGCGCGGGTCTGGTACTGGTCCTGGTGGCCGCGCTGGCCGCCTGCGGCTTTCAGCTGCGTGGCGGTAGCGAGTGGCCGGAGACACTGAATCCGGTGCAGATCACTGGCATCAATGCGCGCGACTCGCTGTACCGCGAACTGGCCGTGACCCTGGGCTCCTCGGGCGTGGACGTCGTGCGCCAGCGCCCGGAGGGCCAGGGTGCGATCCTGGAGATCCGTTCGGTCAACGATCAGCGCCGCACGCTGTCGGTGACCGAGGCCGCGCGGGTGTCCGAGTACGAACTGGTGCGCACGGTCGACGCGCGCCTGCGCCCGGTGGACGGCGAGGCGGTCGACCTGGGGCCACTGCGCGCCTCGCGCATCTATCTGTTCGATGGCACCGCGGTGCTCAGCCGGGGCGAGCGCGAATCCACCCTGCGCGAGGCGATGGACCGCGACATCGTCAGCCAGCTGCAGCGCCGGATCGCCGCACTGATCGAGCCGGACGGCAGCCTGCGCGAAGCCGCGGAGGACCCGGCCCCGTAATGGCGCTGGATATCGCCCGCCTGGAGCAGGATCTGGCGCGCGGGCTCGCGCCGATCTACCTGTTGCTGGCCGAGGAGCCGTTGCAGGCGATCGAGGCGGCCGATGCGATCCGCGCTGCCGCCCGCGAGCAGGGCTTCCTGGAGCGCACGGTGCTGGACCTGACCGCGCAATCGGACTGGGGCCCGTTCGAGGCCGCGATCCGCGACCGGTCGCTGTTTGCCGAGCGCACGGTGCTGGACGTGCGCCTGGCGACCGGCAAGCCGGGCAAGACCGGTGGCGACCACCTGAAGGCCTACGCCGGCGACCCGCAGGCTGACCTGGTTCTGCTGCTGCAGTTGCCGCGGCCGGATCGCGACATGCGGCGGGCGGCCTGGTTCAAGGCCCTGGAGAACCGTGCGGTGGTGATCCACGCGCGCCCGGTGCCGCCGGCCCAGCTGGGTAGCTGGATCCGTGCGCGGCTGCAGAGGAACGGTCTGCGCATCACCGACCCGGCGCTGGCGTTGCTGGTCGCGCGGGTGGAGGGCAACCTGCTGGCCGCGCGCCAGGAGATCGAGAAGCTGGCGCTGGCCGGCGTGACCGAGATCGACGAGTCCGTGCTGGCGGAGGCCACCACGGATTCCGCGCGCTTCGAGCTGTTTGCCCTGGCCCCGACCGCGCTGCGCGGCGATGTCCGCCACGCCCTGCGCATGCTGGAGGGGCTGCTGGACGAGGGGCAGGCCGAGCCGCTGATCCTGTGGGCGCTGGCGCGCGAGTGCCGGCTGCTGGTGCAGGCGATGGAGCGCAAGGCGGCCGGCGCGCCCGACCGCGAGGCCTTCCAGGGCAGCTTTGGCGACGGCCAGAAGGCCCTGCGCCAGGCAATGTCGCGCCTGGACCTGAGCGCGGCGCGGGGCCTGCTGGGCGAGGCCGCGCGCGTGGATCGGGTCATCAAGGGTCAGGAAAACGGCAATGCCAGGCAGGGGTTGCTAGACTTGGTGGCCCGTATGGCGGGGCGGCCGCTGACCCGACCCGAACCCGCACTGAATTCTCAACGAGTCTGACTGCATGAACGCTGCCGTGAACCCCACTGAATCCACCGCTACCAGCGGCGTGGTCGCCCAGGTCGAGGCGCTCGGCCGCGCTGCGCGCGCCGCATCGCGGCGTATGGCCGAGGCCGAGCCGGGGGCGAAGAACGCCGCACTGCATGCGATCGCCGAGGGCATCGTCGCGCGCCGCGCCGAGCTGAATGAGGCCAACAGCCGTGACCTGGAGGCCGGGCGCGAGCGCGGCCTGGACGCCGCGATGCTGGATCGCCTGGCGCTGACCGATGCCCGCATCGACACCATGATCGAGGGCTGCCGCCAGGTAGCCGGGCTGCCCGACCCGGTGGGCACGATCTCCGATATGGCCTACCAGCCGAGCGGTATCCAGGTCGGCCAGATGCGCGTACCGCTGGGCGTGATCGGGATCATCTACGAGTCGCGGCCGAACGTGACCATCGACGCCGCCGCGCTGTGCCTGAAGTCCGGCAATGCGGCGATCCTGCGTGGCGGCTCCGAGTCGCTGCATTCCAATCAGGCCCTGGCCGCGATTATCCAGGCCGGGCTGGAGCAGGCGGGGTTGCCGCGCGAGGCGGTGCAGGTGGTGCCGACCACCGACCGCGCGGCGGTCGGCGCGCTGCTGCGCATGCCGCAGTACGTCGACGTGATCGTCCCGCGCGGCGGCAAGGGCCTGATCGAGCGCGTCAGCAACGAGTCGCAGATCCCGGTGATCAAGCACCTGGACGGCGTCTGCCACGTGTACGTGGATGGCGGTGCGGATGCCGACAAGGCGCTGGCCGTCGCGGTGAACGCGAAGACCCAGCGCTACGGGACCTGCAACACCATGGAGACGCTGCTGGTGCACGCGGACCAGGCCGAGGCCTTCCTGCCGCGCCTGGCCACGGTCCTGGGCGAGCACCAGGTGAGCCTGCGCGGCTGCGCGCGCACCCGCGCCATCCTCGCCGATAGCGGGGCCGACATCGCGGAAGCCACCGAGGACGACTGGGTGGCCGAATACCTGGGGCCGATTCTCGCGATCCGCGTGGTCGACGACCTCGATATGGCGATCGATCACATCAATACCTATGGCTCGCACCACACCGACAGCATCGTGACCGAGGACTACACCCGCGCCCGGCGTTTCCTGCGCGCGGTGGACTCCAGCTCGGTCATGGTGAATGCCTCCACCCGCTTCGCCGACGGCTTCGAGTACGGCCTGGGCGCGGAGATCGGCATCTCCACCGACAAGTTGCATGCCCGGGGCCCGGTGGGCCTGCACGGGCTGACCACGCTCAAGTACGTGGTGTTCGGCGACGGCCATGTACGTGGCTAAGGGAGACGCGCGATTGAATCAGCGTCTCCCTGGGGCGATCCCCGCGTGATCGGGATCCTCGGCGGCACCTTCGACCCGATCCACTTCGGCCACCTGCGCCCGGCGCTGGAGATCCAGCAGCACCTGGGGCTGGAGCGCGTGCACTTCATCCCCTGCCACGTACCGCCGCATCGTGCGAGCCCCGGAACCGGCAGCGACGACCGCCTGGCGATGGTGGAGCAGGCGATTGCGGACGTACCGGGATTCGTCGCCGACCGTCGCGAGCTGGATCGTCAGGGGCCGTCCTACACCGTGGATACCCTGCTCAGTTTCCGCGAGGAGCTGGGGCCGGACGCGCCGTTGGTGCTGATCATGGGCATGGATGCCTTCGCCGGGCTGCCATCGTGGAACCGCTGGCAGCAGATCTTCGAGTTGGCGCATATCGTGGTCTCGCACCGCCCCGGCAGCCCGGCCTCCCACGATCTGGGCGGCTGGCTGGGGAACGCCGCGACGCACGACCCGGCGGCGCTGCGCAAGGCGCCCGGGGGGCTGGTCTACTTCCAGCCGGTGACCCAGCTCGACATCTCCGCCACCGCCATCCGGGACGAGCTGCAGGCCGGGCGCAGCCCGCGCTTCCTGCTCCCCGGGGCCGTCAATCGCTACATCCAGGACCACGGTCTGTACCGGGCCGGGTCGAACCGCAATCACGGGACATGACCGACACAATGAACAGCGAACAACTCCTGGAGCTGGTGACCACCGCTCTGGACGACATGAAGGCACAGAACATCCGCACCATCGACGTGCGTGGCAAGACCACGCTGACGGATTTCATGGTGATCGCCTCCGGGACCTCGGGGCGTCACGTGCAGTCCACCGCCGAGTCGGTGGCCACCGAGGCCAAGCAGGCCGGTATCCCGCCGTTGGGGGTCGAGGGTCAGGAGAGCCAGGAGTGGGTGCTGGTGGACCTGAACGATGTGATCGTTCACGTGATGCTCCCGGAGACCCGCGACTTCTACAACCTGGAGAAGCTCTGGATGGCGGAGGAGGCCGCGGACACCGAAAAGGCCGCCCCCGAGGACCCCAGCCTGGAGCGGGTCCGGCGCCTGCGGCGCTGAACGCCGAGCGAGGCCTCGCCCGATGCGCCTGGACCTGATCGCGATCGGCAAGCGCATGCCCGACTGGGTGGCGGACGGCTTCGCCGAATACGCCGGGCGCCTGCCGCGCGAGCTGGAGCTGAACCTGCAAGCGCTGGCGGGCCCCTCGGGCGCGAAGTCGATGGACACCACCACGCTCCTGCGCCGCGAGGGCGAGATCCTGCTGAAGGCGATCCCCGAGGGTGCGCGCGTGATCCTGCTGGATGAGCGCGGCAAGGCGGTCGACACCAAGGGCGTGGCGAAGCGCCTGGAGGACTGGCAAGCGGACGGTCGCGACGTCGCGCTGGTGATTGGCGGGGCCGCCGGGCTGGACGAGGCCGTGCGCGCCCGCGCCGAGTGGGCCTGGTCGTTGTCGCCGCTGACCTTCCCGCACATGCTGGTGCGGGTGCTGGTCGCCGAGCAGCTCTACCGCGCCTGGTCGCTGCTCAACAACCACCCCTATCACCGCGCCTGAGTCCCGCATGAGCCTGACGCCGCCGCTGTTGCTCGCCTCCGCCTCGCCGCGTCGGCGGGAACTGCTGGAACAGATCCAGCTTGCCTTCGAGGTGGCGCCGATGGACGTGGACGAGAG
The DNA here is from genome assembly GCF_000381185.1 of Thioalkalivibrio sp. ALMg13-2. Taxonomy (NCBI): domain Bacteria; kingdom Pseudomonadati; phylum Pseudomonadota; class Gammaproteobacteria; order Chromatiales; family Ectothiorhodospiraceae; genus Thioalkalivibrio; species Thioalkalivibrio sp. ALMg13-2. Next base: position 49,913 of record NZ_KB906112.1, on the reverse strand, counting down.
CGCGCGGCCCGGCGAGACCCCGGAGGCCCTGGTCGAGCGCCTGGCCGTCGCCAAGGCGGAGGCGGCGCGCGAGCACCTGGCGCCCGGCCAGTGGGTGCTGGCGGCCGACACCGTGGTGGCCATGGACGACGACGCACTGGGCAAGCCCGCAGATTTCGCTGACGCCGCGGCGATGCTCGGGCGGCTGTCCGGGCGCGAGCATCGGGTGGTCTCCGGCATGGCCCTGTGGCGCCCCGGCGAGGCCATGCGCGCCCGTCACGTGACGACCCGGGTAGGCCTGCGCGAGCTGAGCCCGGCCGATATCGAGGCCTACTGGGCGACCGGCGAGCCGCGCGGCAAGGCCGGTGCCTACGCCATCCAGGGCCGCGGCGCCGCCTTTGTCGAGTGGATCGAGGGCTCCTACACCAACGTGGTCGGGTTGCCGTTGTTCGAGCTGGAGGCCTGGCTGCGCGAGATCCCCGACCCGCCGCCGCGTGTCGGATCGGCGTCTCCCGCGGTCGTTACTGGATCTTGTGGTGTTCCAGCGGGTAGCCGCGCTCCTTGAAGAAGCGGTAGCGGCTCCGGCCGGCCTCGCGCCCCGTCTCGTCGCCACCGACGATGTCGGCGACCCGTTCGAAACGCCCACAGTACTCCGGCACCTCGGGGGCGAGGTTGATCAGCACGTCGCAACGATCCGACGGCGCATGCGCCTCGTGCAGGGAGACCGGGACATCCGTGTCGCGCACGTCGGTGCTGTGCGGCAGAAAGGCCGTGTCCTCGAAGGTCCACAACCATTCATCCAGGGTGCGCGTCAGCTCCGGCGAGCCGGTATGGATATGTACTCGATGCCCCTGCCCGCTGGCCTTCTTTGCCAGACGGCAGACGAAGCGCAGGCGTGCCTCCGGGGCCGGGTCCTCGAGCAGGTAGAAGCTGACGTGGGTCATGCCCGCCGGACCGCGATCAGGCCTGGTCGAGCAGGTAGCGCATCAGCATCGGCACCGGGCGCCCGGTCGCGCCCTTTTCCTTGCCGCTCTTCCAGGCCACGCCGGCGATGTCGACATGCGCCCAGGTGTAGTCCTCGGTATAGCGCGAGAGGAAGCAGGCGGCGGTGATGGTGCCGGCCGGGCGCCCGCCGATGTTGGCCATGTCGGCGAAATTGCTCTTCAGCTGTTCCTGGTACTCCGGCCACAGCGGGAGCTGCCAGGCGCGATCCCCGCTCTCCTCGCCGGCGGCCAGCAGGCCCTTGGCCAGACGCTCGTTGTTGCCGAGCACGGCCGCGCCCTGGTGCCCCAGCGCGATGATGCAGGCACCGGTCAGGGTGGCGATGTCGATCACCGCCTTCGGTTTGTAGCGCTCGACCCAGGTCAGGGCGTCGGCCAGGACCAGGCGGCCCTCGGCGTCGGTGTTCAGGATCTCCACCGTCTGCCCGGACAGGGTAGTGATGATATCGCCGGGGCGGGTCGCGCGGCCGTCGGGCATGTTCTCGGCGCTGGTCACCACGCCGATCACATTGATCGGCAGTTCCAGTTCGCAGCAGGCCTCGATCACGCCGAACACGCTGGCCGCGCCACACATGTCGTATTTCATCTCGTCCATCTCGGCACCGGGCTTGAGCGAGATGCCGCCGGTGTCGAAGGTGATGCCCTTGCCGACCAGGACCACCGGGGCGTCGCCCTTGGTGCCGCCGGAGTATTCCATGGCGATCAGGCGCGGCGGGCGCTCGGAGCCCTTGCCTACGGCCAGGATTGCGCCGGCGCCGAGTTTCTCCAGGTCCTTCTCGTCCAGCACCGTGGTCTTCAGCTTCTTGTTCTGCTTCGCCATTTCGCGCGCGGTGTCGGCCAGGCTCTCCGGGTAGCAGACATTCGGCGGGGTATTGCCCAGGTCCTTGGCGCGATTGACGCCGGTGGCGATCGCCGCAGCCTCGCTGCAGGCGCGCTTCGCCGCCTCGGCCTCGTCGCGCTCCACGCTGAGCTGGATCTTCTCCAGCTTCACCGGGGTGGTCTTCTCCTTGCCCTTGAACGGGGTGAAGCGGTAGGCGGCATCCGAGATCGCCGCCACCAGGGTATGCACCGTCCAGGCGATGTCCTTGCCGCGCGGCTGGAAGTCCGCCACCGCGATCACCGCGCTGGTGGCGGGGCGCTCGACCAGGGCGGCCGCCAGGGTCTGCGCGGCCTTGCGTGCGGCGCGGGCATCGAAGTCTTTCTTCGCGCCCAGGCCGATCAGGAGTGCGTTACCCTTGCCTCCACCGGTAGGCAGCAACAGCCGGCTGCCGGCCTCGCCGTCCATCTCGCCGGCCTTCAGCAGGGCGGTGATCTCGCCATCGCGCGCGGCATCCAGGGCGGTGGCGCCCGCGGCCGGCTTGCGCTTGTGGGCGATCCCGGCGGCGCGGATGCCGGCGCGGGGTTTGTCGAGGGTCGAGGTGGTGACGGAGAATTGCATGAATGCCTCCCGAAAATGAGTTCGATCATGGTACCAGCGCCAAGCGGCGCCCGGCCACGCGCCGCGCGGGCCGCGGGGTAATGCGCGCATGATCCTGCGCCGCGCCGAGCGTCTTATCGCCCGCGAGCTGCTGGTCACGCAGACCGCGGTCACCGTCGTGCTGTTGCTGGTGATCATCGGCGGCGTGTTGGGGCGGGTGCTGCGCGATGTCGCCGAGGGCAGTATCCCCGTGGATTTCCTGCCGGGCATGGTCGCCTTCGGCGCGTTCAAGGGCATTGTGTTCCTTTGGCCGGTGGCTCTGTTCCTGGCCTTCATGCTGGTGCTGGGCCGGTTGCAGCGCGACAGCGAGCTGGTGGCGCTGCAGGCCAGCGGCATGTCCTTCGCCGCGTTTTATCGCGCGCTGTTCTGGGTGGCTGCGCCGGCTACGCTGCTGTTGCTGGTGCTGATGACGCTGGTGGTGCCACGCACCGAGGCCCAGATCGATCAACTGCGCGACCTCGCCGAGACACGCTCCGATCTGGTCGGCATCACGCCCGGGCGCTTCCTGCGCTCGCGGGTTGGCGAGCAGGTCTTCTTCGCCGAGCGCTTGAGCGAGGACCGCGAGGCCCTGCTGGAGGTGTTCATCTACCGAGAGGTCGACGGCGAGGCGCAGGTGACCGTAGCCGAGCGCGCGATTCCCGACCCGGGGGCCGAGGGTAGTGGTTTCCTGATCCTCGAGAACGGCTATCGCCATGTCGGCGTGCCCGGCGAGGGCAGCTTCCGCATGCTCGAGTTCGAGCGACTGCGGACCCAGATCACCGAACCGGATGCCGGGGCCGGGCGGCGCTCGCTGAACGCGATGTCGACGCTCCAACTGTGGGCGGAGCGTGATCGGCCGGAACACCGTGCGGAGCTCGAATGGCGCATTGCGATGCCACTGTCCATCCTGGTGCTGACCCTGATTGCACTGCCGCTGGCCCAGGTGCCGCCCCGTTCCGGGCGTTATGCCCGCATCCCGGCGGCCATCGGGGTCTACGTGCTGTACGCGAACTTCCTGATCCTGGGTCAGGGGCAGCTGGCGGATGGCCGTACGCCACTGGCCCTGGGGCTCTGGTGGACGCACGGGCTGATGCTGGTTTTCTGGCTATGGCTGGCCTGGCGCAAGGGCATGCTGGGCCTTGGCCGGGGAGCGGGTGGCGGCCCTCGCCGCGTGGAGCGTGACGAGGTGGCTTCGTGACGACCGTACTGGGTCGCTACATCATGCGTCAGGTCCTGATCGGGACGGCGCTGGCCGTGGTCCTGCTGGTGGCGCTGGATGCGGTCTTCGCGCTGATTGACGAGCTGCGTGACACCGGGCGTGGCAACTATGGCCTGACCGAGGCGCTGCTGTATGTGGCGCTGACCCTGCCGCGGCGGATGTACGACATGCTGCCCCCGGCGGCGCTGCTGGGCGGACTGCTGTGGCTGGGCAATCTGGCTGCCAACAGCGAGCTGACCGCGATGCGGGCCGCCGGGATGACGCTTGGGCGCTTCATCGGCTGGGTGATGCAGGCCGGGCTGGTGGTCGTGGTGGTGATGGTGGTGGTCGGCGAGTTCTTCGCTCCTGCGGCCGAGAGTCGTGCACAGAACCTGAAGGCCAGCGCCTTCGATGAACAGCTGAGTGTGAGCCCCATCGGGCTCTGGGCGCGCGATGGCCAGCGTATGGTGCAGGCGGATGCGGTGCTGCCGGGCAACCGCCTGATCAGCGTGCGCATCATCGAGGTGGATGCGAACCGCGAGCCGCGCGAGATTACGCGTGCGCAGAGCGCGCAGTACGTGGACGGGGCCTGGCGGCTGCAGGGCGTGGAGCGTTCGCGGCTGTCGCTGGAGCGCGTCGAGCCCGAACGCCTGGAGGAGGAGGTCATCGAGCGCCTGATCGCGCCGGAGTACTTCGACATTCTGGTGGTCGAGCCCAGCCAGATGGCGGCGCAGAACCTGGCACGCTACATCGACTACCTGCAGGAAAATCGCCTGGACTCGGCCCCCTACGAGGTCGCGTTCTGGCAGCGACTGACCCTGCCGGCCAGCACCTTCGTGATGCTGCTGCTGGCGATCCCGTTCCTGTTCGGCTCGCAGCGCGAGGGTGGTGCCGGGCGGCGCCTGTTCATCGGTATCGCCATCGGCGTGTCGTTCGCCATCGTGATGCGCGCGATGACCCATTTGGGGCTGGTCTACAACCTGCCGCCGGTGGTTGCGGCGAGCTTGCCGGTGGTGCTGTTCCTGATTTTCGCGCTGGTGGCGCTGCAACGCATGGGACGTCAGACATGAGGGTTTGGCTGCGCGGCGGGTTCCTGATCGTGCTGGCGGCCCTGCTGGCGGCCTGTGGTGGCGCGGGCCCGGGCGACTTCGAGCCACTCCCGCGCCAGGCCACGGTGCTCGCCTTCGGCGACAGCGTGACCCACGGGACCGGGGCGGGTTCGGGCGAGGACTATCCGGCGCGGCTGGCGGCGATCACCGGCTGGACACTCATCAATGACGGGGTGCCGGGCGACCGCGCCAGCAGCGCCCGCGGGCGCCTGGAGCCCAGCCTGCGCGAACACCAGCCGGACCTGGTGCTGATCTGGCTGGGCGGCAACGACTTTCTGCGCCAGCGCGATCCCGCCGCGGTCAAGGAGGATTTGCGCGCCCTGGTGGCAGCGGTGCATGAACACGGGGCCGAGCCATTGCTGCTGGGGGTGCCGCGGGCCTCGGCCCTGGGGGCCGCCACCGGGCGCCTGCGGGACGATCCGATCTATCGCGAACTCGCCCGCGAGGAACAGGTGGCCCTGATCGAGGGCGTGCTCTCCGGCGTGTTGTCCGAGCGCGAGCTGCGCGCCGACCCCGTGCACCCCAACGCCCGTGGTTACCGTCGCATCGCCGACGAGATTGCCGAGGCCCTGGACGACCTCGGCCTCTGGCTCGCCCCCTGAGGGTTGTTCAATTAGCAACGAGCTTCAGCCCATTGCAGGGAACGTTCTCCCAAAGGCAGGCTCCTTCCGCCGCGGTAGGGTGCTGTTGAGCGCAGCGAAACGCACCATTTCCCGCGTTGTGCCCGTTCCTTGATGGGATTCGCTGCGCTCATCCCATCCTACGCCCCTACGATCCGGCGGCTGGTTGAACGTGATCGCTCATCAGGACGGCTTTTGACCTTGCCCGTCTTCGTGTGCTTCGTGGTGAAACAAACAACCGGTCCGAGATCAGCTCTTGCGGTTCTGTTTCCAGCGCGGCTTGGCGAGACCCTGGATGCGTACCAGTTCGGTGCTGGAGAGCCAGTCGTGCAGCATCCAGCGGCGCGGGTGGAACTGCGACAGGCCGAGCGCGAACAGCGCCGCCGCCGTGACCACGGTGATCGCCACGGCGCCGTGCTCGCGCACCGCCCAGATGGCCATCAGGATCACCAGCCACTGGGCGACCGCGACCAGGTAGCGCAGCGTCGCCTGCCAGGCATTGACTGCGTGGCCCCCCTCGATGCGCAGCTGGATGTTCCAGGCCTGCATGCCAAGCGTCTGTCCGGTGCGGGTCCAGAACCAGTAGAAGAAGCCCCAGGCCACGATCAGGTTGAGCACGAAGTGCACACGCGGCGAGTACAGCCCGGTGGTATTGCCGAGGACAACCACCAGCAGGCCAAGGACCATCCAGATCGCCACCAGCAGCAGGGCATCGTAGACGATGGCGGCCAGGCGGCGGAGCAGGCTGGTCGGCTGGCCGTCGACGGACGAGGCGGCGGTTTCGGTCATGGGATTCCCGGATGGTTCTGGATTTGGCCGCAGGCGCGGAGTGGGCGTAGTCTTGCCGTATGGAGCGACGCTTTCAACGTATCCCTCTGGAATTTCCGGCTACCCTGCTCACCGACGGCGGGGACTGCGCGGTTCGCGTGGAGGATATCTCCCTGAAGGGGGTGCTGCTGGAGGGCGCGGATCTTCCGGTCCTGGCCGATGGGGACGAGGTCAGCGTCGATATCCCGCTCAGCGGCGAGGCGCGCATCACCGTCGAGGGCCGCGTGTGCTGGCACGAAGGCCTGTGGCTGGGCGTGGAGATCGAGGCGATGCCGCTCGAATCCGCCTCGCACCTGCGGCGCCTGGTCGAGCTCAACCTGGGTGACGAGGCCCTGCTGGAGCGGGAATTCGCCGCGCTCGTCCAGTCCCCCTGAGCGCGGCCGGCAACCCGGATCACACCTCCGGGAAGATCTCCCGGAACGGCAGCACCTCCACCCAGTCCCCCGCCCGGGCCCCGCTGGACTCGCGGGGCAAAACCACGTAGGCGTTGGCCTCGCTCATCGCACGCAGCTGGTGCGAGCCCTGGCCGCCGGCGGCGCGGACCACCCAGCCGCGGTCGTCAGTCTCGAGTAACGCGCGCTGGAAGTCCTTGCGGCCCGGGGTCTTGTACAGATCCTCCAGCAGGCGGGCGTTCAGGGTCTGCGGCTCGGTCGCGTCGCGCCCGGCCAGCTGCAGCAAGGCCGGGCGTACCAGCAGGGCGAAGGTGGTCATCACCGCCACCGGGTTGCCGGGCAGGCCGAAGAAATGCGCGCGGCCGAACTGTCCGAATGCCAGTGGCCGTCCGGGCTTGATCGCCAGCTTCCAGAAACCGACTTGTCCCGAGGCCTGCAGTACGCGGGTCACGTGATCGGCATCGCCCACCGAGACGCCCCCGGTGGTGATGATCATGTCCGCGTCCGCACCGGCCCGGGTCAGGGCTCGTGAGACCTCCGCCTCGGTGTCGCGGATCACGCCGTAGTCCAGTACCTCCACCGGATAGGCGCTCAGCAGCGCGCGCAGGGTGTGGCGGTTGCTGTCGTGGATTTGTCCCGGGCCCAGCGGTTGATCGACGGGGACCAGTTCGTCCCCGGTCGAGAAGAAGGCCACGCGCGGCCGGCGCAGCACGCTTACCCGGGCGATACCCTGACTGGCCAGGACCCCGATCTCGGCGGCGCCGATGCGCTGCCCGGAAGCATATAGCGGGCTGCCGGCGGCGGTGTCACTGCCCGGTCCACGGATGTTGTGTCCCGTTGTCAGGCCGCCGTTTTGCAGGGTGATCGATTCCCCGTCCCGCTGCACCTGCTCCTGCATGATGACCAGTTCGGCCCCGGCCGGGACGACCGCGCCGGTCAGGATGCGCAGGCACTGGCCGGGCTGCAGCTCGCCATCCCAGGGATGCCCGGCCGCCGATGTGCCCACCAGTGCGAGACAGGCCCCGTCCGTTGCGTCCGCGGCGCGCAGGGCGTAGCCATCCATGGCCGAGACCGCCGCCGGTGGCACGTCGATGCGTGCGTGAATCGGCTGGGCCAGGGTGCGCCCGAGGGCCTCTTCCAGCGTGACCTGTTCGCTCTGGGTGATCGTCCGGCAGGCCTCCAGGATCGCGGCACGGGCCTGTTCCAGGGTCTTGGCGCTGGGGTCGAATTCGTCGCAACCGGGGGCAGCCTCGGGCATGGGATGTCTCCGCTTCAGGGATGGATATTCAGGTAGTCGATGATGAAGGCAGCCACTGCGTCGGGGTCGTTGACCGGCAGCAGTGGGCCGTCGAAGTCCAGGATCGGGGCATCGGTGGCCACCGCGATCACCCCGGCGACCTCGCGGTACAGCGGCGGCTTGCCGACCGACGGGCGGTGCACCTCGATCTTCGGCAGGTCCCACTGCTTGAAGCCCTCGACCAGGATCAGGTCGGAGCGTCGCGGGTCCAGCCGCGCGCACAGCATGTCGAGATCCGGCACGCGGCCGTCGTCGGTCTCCGGCGTCTCCACCATCAGGGCGTAGCGTCGCCCGGAGGCGACCAGCATCTGGTCCGCCCCGGAGTGGCGCAGCTCAAAGCTGTCCTTGCCCGGCTTATCCACGTCGAACTCGTGGTGGGCGTGCTTGATCATTGCCGGGCGCAGGCCACGGGCGCGCAGGGCCGGGATCACGCCCTTGAGCAGGGTGGTCTTGCCGCTGCCGCTCCAGGCGGCGAAGGCGATGCGGGGCAGGGGCGAGGGGATGGTCGGTTGGGTCATGGGCGTCGTTCCCGGGCACTGCGGTTCGGGATCGAGAGTATAGCGATCATGATCAGTCCCTCCCCAGGTCATCCGGTGTGTTGATGTTGGCGAACGCCTGCGGCTGATCGGAGAAATCGACGGGGATTGCCCCCATGTCGCGAAACCAGCGTCCTGCGGCCAGGGACCCGCGCTCCAGGTCGTCCAGCAGGGCCTGCGCCAGGGTCGGGCGCAGCAGCGCGAACAGCGGCTGCAGCCGTTCGCCGTCGTGGGCGACCGCGGCCGGGGCGTGTTCCCGGTCCACGGCCTGTTGCAGGCGTTCGCCGAGATCCCGCGGGCAATGCGGGGCGTCCACCGGGGCGCACAGGAGGTTCTGGCCGGGGAAGGCTGCGAAGGCCGCCGCGATCCCGGCCAGCGGGCCGCGGTAATCCGGGTGCCGATCGCACAGACAGGGAAACCCCAGCGCCCGATAGCGGTCGATATCGGTATTGCTGCTGATGGCCAGCTGTGCGGCCTGGGGCTGCAGGCGCTCGATCGCGTGTTCGATCAGCGGGCGCCCGTGGTACTCGACCCAGCCCTTGTTGCACCCGCCCATGCGGCGGCCCTGGCCGCCGGCCAGGATCACGGCGGTGAGGGTTTCGGGCGGGGTCTGCATTGCCTGCGTTTCCATGCGGGTCTGCGGGTTCGGCGCCGGTCCGGGCTTTGGTTTATCGTGGTGGTGTCGGCTGTCGCGTGTGCGCACGCAGTGTACGACGAATCCATCCTGACGGGAGAGGAAGCCCATGCGGGTTCCATTCGGGCGCAACGCGGGACAGGGCGGATGGCGCCCTTGGCGACATCTGTTGTGGCTGGCCTTGCTGGTGCTCGGTGCGGGCTGGCTGGTCGCGGCGAGTATGGCCGATACCGGGGATCGCCACGGCCTAATGCTGACCGTGGAGGACGCCATCGGCCCGGCCACCGGCGATTACATCCGTCGCGGCATTGAACGCGCGGAGGCGGAAGACGCCGAGATCCTGATCCTGATGCTGGATACCCCCGGCGGACTGGATTCCAGTATGCGCAGCATCATCAAGAACATCCTGCAATCGGACGTGCCGGTGGTGACGTATGTCCACCCGGCCGGCTCGCGCGCGGCCAGTGCCGGGACCTACATGCTCTATGGGTCGCATGTTGCGGCCATGACCCCGGCCACTAATCTGGGGTCGGCCACGCCGGTGCAGATGGGGGGCGGTGGGCTCCCGGGCATGGATCCGCCGGAAGCGGGCGAGGACGCCCGCGACGACGAGGACGCCGACGAGGCCCGTGGCGACGAACGCAGCGACGACGATGCGGACGAGGCGCAAGCGGGCGAAAACGGAGCGCCTGACGGCGAGGTGGAGCCGGCCAGCGAGGAAGAGCTGCTGGAGGACGAGGCGGCCCCGCGGCGTGGCGACGACGCGATGGGGCGGAAGGTGCTGGAGGACGCGGTCTCGTACATCCGCGGTCTGGCCGAGCGTTATGATCGCAACGCCGACTGGGCGGAGGAGACGGTACGCGAGGGTTCCAACCTGACCGCCTCCGCGGCGCTGGAGCAGAACGTCATCGACTTTGTGGCGGACAACCTGGACGACCTGCTCGCCCAGATCGACGGGCATACCGTGCGCATGCACGACGGTGAGCGCACACTCTCCACCGAGGGACTGGAGATCGTGCGCATGGACCCGGACTGGCGCACCCAGTTGCTGTCCGTGATCACCAACCCGAACATTGCCTATATCCTGATGCTGCTGGGGATCTACGGCATCATCTTCGAGCTGGCCAATCCGGGCGCGATCTATCCCGGCGTGATTGGCTCGATCGCGCTGATCCTGGCGTTCTTCGCGCTGCAGGTGATGCCGGTGAACTATGCGGGTCTGGCGCTGATGCTGCTGGGGATGATCTTTATGGTCGCGGAGGCCTTTGTGCCCAGTTTCGGGGCCCTGGGCATAGGAGGAATCGTGGCGTTTACAACCGGTTCGATCATTCTGTGGGACGACCCCAACCTGAATGTGGCCCTGCCGCTGGTGATCGGCACGGCCATCGCCATCGGCATCCTGTCGGTCTGGGTGTTGGGCCGGTTGTTCAAGCTGCGTGGAAAGAAGCCCGCCACCGGTTATGAAGAGATGATCGGCATGGTCGGCGAGGCACGCGAGGACTTTGAACGCAGTGGCCGGGTCTGGGTCCACAGCGAGCAGTGGAACGCGGAGACCTCGGCACCCGTGCGCGAGGGGCAGAAGGTGCGGGTGACCGCCATCGACGGACTCAAGTTGCAGGTCGAACCCGCGACCGAAGAGGACACTCCGGGCACTGCATCGACCGGCTGACCGGCCGGTGCAGTACTCACAACGTAGAAGGAGCAGGACATGAACGATCTCGGTTTCTTTGTCGTTCCGCTAGTCATCCTGATCGCCATCATCGTGATGTCGATCAAGGTGCTGCGCGAGTACGAGCGTGGCGTCATCTTCTTTCTGGGGCGGTTCCAGGCAGTCAAGGGTCCGGGCCTGATCATCGTCATCCCGGGCATCCAGCAGATCGTGCGGATCGACCTGCGCATCATCACCCTCGACGTACCCAGTCAGGACGTGATCTCCCAGGACAACGTGACGGTACGGGTCAACGCGGTGCTGTACTTCCGCGTGGTGGATTCGGCCAAGTCGGTGATCCAGGTGGAAGACTACTACGCCGCGACCAGCCAGCTCGCGCAGACCACATTGCGCTCGGTCCTCGGCAAGCATGATCTCGACGAGATGCTCTCCGAGCGCGACAAGCTGAACAACGACATCCAGGAGATCCTGGACTCGCAGACCGACGCCTGGGGCATCAAGGTCACCAACGTCGAGATCAAGCACGTCGACCTGGACGACTCGATGATCCGCGCGATCGCCCGCCAGGCCGAGGCCGAGCGCGAACGCCGCGCCAAGGTCATCCACGCCGAGGGCGAACTGCAGGCGGCCGAGAAGCTGGTGCAGGCCGCGCAGAAGATGGAAGCGAGCCCGGCCGCGCTGCAGCTGCGCTACCTGCAGACCATGGCCGACATGTCGACCAACGGCACCGCCAACAGCATCTTCTTCCCGCTGCCGCTGGAACTGACCAAGGTGTTCGAGAGCCTGGCCGGAAAATTCCGCGCCGAGACCCCGGGGGCACCGGGCAATCCGGGCAATCCCGGGGGCGGCCAGCCGTAACGCGTGACCAGCGCCGAGACGACCTCGTCGCCCCTCGATCGTTTCCTGGACGAGCTCTGGGCGGTCGAGGGGCTCTCCGATCACACCCTGGCGGCGTACCGCCGCGACCTGGAGGGCCTGGCGCACTGGCTGGAGCCCAGGGGCGTGGACCTGGAGACCGCCGGGGCGCCCGACCTGCTGGGGTACATCAGCGCGCGCATGCAGGCCGGGGCCCGGCCGAAGTCCATTACCCGGGCGCTGTCCAGCATCCGGCGTTTCTATCGCTATCGGGTCTATCAGGGCGAGCGCGAGGATGACCCCAGTGCCGGGATCGAATCGCCCCGCGCCGGACGCCCGTTGCCGGCCAGTCTGTCCGAGGCCCAGGTGGACGCCCTGTTGCAGGCGCCCGATCTCGAGACTGCGGTGGGCCTGCGTGACCGCGCGATGCTGGAGCTGATGTACGCCACTGGCCTGCGCGTGTCGGAACTGGTGGGCCTGGAGCAGTCGGAGGTGAACAGCCGTCAGGGCGTGGTGCGCATCACCGGCAAGGGCGACAAGGAACGCCTGGTGCCGCTGGGCGAGGAGGCGGCGCACTGGCTGGCCCGTTTCCAGCGCGAGGCGCGGCCGGACCTGATGGATGGCCACCCGCCCTGCGAGGCGGTGTTTGTCACCCGCCGCGGGCGCGGGCTGACGCGCCAGGCCTTCTGGTACCGTATCAAGGCTCATGCACGGAGTGCCGGCATCGAATCGCCATTGTCGCCGCATACCCTGCGCCACGCCTTCGCGACCCACCTGCTCGATCACGGGGCGGACCTGCGCGTGGTGCAGATGCTGCTGGGCCACAGCAGCCTCTCGACCACGCAAATCTATACCCACGTCGCACGCGCCCGTCTGCAAAGCCTGCATGCGGAACATCATCCCCGCGGCTGACGTCTATTACGCACTCTTGCCAGCTTTCGCAGGTTCCCCGCGTGGGGGCTGCTAGACTGGCTCTGTTTTCTGTACTGACACGAGAGAATCCATGCTCCTGAAACGCGTTCTTCCCCTTGCCGCGGCCCTGGCCGTGTTCAGCACCCCGGTCATGGCGACCGATGCCATCGAGGAAACCATGGCCCGGGTGATTCCGGATGCCGAGGCCGACAGCATCCGGGAGACCCCGATGGCTGGCATCTACGAGGTGCGCTACGGCACCGATATCCTCTATGTGTCCGGGGACGGCCGCTATCTGATTCAGGGCAACCTGGTCGATCTGGACACCCGCGAGAACCTAACCCAGGCCGCGCTCAGCGGGGTGCGCGCCGACATGTTCGCCGCCATCGGCGACAGCGAGCTGGTGACCTACTCGCCGAACGGTGACACTCGCGGTGTGCTGAACATCTTCACCGACCCGAACTGCCCCTACTGCCGCGAAATCCACCAGGACCTGCCGGAGTATCTGGCGGCTGGCATCAAGGTGCGCTACCTGATGTTCCCGGTCCTCGGTCGCGATTCTCCGGAGATCATGGATCGCATCTGGTGCGCGGATGACCGCGAAGACGCGATGGATCGGGCCAAGGAAGGCGACAAGCTGAACGACATCGACGGCAGCTGCGCCACGCCGCAGGATCAGCACATGGCCATGGGCCAGCAACTTGGGCTGCGCGGCACCCCGGCACTGATCACGGAGAGCGGACAACAGATGTCCGGCTACCAGGAACCGCAGGCGGTGATCGAGCGCATCCTCGGCAGTAACTGATATCCAGGCGCCGGGTCGCGCATTGCGATCCGGCTGCGGGATGGAGATGACATGCTTGAGTATCAGCTGAACGTCGAACGGGTGGACGCGCACGGCAGCCTGGCGCACGCCAAGCAGGCCGAAGTCACCCTGGACACCGACATGGACGGGCGCGACGATGCCCTGAGTCCGCCGGAGCTTTTGCTGGCGTCACTCGGTGCCTGCATGGTGCGCGGCATCCAGCGCGCCCTGCCGATGCTGCGCATGGAGGTGGACAGCATCTCCATCCAGTTGCGCGGCTGGCGCCAGGACGACCCACCGGCCATCGCGAAGATCGAGTATCGCGTCGAGGTCGGCACCGATGCCGATGAGGAAATGGTCGAGCTGCTGCACCGCAACGTGCAGAAGGGCACCATCTACTCCACCCTTGCCGCCGGCACCCAACTCACCGGCGAGGTCGTCGCCAGGCAATAGGTCGTGCAACAGGTGGGAAGCCCCCTGTGGGAGCGAGCTTGCTCGCGAAGCCCCCGCCCGCGCTTGACCTGCACACCGCGGTTCCCGTCGCAGGGGAATCTCGGATCGATGGTGGTTGACCAGCGCCCGATCGCCGAGGGGCTCGGCTCCTGCACGTCGATATCCGGGGATACCGACGTGCAGGAGGCCAGCCTCTGGCCGATGGGGCGTGGTCGAGGCCATAGCCGGTTGGAGGGATGCTGCGCCGGCAACCGGGCCCTGTTCAGTAGAGCAGCGACGCCATCTGCCGTCGATACTGCCCGACCAGCGGGTGGTCATCCCCCAGCACCTTGAACGCGGCCAGCAGGCCCTGCTGGCCGGCCCCATCGTTATAGGCGCGGTGCTGCTTCATGAGTTGCAGGTATAGCCCCAGCGCCTCCTCGGCGCGTCCGGAGAGCATCGCGTAGGCAGCCATCTGCTCCAGCGCCTCGGGGCGCGGGTCGCCTTTCTGCAGTTCTTTGGCCAGCGCCTGCGGGTCGACGCCGGCCGCCGTCTTGGCAAACACCAGGCGGGCGCGCAGGGTCTTGGCCTCTTCCTTCTCGCTTTGATCCAGCGGCAGTTTGGCGAGTTCGGTCTCGGCCGCCTCGGGATCGCCGGACTGGGCCAGGGCGCGCGCCAGCTCGATGCGCAGGTCGCCGTTGTCGGGGTCCTCCTCCAGCGCGGCCTTGAGGGTCGCCAGGGCGCCGTCCACGTCGCCGGTCTTGGCCTGCTCGCGCGCCTGTTCGATCAGCTTGTCGGAGGGCTTCTCCAGGTACTGGTCGATCATCGCGCGGATGTTCGGCTCCGGCTGCACGCCCATGAACTGATCCGCCGGCTTGCCGTGGCGAAAGATCATGACGGTCGGCAGGCTGCGCACACCGTATTGCTGTGCCAGGGCCTGCTGCTCGTCGCTGTTGACCTTGGCCAGGCGGAACTTGCCGGCGTACTGCGTGGCGAGCTGCTGAAGTAGCGGCATCAACTGCTGGCACGGTCCGCACCAGGCGGCCCAGAAATCCACGACCACCGGGCGCTGGTGGGACTCGTCCAGCACCGCTTGCTGGAAGTTTTCCTGCGTGACGTCGAGGATATCGTCGCCGGTTGCGCTTGCGGCTTCTGCCATGGGAACCCTCCTGAAACACTTGAATACGAAATCTGCACAGCATTGTTGGGATCATGGGGGCGATTGCAAGCAGCCCTGATTTGCTACCCTTCGCGCATCCGCGAGTGCGCAATCGACACAGGAACCATCACGTGAGCTATTCCGCATCCGATATCGAGGTCCTCGAGGGGCTGGACCCGGTGCGCAAGCGCCCGGGCATGTACACCGACACGACCCGCCCGAACCACCTGGCGCAGGAGGTGATCGACAACTCGGTGGACGAGGCGATCAGCGGCCACGCCAAGCGCATCGACGTGATCCTGCACAAGGACGACTCGGTCTCGGTCAGCGACGACGGCCGCGGCATGCCGGTGGACCTGCACCCGCGCGAGAAACGCCCCGGGGTCGAGGTGATCCTGTCCACCCTGCACGCGGGCGGAAAGTTTTCGGACAAGAACTATCAGTTCTCCGGCGGCCTGCACGGGGTTGGCGTGTCGGTGGTGAACGCGCTGTCGAAGCGGCTGGAGATCCAGATCAAGCGCGATGGGCGCGAGTACCGCATGGCCTTCGCCGGCGGTTACAAAACGCAGGACCTGGAGGCGGTCGGCGACGTCGGCAAGCGCAATACCGGCACCACGCTGCATTTCTGGCCGGACCCGCAGTACTTCGATTCGCCGCGGTTCTCGGTGCCCCGACTCAAGCACATCCTGCGCGCCAAGGCCGTGCTGTGCCCGGGCCTGACCGTAACCTTCCGTGACGAGACGACTGGCGAGGCCTGCGAATGGTGCTACGCCGCCGGGCTGCGTGACTATCTGGTGGAGGCCCTGGATGGTCTGGAGCGCCTGCCGGAGGAGCCGTTCATGGGTTCGATCGCCGGGGCGACCGAGGCCGCCGACTGGGCCGTGACCTGGCTGCCGGAGGGCGGCGAGGTGGTCAGCGAGAGCTACGTAAACCTGATCCCGACCACCCAGGGCGGTACCCATGTGAACGGCCTGCGCACCGGCCTGACCGAAGCGGTCCGCGAGTTCTGCGAGTTTCGCAGCCTGATTCCGCGCGGCATCAAGCTGGCCCCGGAGGATGTCTGGGAGAGGGTGGCCAGCGTGCTGTCGTTCAAGATGCAGGACCCGCAGTTCGCAGGGCAAACCAAGGAGCGGCTGTCCTCGCGCCAGGCCGCGCCGTTTGTTTCCGGCGTGGTCAAGGACGCCTTCAGCCTGTGGCTGAACCAGCACCCGCAGCAGGGCGAGCGCATCGCGGAACTCTCGATCCAGAACGCACAGAAGCGCCAGCGCGCCGGCCGCAAGGTGGTGCGCAAGAAGATTACCCAGGGCCCGACCCTGCCGGGCAAGCTGGCCGACTGCGCCAGCCAGGACCTCGAACGCACCGAGCTGTTCCTGGTCGAGGGCGACTCGGCTGGCGGCTCCGCCAAGCAGGCGCGCGATCGCGATTTCCAGGCGATCATGCCGCTGCGCGGCAAGATCCTGAATTCCTGGGAGGTGGACCCGGACCAGGTGCTCGGCTCGCAGGAGATCCACGACATCTCCGTGGCCCTGGGCGTGGACCCGGGCCAGGCCAGCCTGGACGGGCTGCGCTACGGCAAGGTCTGCATCCTGGCCGATGCCGACTCCGACGGCGCGCATATCGCCACGCTCTTGTGCGCATTGTTCCTGAAGCACTTCCGGCCGCTGGTGGAGCGGGGGCACGTGTATATCGCCATGCCGCCGCTTTATCGTGTGGACGTCGGCAAGCAGACCTTCTACGCCCTGGACGACGACGAGAAGGCTGGCGTGCTGGAGCGCATCGAGGCAGAAAAACTGAAGGGCAAGATCTCCGTGACCCGTTTCAAGGGGCTGGGCGAGATGAACCCGCTACAGCTGCGCGAGACCACCATGAACCCGGACACCCGGCGTCTGGTGCAGCTCACCCTCGACGCCGCCGACGACACCATGCAGCTGATGGACATGCTGCTCGGCAAGAAACGCGCCGGCGAGCGCCGCGCCTGGCTGGAAGGCAAGGGCCACCTGGCCGACGTCGCCGTCTAGCTAATTCAGAGGCCCTGCCGACGGCCGGAAAGAGCCACGGGTCACGTGAGTGCCGGGTAGTCGGTGTAGCCGTGTTCGTCGCCGCCGTAGAAGGTGGCTTCGTCCCACTCGTTGAGCGGGGCGCCCTGGCGGAAGCGCTCGGGCAGGTCCGGGTTGGCGATGAACGGGCGGCCGAAGGTGACCAGGTCACAGCGTCCGGCAGCGATGCGCTCGCGGGCCTCGTCGGCGCTGTAGGCGCCGTTGCCGATGTAGGTTCGGCTGAAGCGCGCGCGGATGGCGTCGATGATGGATTCCGGGCGGCCGGTTTCGTGATTGCCCTGGAAGGAGTCCTCCACCACCTCGATGTAGGCGATGCCGGTGGCGTCCAGGGCCTCGGCGAAGGCGCTGTAGGTTTCCAGCGGATCATCATCATGCATGCCGTTGAAACTGCCGGTCGGGCTCACGCGGATGCCCACGCGCTCCGGACCCCAGATCTCGATCACCGCGCGCACCACCTCCAGCGGCAGGCGGATGCGGTTCTCCACCGAGCCCCCGTAGGCGTCGGTGCGGTGGTTGCTGCCACTGCGGATGAACTGGTCCAGCAGGTAGCCGTTGGCGGCGTGGATCTGCACGCCGTCGAAGCCCGCCGCCTTGGCATTCTGCGCGCCCTGGCGATACTGCTCCACGATGCCCGGCAACTCGTCGAGCTCCAGTGCGCGCGGCTCCAGTACTTCAACCATGCCGGATTCGGCACTGATGAAGGTATAGGCGCCCTCCGGCTGGATCGCGGAGGGGGCGACCGGCTTCTGACCGTCGGGTTGCAGCTCCGGGCGCGAGATGCGGCCGACGTGCCACAGCTGCGCCTGGATGCGTCCCCCGGCGCCATGCACGGCCTCGGTGACCTTGCGCCAGCCGTCCACCTGCTCCTGCGAGTGGATGCCCGGGGTGAACGCATACCCCTTGCCCTGCGGCGAGACCTGCGTCGCCTCGCTGATGATCAGGCCGGCACCGGCACGCTGCGCGTAGTACTCGGCGTTCAGATCAGTGGGCACGTCGCCTGGCTGCCCGGCGCGCGAGCGCGTCAGCGGGGACATCAGCACCCGGTTCGGCAGCTCCAGCGGGCCCAGGCTGTAGGGGCGAAAAAGCGCGTCATCGTGCTTGGTCATGGGGTCTTCCTTTGGGTTCGTATCGATCCGTGCTGCGAGTCGGACCCGGATCAACCGAACACGTTCCTTTCAGACGGGAGCATTCCGCTGATTCACGGTCGGACACCCGGTTCGGCCGCCTCGATCAGGGCACGGGTGCGCTCGGCGATGTAGTGTGCGGGGCGGGCCAGGGCCTGGTCCAGGGTGATGCTGCCGTCGCACAGGGCGCGGGCGTCGCTCAGGCCGAAGTCGGCGATCTCGGCCTCGTCGCAGGCGATGGCGCCGGCGATCGCCACCACGGGGACCCGCAGTTCCCGGGCGCGGCGCACGACTTCTGCCACCACCTTGCCGTGCGAGGTCTGGCCGTCCAGCTGGCCCTCGCCGGTGATGACCAGATCGGCCTCGCGGATTGCGGCGTCCAGCCCGATCAGTTCGGCCAGGTAGCCCGCGCCCATGCGCGCGCTGCCGCCGAGGACGCAGTCCAGCGCGAACCCGAGCCCACCGGCGGCGCCGGCGCCCGGGGTGTCGGTGGGACGATGGAGGTGCCCGGCGGCATCAATGCAACGGGCCAGGTGCTCCATGTGCCCATCCATCGCCGGGATGTCGGCCGCCTTCAGGCCCTTTTGCGGGCCGAATACCGCCGCCGCGCCATGCGGCCCGGTCAGGGGGTTGTCCACGTCGTTCAGCACGGTGATGTCGATGCGGGCCAGGCGCGGGTCCAGCGCGTCGAAATCGACCCGTACGAGATCGGCCAGGCCCGCCGGGTGGGGCGCAAGCGCGTGCCCCTCGGCATCCAGGAAGCGCACGCCCAGGGCGGCCAGCATGCCCGCGCCGCCGTCCACCGTGCCGCTGCCGCCGAGGCCGATCATCAGGTGTTCGGCGCCGGCGTCCAGGGCCGCCCGCATCAGTTCGCCGACGCCGAAGCTGTGGAGCTGCCAGGGGTCGTGCCGGTCGTCGGGGATTCGGTCCAGCCCGCAGGCGGAGGCGACATCGATCACGGCCCGCTGCTCGCGGTGATCGCAGCCCCAGCCAGCGCTCAGGTGGGCGCCGGTGGGGCCGGTCACATCCGACAGGTGCCAGGCCCAGCCAAGGGTGTGGCTGACCAGCCGCGCCGTCCCCTCGCCGCCATCCGCCATGGGCAGGGAGCGTACCCGGGCATCCGGTCGGGCGGCGTGCACCCCGCGGGCCATGGCGGCGGCCACGTCCTCGGCCTCCAGGCTGCCCTTGTAGCTGTCCGGGCAAACGACGACCCGGAGTCGTTCAGACAAAGATCAGGCCCAGGATGTAGATGGTGATCATCGCGCTGATGCCCTGTAGCAGCGTGGCGGTGGTGAACACCTTGTACGCGGTGGACACCTTCATGCGGCTGAACTGGGTGACCACCCAGAAGAAGCTGTCGTTGGCGTGCGAGACGGTCATCGCACCGGCACCCACGGCCATCACGGCCAGCACCATGCCCATGGTCGAATCCAGCCCCAGCGAGGCCAGCATCGGCGCGATCATGCTGGAGGCGGTGACCAGTGCCACAGTGGACGAGCCCTGGGCGGACTTCAGCGCCGCCGCGATCAGGAACGGCACCAGCAGGCCCAGGCCCAGGCCGCTCAGCAGGTCACCCAACTGGTCGCCGATCGGCGTCTCGCGCAGCACGTTGCCAAACGCGCCCCCGGCCCCGGTGATCAGGATGATCGGGGCCGCCAGCAGGATCGCGTCGACCGTCATCTGGTGGAAGCGGTCCTTGATGCCGGCGCCCTTGATCAGCAGCAGCGCGAAGATCACGCCGATGGCCAGCGCCACGACTGGGGTGCCGAGGAAGATCAGTGCGCTGGCGAATATCCCGGCCTCGGTGTCGCGGGTGGCCAGCAAGGCAACGGAGCCGATGGAGATCAGCACGATGGGTGCCAGGATCGGCATGAACGCGCCCAGCGTGGTCGGGCGGTGCTCCAGCTTGATCTCTTCCCTCTCGACCTCCTGCCCGGTGGCCTCGCTGATCGGGTCCGGTTCCAGCAGCTCTTCGTCATTGGCATGCGCGTAGCGGCTGGCCCACAGCCAGCCCACCGCGGCCGCCACCGCGGAGACGAACAGCCCCACCAGGATCACCAGGCCCAGGGCATCGGCGATGCCGATGTTGCTGGCGGCCGCAATCGGGCCGGGGGTGGGCGGCACGAAGTTGTGCGTGGCGAACAGCCCGGTCGCCAGCGCGACACTCATGGCCACCACCGAGATGCCGGCGGTCTTGGCCAGCGCGTTCTTCAGCGAGTTCAGGATCACGTAGCCGGAGTCGCAGAACACCGGGATGGATACGATGTAGCCGATGATCGAGACCGTGAGGGTAGGGAAGCGGTCGGACAGCGCGCGGATGATCGCCTCCGCCATCACCACGGCCGCTCCGGTGCGGTCGAGGATGACCCCGATGATCGTGCCCAGGGCGATCACGATGCCGATGTAGCCCAGGGTGCTGCCGAAGCCGTCGTTGATGACGCTGATCGCCTCGCGCGGCGCGATACCGCCGATGAGTGCCATTGCGAAGGCGGCGATCAGCAGGGCGAGGAACGGATGTACGCGCAGTTTCGCCGTGGCGAACACCAGCGCGGCGACGACCACAATCAATCCGATAATCAGCATGTCGCGTCCTTTTGCCTTTTTATGAGTATCGATCCGGAGTCTAGACGTCCGTGAGCGGTTCGGTGTCCCGTGATTGGTCTGGGCGCTACAATCCAGACGCCATTTCTTGCCAGGGGATTCCTGCATGCATCGTGTTATCGCGTTTTCGGGGTTGATGGGCGCGAGCCTTGCGCTGGTGATGTCCGCATCGGCCGCGGCCAATCCGTATTCCGGGTTGCAGGAGCGCGAGATCAAGGCACTCTCCGCGCAGGAGACCGAAGATCTCCTGGAAGGGCGCGGCATGGGGATGGCGCTGCCGGCCGAGCTGCACGGCTACCCGGGCCCGCTGCATGTGCTGGAGGTGGCCGCGGAGCTGGGCCTGACGAGCGAACAACGTCGCGAGACCGAGCGGCTGTTCGAGACCATGCGGGAGCAGGCGCGCCAACTGGGCCGGCGCATCGTGGAGCGCGAAAGGGAACTGGACGAGCGCTTCGCGGAGGGCGGGATCTCCAGCGATACCATCGAGACGCTCACGGTCGCGATCGGCGAGCTGCGCGGCCGCCTGCGCCACCTGCACCTGTCCTACCACCTGAAGATGGATGCGTTGCTCAGCGAGGAGCAGAAGGTGCGCTATCGGCAGGCCCGCGGTTATCACGGCGAGGCGGAAGACAGCCCGGGAGATGGCCATCATCACGGCCATCCGGGCCACCACCACTGAATGCCCGTGCCCTTCCCGGCAAGGAACTAATTGCGTGGCACCGCGTTCGACTGAAGAGACGATCGGAGCGCGCATGACGGGAGCCCTGAACCTGGATCTGAACCGGCCGGTGGTCGTGGAGACGGCGGCGCAGCCCTGGAGCGGCAGCCGTGCCGACGGTGTGGTGCGCAAGCCGCTGGAGCGCGAACAGGCGGAAGCGGGCCGCGCCACCAGCATCGTGCAGTTCCAGCCCGGATCCCGCTTCCCGCCACATACGCATGCGCTGGGCGAGGAGATCCTGGTACTGGACGGCGTGTTCTCCGACGAAACCGGTGACTATCCCGCCGGCACCTACCTGCGCAATCCGCCGGGTTCCCGCCACACGCCGCACTCGGATCCCGGCTGCACGCTGTTCGTGAAGCTGGAGCAGTTCGCGCCCGAGGACCGCGAGAAGGTGGTGGTGGATACCCACTCGGCGCCCTTCCAGCCGGGCATCGGCGGCTTGCGCGTCCTGCATCTGCACAGCTTCGGTGCCGAACACACCGCACTGGTGCACTGGCCGGCGGGGGAGCATTTCCAGCCCCACCGGCACTGGGGCGGGGAGGAGATCCTGGTGCTGTCCGGCGAATTCATCGACGAGCACGGGCGCTATCCCGCCGGCACGTGGATCCGCAGCCCGCATTCGAGTCAGCACGACCCCTGGGTGGAGGAGGAGACGCTGATCTACGTGAAGACCGGTCACCTGTGATGCCCTGCGCCCGGGCCTGCGCTTTCACCGGGTAAGGTGACCGAGGGCCGTCCGGGCCGGGTACAGCGACCCCCTTTACACGGGAGCAGGCCGATGCAGCAGCCCGAATCCCAGCAGGACACTGTCCTCGACCCGTATCGTGCCCGCATCCGGGCGGCATACGGGGCCGACGAGGCGGCCGTGTTGCGCGACCTGCGAGCCGCCATCCGGCTGGATGCCGAGGCCCGCGCCCGTATCGCGGCCGAGGGCGCGCGCATCGTCGAGCGGGTGCGCGCCGACACATCGCCGTCGATGCTGGAGAGCTTCCTCGCCGAGTACGGCCTGTCCACCGAGGAGGGTGTCGGTCTGATGTGTCTGGCGGAGGCCCTGCTGCGGGTGCCGGACGCCGAGACCATCGACGAGCTGATCCAGGACAAGATCGAGCCCTCCGACTGGGGCGCCCACCTCGGGCATTCCTCGTCGTCGCTGGTGAATACCTCCACCTGGGCCCTGATGCTGACCGGCAAGGTGCTGAGCGACGACCCGCAGCGCCCGGCCGCCGCACTGCGCGGGCTGATCCGACGGGTCGGCGAGCCGCTGGTGCGTACTGCCGTGGCGCAGTCGATGAAACTGCTGGGGCGCCAGTTCGTGCTCGGCGAGACGATTGCCCAGGGGATGCGCAACGCGCGCGAGATGGAGCGCGAGGGCTACACCTATTCCTACGACATGCTCGGTGAGGCCGCGCGCACCGATGCCGACGCCCGGCGCTATCACGAGGCCTATGCCACGGCCATCGCGGAGATCGCGAAGCAGGCGCAGGGCGACATCCGTTCCAGTCCCGGCGTCTCGGTCAAGCTTTCCGCGCTGCATCCCCGTTACGAGTACACCCACCGCGCGACGGTGATGGCGGAACTCGTGCCGCGGGCGCGGGAACTGGCCCGGCAGGCGGCGCGGGCCGGGATCGGCTTCAACATCGATGCCGAGGAGCAGGATCGCCTGGAGCTGTCGCTGGACGTGATCGAGGCCCTGCTGGCGGATCCGGAGCTGGCCGGCTGGGACGGCTTCGGCGTGGTCGTGCAGGCCTACGGCCGCCGCGCGGCGCCGGTGATCGAGGCGCTTTACGCGCTGGCGGAGCACCTGGACCGGCGGATCATGGTGCGCCTGGTCAAGGGCGCCTACTGGGATACCGAGATCAAGCTGGCGCAGGAGCTGGGCGTGGAACACTTCCCGGTGTTCACGCGCAAGGTGAATACCGATGTCAGCTACATCGCCTGCGCGCAGATGCTGCTGGACCGGCGCGACCGCATCTACCCGCAGTTCGCCACCCACAACGCGCATACCTGTGCGGCGGTGCTGGCCATGGCCGGAGACGATCGCGACGGCTTCGAGTTCCAGCGCCTGAACGGCATGGGCGAGTCGGTCCACGCCATCGTCAAGGCAACGGCCGGCACCCGCTGCCGCATCTATGCCCCGGTGGGCGCGCATCGCGACCTGCTGGCCTATCTCGTGCGCCGCCTGCTGGAAAACGGCGCCAACAGCTCTTTCGTCAATCAGGTGGTGGACAGCGCCATCCCGCCGGCGGAGATCGCCCGCGACCCGCTCGCCGAGCTGGATGCCCTCGGCGACACCATCGCCAACCCGGCGATCCGCGACCCGGCCGATCTCTACCAGCCGCAGCGGCAGAACTCGCGTGGCTACTGCGTTAACGAACCCGCCTCCATCCTGCCGCTGCTTGAGGCGCGCGCGGCCTTCGCGCGGATGCGCTGGCAGGCGGCGCCGATGCTGGCCGCGGGGCACGCGCCACAGGGCGAACCCCGCGCCGCGGTTTCTCCCGCCGATCCCGACGACCTGGTGGGGGCGGTGCGCGAGGCCACGGCGGCGGAGATCGAGCAGGCCCTGCGCGCCGCATTGATGGGGTTTGTCGACTGGTCGGCGCACCCGGTCGCGGCACGGGCGGACCTGCTGCGCGCCATCGCGGAGCGTTACGAGGCGCACGCCCCCGAGCTGATCGCGCTGACCAACCGCGAGGCCGGCAAGACCGTGTGGGACGGCATCGCCGAGGTGCGCGAGGCGGTCGACTTCCTGCGCTACTACGCCTGCGAGGCCGAACGGCTGGAACAGGAGGCGGAGCTGGAGCCGCGCGGGGTGTTCGTTTGCATCAGCCCGTGGAACTTCCCGCTGGCGATCTTCACCGGGCAGGTCGCCGCGGCCCTGGCGATGGGCAATACCCTGCTGGCCAAGCCGGCCGAGCAGACCCCGCTGATCGCCACCCGCGCGGTGGAGCTGATGCGCGAGGCCGGCCTGCCGGAGACCGCCCTGCAGCTGTTGCCGGGTGACGGCCCGTCCGTCGGCGGGCCGCTCACCGCCGATCCGCGCATCAGTGGGGTCTGCTTCACCGGCTCCACCGAGGTGGCGCAGCGGATCCATCGCAGTCTGGCGGACAACGCCGGGCCGGACGCCGTCCTGATCGCCGAGACCGGCGGGTTGAACGCGATGATCGTCGACAGCTCCGCGCTGACCGAACAGGCGGTGCGCGACATCCTTGCCTCCGCCTTCCAGTCCGCCGGGCAGCGCTGCTCGGCGCTGCGCATGCTCTACGTACAGGACGAGGCCCATGACCGGTTGCTGGAGATGCTGCAGGGCGCGATGGACGCGCTGACCATCGGCGATCCCTGGCGACTGGCGACCGACGTCTCGCCGGTGATCGATGCCGAGGCACAGGCGGATATCCGCGACTACCTGAAGGCGCAGGAGGAGCAGGGGCGGCTGGTGAAGGCGCTGCCGGTGCCGGAGACCGGACGCTTTGTCGCCCCCTCGATCGTCCGGCTCCCGGGGATCGAGGCCCTGGAGCGCGAGGTCTTCGGCCCCGTGCTGCACGTCGCGCGCTTTCGCGCGCGGGACCTGGACGCCGTGGTGGAGGCCATCAATGCCCGCGGCTACGGCCTGACCTTCGGCCTGCATACCCGCATCGACGATCGCGTGCAGCAGGTGGTCGAGCGCCTGCGCGTGGGCAACCAGTACGTGAACCGCAACCAGATCGGCGCCATCGTCGGCTCCCAGCCGTTCGGCGGCGAGGGGCTCTCCGGCACCGGCCCGAAGGCGGGCGGGCCGCTGTACCTGGCCCGTTTCGGGCGCCGCCCGCCAGTCGCCGCGGATCACTCCGCGGCGCCGGATGTGGACGCCCCCGGGGTTACCCGGGATACCCTGCAGCGGGCCCTGGACGCGCTGGATGCCGGTGACTGGGCCGCGCGCACCGACCGGATGGAGGTGCTGCGCAAGGCGCTGCCGGAGCGCACGGGGCTGCTGCGCCAGGCCCTGGCGGAGACCGCGGCGTTCGACACGAGTCCGCAGACGCTGCCGGGGCCGACCGGCGAGAGTAATCGCCTGCGTCTCTATCCCCGCGGTCCGGTGCTGTGCCTGGGGCCGAGTGCGGAGGTTGCACTGGCGCAGGCGGTGCAGGCGCTGGGGGCGGGGTGTCCGGTGGTCATGGTGGCCCCGGGTGCCGAACGCGCCGCGCGGGCGCTGCAAAAGGCCGACGTCCCGCTGCGGGGGATCGACGGCGTCGTCGATCCGGAAACGCTGACTCTACTCGACGGTCTGGTGGCGGTCGCCGCGGTCGGTAGCAGCGAGTGGACCCGCCAGTTGCGCAAGGCGCTGGCACTGCGCGACGGGCCCATCATTGCACTGGAGACCGCCCTGATCGCGCCGGAGCGCTATGTGGTGGAGCGCCACCTGTGCATCGACACCACCGCCGCCGGCGGCAACGCCAGTCTGCTCGCGGCCGCTGACTGATGCCGGCCACGTTGTGCGGTGGTGGCGCCGGTCCGGCCTGGGCGCGTTACCGGCGTTTCTTGCGGCGTTTCTGGCCCACCTTCACGCGCTGGAGCGCGCCCTGCAGTTCACCGTGCGCCTCCTTCGGGATGGAGGACGAGCTGCGCAGGCGCAGCCCCTTGCCGGTGCGAACCGCAGTCAGGCGCCCGTTCTCGACGCCGTAGCGCCGGACAATGTCGCGGGCCGCATGTTCGAAGTGCATCGGCGGGTCGCCGCGCCGCACCCGCAGTTTCCCGTCCGCAATCTCCAGGCTGAAGATGATGCTCGCCTGCCAGATCAGCAAGGCGCCCGCCACCAGCAGCAACACAATCATCAACAGCAGCGTGATCAGCATGGCGTCCTCTCCGGTGGTGCCCCGACCTGCATGAGTCTGGGTCAGGGCGTAATGAATCCGTCGCGCCGATCGTAGCACTCGAACACGCGGTTGCGTCTCGCGCGGCCGGACCGATGGGCGCGTGCGGTGCTGGATGGCCAAAGGTCGCGCAGGGTTTAAACGTGCAGCATGCACATGGAGTGCTATTATGTGCTTAATGCGGTTTGTCTGGAGGTGAGCCATGAGCACTGCAGAGCTTCTGGCCCCGGAACGTTCCGAGGTCCTGCGCGAGGCGCTAGTCAATGCCGGCAAGGCCCTGGGCCTGACCCAGGCGGAGCTGGGCGAGGTAGTCGGGCGCGGCCGCACGGATATCAGTCGGGGCAACATCGAGCCGGCCAGCAAGCCGGGTGAGCTGGCGCTGTTGCTGATTCGCTGCTATCGCGCGCTCTATGTCCTCACCGGCGGGGATGTCGGTGCGATGAAACACTGGATGCAGACGCACAACCACCACACCGGAGGGGTGCCCGCCGAGCAGATCCGCACGGTTCAGGGTTTGGTGGGCGTTCTGGAATATCTCGACGCGATCCGCGGCAAGCTATGAGGGCAACCTGACATGCCGGACTGGGATGCCCTGGTCGAAGCGGCGCCGCGTGTCACGCTGAGAGGGGAGGTCCTGCGCCTGGTCGAGAGCCAGGAACAGGTTGCCACCAACCGGATTGTCAGCTCGCTTGACCGCCAGGCCGTTCTGGAAGAGATGCTGGAGGCCACCAAGCCGCCCCGGCGTCTGGGTACGGAACGGCTGCACTACCTGCTGGCGACGCCGTTTCGCTATCCGCCGCTGCGTCACGGATCGCGCTTCGGTCGTCGCCACGAGCCCAGCCTGTTCTACGGCGCCCTGCGCGAGCGCACGGTCCTCGCCGAGGCGGCCTACTACCGGTTTGTGTTCTGGCATGGCATGGCGACCCCGCCACCGCGCAAGCTCGATACCCAGCACACCCTGTTCGCCGCACGCTACCAGAGCCCTAATGGCTTGCAGCTCCATCAGCCCCCGTTCGCTGAACACGCGGACCTGTTGCGTCACCCCGCCGCCTATCAGGCCACCCAGGCCCTGGGCGCCGCGCTGCGCGAGGCCGGCATTGACCTGTTCGAATACCCCTCCGCACGCGATCACGAGGCCGGCCTGAACCTCGGGCTCTTCAACGCACGCCCGTTTACCCGCAACAAGCCCACACGCCAGGATCCCTGGCTGTGCCAGCTCACCGCCGACCACGTCCGCTTCCTCAAGCCCCGCGACGGCGCCCTGCACGACTTTCCCCTGACCCAGTTCCGCTACCAGGGCCGGCTGCCGCTACCCGCCTGACAGCCGTACCCACACCGGCCATTGCGAGGCCTCGCAGAGGCCGTGGCAATCGGTCGGACCCGCCCACAGGGCCTCGATGCTCTCGATGGCGTATGCCTGGCAGGAAAATGTCAGAAGTAGTCGTCTTCGCGCTGACGGCGAAACGCGAGGAGGGTGACCCTTTCGGCATCGTCAATTTCGAACAGGGCCACGTAGCCCAAACGGCCAAAAGGGATCAGGAGCTCTCGGATGCGGGGATGGGCGGGGTCCAGCGTACGGCAGCTCAGCGGGAAAGTTTCCAGTAGCGATACGGCCTGCCCAATGGCCGTGCGGGCGCGGTTTGCGGCTGTCGGATCCTGTTCTGCCAGGAATGCGACAAGCCGCATCAGGTCGTCGCGCGCCTGCGCCGTAACGCGGACCGAGTAACTCATCCTTGAGCCTCCGGTTGACGGGCTATTTCGTGCTCAACATCTGGTCGAGCTCGTCCAGGACCGATTGCGCCGGATAGTACACACCCGTCTCCTGGGCGTTACGCGCCGATTCCAGCCCGCGCTCCAGAAATTGGGCGTGCGCCTGGCGGCGGTGAATCTCGTGACGCACGGCATCCTCGATAAACGCCGATAGCGTTTCTTCCTCGCCCAGGGCCTGCTCGACCTGGTGGCGAAACGCATCACTGACCCGCAGGGCGGGTAACGTCGCATTCTTCATGGCCCGTCTCCGGCTCAACCTCCCGGTACTGTATCGCATATGCGATACAGTACCCAGCCGCACTTATTCCGAACCCTTTGACGGTTCAGATAGGCTCTTCCCGGCCGGGGCGTTTGAGGTGTTCAGCCACCAGATGGTGAATAGCAGCATGGCGGTGATGATCGGGTACTTTGCGAGCGTTATGCCCGTGGACGGCATGGCAAGAGACGCCGGAATGCCCGCGACCAGCCCCATCTTGATAGCCAGTGGCACCTTGCCGAAAGGCCGGTTCATCATGAACGCGCCCGCATAGAGGGCGATCCAGCCCCACAATCCTGCGAGCGCGGCGAACAGGCTTCTCGCTTCAAAGAGGAACCGGGTCCTCGTGAATTCCTCTTCGCTCAGGCCCTGTTCCCGCGCAAAGCGCTGCGACGCTTCGTCGAAGAATTGGTTGAGTCCTTCATCCGGCGCGAGATAGCCGCTGGCCAGCCAGAAAACCCGGGCCAGGAACCAGACAAAAATCACGCTGGAGACGGCCAGCGCCACGAGCGTGGTGGCCTTGAGCACCATTCTCACGATTTTCACCATCCCCTCCCCTTGAATGCACGCAGTCCGTTACGCATGGACCCGCGGAACACAAATAGGGTGCGGACCAGGTACGGCATCAGGACCGGGATGTAGAACACGAGCGTCATCTTGAGCCATCGAGGTGCCCCGTCGGGCACATGCCAGATTCCCAGGAAAAGCACCGAAAACGGGGCCAGTAATGCCAGGCCCGCGTAGAACGCCCGTGTACCCAGGCGAGCGCGGCTACGCGAGCCAAGGATTATCAGCGCGAAGAGAGTCGCGTAAATAAAAAGAAAAGACAGCCACCATGTGAGAAGAGCCAGGCTGTACATGGACCATTATTCCCCGTCGTAGGGCGCGTTTCGGGTATTCGGAAGCGCGGTATGCATCTGGATCCAGGGAACGCCGAGCCGGCCTGGATATTCCTCCAGCAGCAGCTGGTCCCCCTCGCGTACCGAGCGGTAGAGCGCACCACCGACCTGCACCCCCATCCGCGACTGAGGACCGTCCCAGCCAGCCACGCGCAGGTACCGGCGCGTGCCACCCCGCCCGCGCCGGACGGTCTTTTCCTGTAAACCCACCACGTACTGGTTTGGTGCCGCATGATCAAGCGCCATATTCACTTCTCGCAGCAGGCCGTAGCTGGTCATCAGGGCACCGAGGTACCCCACCAGGACCAGTTCGAGCAGGACAAGATGCGTTCGTGAAGTCCGTCCGAGCAGCACGATGGTCAGCGCCATCAGCGAGCCGATTACGATCGCGGCGACGGGGAGCGCAAGCGACAGGAGGCCAGCCATGCTGGCGGGCGCCGGCAGGGGCGAGAGCATGATCGGTGTCAACAGAACGAGTCCGCCGAACAGCAGGGCCGTGCTGGCACCCGTGAAAAGCGCCGCTTTCCATGCAAATGGCTCCCTGCGACCGCGCACTGCGGCAGGAATCTCCGCCTCCAGCGCCTCGGAGATGTCGCGCAACAGGGGGACGAGTGCCCGGGCGAGCAGGATCGGTCGCGGCTCCTTGCGCCACCTCGACGATTTAACCTCCACCCAGATCCGTTGGCGTCGAACGCGGATCTGACGAAACCGTACGTTCTGCCTTTCGCATTCATCGAGGAGGCGCAGCATCCGCGCCTGGGTCGTGGCGCAGCCCTTGAGTGCGCGGCAGATGCTTCGCTGCTCCGTGACCTGGTAAAAGGCCCGGTCGAATGAGCGGTTCCCTGTGCGGCAGGCCACGGAGAGACCGATCGCCGTAAAGGGGTAGTCCCACCAGCGCCGGGCCTTGACGCGCATTTCGATATCCGGCGCCCGGTCAAAGCCGATGCGTTGCAAGGGGGCGCGTCGACTTCCGGTTTCTTGCTCACTGTAAAGCGCACCCTCGGGTGGATCCCCCATCCGTTTGCCCGTGTACGGGTTGATGAGCGTAAGGGCTTCCAGTTTCCAACGGTCTTCCATTCGGGCGCGATAGCCAATGACCGCCATTCCGATCATCGTGACCAACCCGGCCAACATCCACATATGCACATCCCCTGTGGCAGCGTGTGACAGCGAACCCGTCGGGTCCTACTCGGTGTCACTCTGGGGTGAGCGGCCCGGCCGCCACTCGGCCTGCATCGCAAACAGTTCGATCAGAGCCTGGGCATTCGGATCGTCACAGCCGTGTTCGTCGATGCGCTGCCCCACCTGGGACTGGATGTCTTCCTGGCCACGCAGCAGGGTGGCCGCGATCTGTTCTCCCGTCGCTTCGGGGTGCTGGTCCTCCAGCGCCATGACGGATTGCAGGTAGATCATTTGCTGGTTGGCCAGAAACGCGACCATCTGGTCGTCATCGATATCGTCACAGCGGGCCGCGGCTGTACTGGATGCGATGAACTGACTCAGGATGTTCAGGATCTCGGGCCGCTCGTCGGCGCTTGCCGGGCTGGCGAGGCCGAATATCAGCAGGAATAGCCCGGCCGTGGCGGCGAGAAGCCGGCGAGGTGGCGGGCGGGTAACGGGGCATGGGGCGGCAGGGCGCACATGCCCCGCGCGGACAGAACTAGAGAATCCTTTCTTCATCGTTTCCCTCCCTGGAAACATCGCGAGCCCATTGATCGGTCGCGCCCACAATCTAGCTGCTGTTTCCCGACCTGTCATCCCTCGTCCTTCTACGGGGCACCACGTCATTGCGAGGCGTCGTAGAGGCCGTGGCAATCGGTCGGAGCGTGCTGGGTCGCCGGTCGGTCGCAATGCCGGGGCAGAAGGCCCGACCTGATCCGGCGCCCTTGATCCCGGCATCCGTGCAGGCACTCGGTGTGCCACGGGGTTTGCTACGCTTCGGCCCTTGTCGGACAGGAGAGATCAGATGACGGTTGCAGCGCTCACGGAACAGTTTCCGCATCCCGAAGTGCGGTTTCGCCAGCAGGATGCGCTGGTGATGGTCGATATCGAGAACGCGCACGGCAGCGCGACGATCACGACCTTTGGCGCGACACTGCTGAGCTATCGCCCGAAGGGTGGTGCCGATGTGCTGTGGGTGAGCGATACCGCGTTGTACGACGGCAAGAAACCGGTGCGCGGCGGGGTCCCCGTCTGCTGGCCATGGTTCGGCCCGTACGATCCGGCCGCGCTGGGCCCCGACCCGAGCGACGAACACAAGAAGGGGCACGGGATCGCGCGCTATGCGTTCTGGGATGTCGAGTCCGTGGAATCGGTCGGCGATGCCACGCACGTCGTGTTCGTGCTGACCCCGGACGACGACATCCGCAAGGCCTGGCCGCTGGAGTTCTCGCTGCGCCTGCACGTCACCCTGGGCGAGGCCCTGGAGATGACGCTGGAGGGCGAGAACCGCAGCAATCGCGAGTGGCGTGTGTCGGAGGCCTTCCACACCTACTTCGGCGTGGGCGAGGCCGAGGGCCTGGTAGTGCGCGGGCTGGACGCGACCACGCGGATTGACAAGCTGGCGGACGGCGAACGCGGGACGCAGTCCGGCGACGTCGCCATGACGACGCCGATGGAGCAGGTGTTCGTCGGCCACCCGGGCACGCTCGTGATCGAGGATCGGGGCAACGCGCGCGAGATCGTCATCGAACGCGAGAACAGCGCCAGCAGCGTGCTCTGGAACCCCGGCCCGGAAGGTGTCCAGTCGTTCGCGGACATGCCCGACGACCAGTACCGCAAGACGGTCTGCGTCGAAGTCGCCAACGCCCTCGACGACGCCTACCCGCTTGCTGCGGGCGCAACCCACGCCATGAGCATGCGGCTCTCCGTGCGCTGAGCGAGCCGTCGGGCAACGCCCCGGCGTGGCCGCCAGCCTCGCCGGCCCGGAGCGCAGAGCCGGGATCTTCGGGCTGGAGAGGCGGCGGAGATCCCGGCTCACCGCGTTGCGGTGTCCGGGATGACGCAGGGGGGGCGCGGAATGGGGACGGTCCCAACCCTTTGCCCTGTCTCGACCTGTCACGCCTGATCCTGGTATCCGCGCTGACTACGCCAGCTCCGGAAGCGGTGCGCCTTGGCTACAGCGTGTGCCCGGTGAGTCGTCGGTAGATGGCGAAGCCGGCCTCGCGGTCACGGCAGCGCAGGATGGCGGCGCGGCCCGGGGTGGAGGGATCGGGCTGCAGGTTCACGCCGGCCGCCTCGGCGGCCCGGAAGTCGTCATCGCGCAGGTCGGCCTCGCCGAACACCGAGATCACGAAGCCACCGGGGATGGGCGGGGGCGGGGTGAACGCCTCGCCGTCGGCCAGCGCGACCCAGGCTGGAATGAACTCCGGGCCGTAGAAGTCGAAGAAGCCGTTGGAGCCGCGCAGGTGGGCCTCGATCGGCCGGCCGCCGATCAGTTCGATGTTGCAGAGGCCGCTGTAGCCGGCCAGGTTGCGGCGTACCCAGTCGGCGATCCAGGGCTCGATCTCGGGCGCGGCGGCGCCGATCTCCCAGTAGATCGGGCGGGCGGCGTCCTTCGCCTCCGAACCGCGGGTGTGGGCAAACCAGCGGGCCGCGCCGTTCTCCACCAGGCAGTCGGTGCTGGTGTGGGTACCTTGCAGGCGCTGGCACCAGAAGCTGCCGGGCTCTGCCGGCACGTCGCCGGCCGGCATGGTGCGTGCGTTCAGCCCCATGCCGGCCAGGTTGGTGATCGGCTTGACGAACACCTCGGCGTCCGCCGCGATGCCGAGGTCCGTGGGTGCCACGCCGCAGGGCGCGGCAGTCAGTCCGGCATCCAGGGCCAGATGCAGTTTGTCATAGACATGCCGGTGGTCCGGATTGAGCCGCCAGGCGGCGGCGTCGGACACGGCCACCTCCCGGCACGGCTCGGGCCGGAAGAGATGCTCGCGTTCGGGGAGGACACCGACAAACGGCACTACCCGGCCTCCGCTTGGCGTTTTGCGTGGCCCGCCGCCAGGCGCTCCACTTCGCACAGTAGCGACTTGAACGCGGGAAACCCGCTGATCGGGTCCAGCGAGCGGTCGTCGGTGAGCTCGTTCACGTTGGCGTGGTTCCAGCCGTGCTGGCAGTGCGCCACGCCGGGCTTGATGCGGTCCGTGACCTTGGCCACGAACGCCACGCGCCCACGTGGCGAGCGCACTTCTACCGTGTCGCCGTTGACGATCCCGCGCGCGGCGGCATCCATCGGGTGCAGCTCCACCAGCGGCTCCGGCATCGCCCGGCGCATGCGCTCCAGCTGCTGGTGCTGGGAGTGGGTGGCGTGCTTGTGGCGGGCGCCGCTGGTCAGCACCAGCGGATAGTCGCGGGCGAGCTCCGGCGTGGAAACCGGGCTCTCCGCCGGTTCACGGTAGACCGGCAGGCCGTCGTGCCCGGCCGCGCGCAGTTCCGCGGCGTCGAACTCCACCTTGCCGCTGACCGTGCGAAACCCGTCGATCCGGTACTGGCGGTCGCCTTCCTCGAAGCCGTGCGCAAGCATGTCGTCCAGTGCCCTGGCGAACACGGTGACGCCGTCCGGGTCGTTATAGACCTGTTCGCGGATGGTCTCCGGTATGCCCTCGGCGGCCTCGGCCCAGCTGGCCTCCAGGTCGCCGTTCCAGAACTGCTCTCCCATGCCCAGGCGCACGCCCAGCTCCAGGAACACCTCGCCATCCGGGCGCGCCTCGCCGCGCGGGGCAACGGCGGCGTGGCGGTAGCGCAGCTCGCCGCGGAAGTTGCAGCCGGGGTAGGCGATCAGCGCCGCGCGCTCCAGGCTGGTGGCGGCCGGCAGCACGATGTCCGCCATGCGCGTGGCCGGGTTGTGGAAGAAGTCGGAGGCGGCGAAGAAATCCAGGGCGCCCAGCGCCTGTTCCATGCGCTTCGAGTTCGGCCACATCGCGGTGTTGATGCCCATCGCCAGCAGGGCGCGGACCGGCTGTGGCTGCCCCTCGAGGATGGCATCCGGCAGCAGCATGCTCTGTGCCGCCGGCCAGTGGGCCGTCCACACCGGGAAGGTCTCGTCGCCGATGCGCGGCGGCAGATTTTCCTTGCAGTGGTCGAACAGGTCGATCGGCTTCGGCGTGACCTTGTCGTTGAAGAAGCGGTTGCCGCCCTCGCGGTCGATATTACCGGTCACCGCGGCCAGCAGGATCACCGCGCGGTGGTTCTGGAAGCCATTGCTGTGCTGCACGGTGGCGGTGGGCGAGAGCATGATCTGCGCCGGCGCGTTGGCGGCATAGAGCTCGGCGGCGCGGCGCAGATCGGCCGCGTCGATGCCGCAGATCTGTGCGACACGCTCCGGCGGGAATTCGGCCACGTAGTCGCGGAAGGCCTGCACGCCGCTACCCCATTCGTCGAGGAAGGCCTGATCCTGCCAGCCGTTTTCGAAGATCAGGTAATGCATGCCCAGCGCCAGCGCGCCATCGGTACCCGGGCGGATCTGCAGGTGCACCTCGGCCTGCTCCGCCAGCGGGGTCACCCGCGGGTCGACCACCACGGTCGCGCAGCCCGGGCGGGCCTCAGCCAGGGGGTGCTGGTGGAACGGCGGGATGGAACCGCGCGGGTTGGTGGACCACACCAGCAGGCAGCGGGTGGCATCCGAGGCGACGGTGGAGGAGGTCTTGATCTTGGTGCCGAAGGTCACCTCCTCCGCCACCTTGGTGGAGGAGAAGCAGCAGCCACTCTCGGTCAGGTAGTTGGGCGAGCCGAAGGCATGTGCCAGGCGCTGGAGCTGCGGCCGGGCCTCCTTGGTATAGCCGGCGAAGAAGGCCGCCGCCGGGGCCCCGTGTTCCTCGCGGGTGGCGCGCAGGCGCTCAGCGATGGTGTCCAGTGCCTCGTCCCAGGAGATGCGCTCGAACTGGCCGCTGCCGCGCGGGCCCGTTCGCCGCAGCGGGTACAGCAGGCGCTCCGGATGGTTGCGCCGGTCGAGCTGGACGTAGCAGCGCGGGCAATCGGGGCCGTCAATGGCGACCGGCTCGCCGACGGCGTCCAGGGTGACGTCGATGGCGCAGTTGGCATCGCACTCGTAACAGGTACTTTTCACGGTCGCCATCGGACGGTCTACCTTGTTCAGCGGTCGTTCCTGATTGCTGCGCGGGCATTATGCCGGGAGCCTTCGGTCCGCCACGAACAACGCCTGGAACCGCGGGGGCACCTCTTTTTCACTCGTGGCCTGGGTGCCGATTAGCTTGGTTGGGGGTAAGGCAACACCTGGCACGGTCACTCGCGACAAAACACATCCCGTCATCCGGGCCAGAGCGCAGCGCAGAGCCGGGATCTCCGGGTTGAAGAGCCCCGGCGAGGAGGTCCTGGCTCACCGCTTTCGCTTTGCGGTGTCCGGGGATGACCGGGTGTGGGGGCGGAACGGTATCGGTCCCCAACCGTTTGCCTCTCTCGATGCGCGTTTACGGACTTGCGTGCTGGCGGGTCTGCCTTGCGCGTCTCAGGTCGGTTGTCTGCGGGCCGCGCGGAGGGCACGGCAGATCCAGCCTTCCGGGGTATCTTCGCCGGTCAGCAGGTAGCGCAGGGCGTGGGGGTCGCGCAGGGTGTGCGAGATGGTGAGGGCGCTCGCGAAGCGGCCGCAGAACAGCAGGTGGTCGCCGGGTTGCAGGGGCGTGTTGTCGTCGGGCGCGAGGATATCCTCGCCTCCGGCTTCGCGCCGTAGTAGCAGCACAATGCAGGCGTGTCGCTGGCGCACGGGATGGTCGGCGCGCAGCAACTGGCCCAGGGTCACCGGCTCCTGCTCCAGATGGGCAAGGAGGGCCGGGGCTGTCCCCTCATCCAGTTGCTCGGTCCAGATGGCCGGCACACGGTCGCCGACCACGGCCGTGATGGAGCTGACTCGCTCGTTCGCCCAGTCGGTTGTCTGGTTGCGACTCAGTTCCAGGAAGCGCGGCAGGAGCGGCGAGGTCAGATGGGCCAGGATCGCCTCGGCGATCACCCGGTCGTGGCGCATCACCAGCGGCAGGTCGGCCGCCGCGAACAGGAGCGAATCGCACTCGCGGTTCTGGCGTCCGACCATGAACAGCTCCGGGTTCAGCTCGCGCGCGGTCATCACGATGGACAGGTTGTAGTCGTCGCGGCCGGTTCCGGCCACGATCCCGGAGGCGCTCTCGATGCCGGCCTCGTGCAGGGTGTCCGCCTCGGTGCCGCGGCCCTTGATGCAGTCGGGCGGACAGTCCGCGCCCTCGGGGTCCGTTTCCACCAGGGTTACCTCCACGCCCTCCTGGATCAGCCCGGCATGCACGGCCTTGCCGAAGCGCCCGAAGCCGCACAGGATCCAGCGCCCGCAGGGCGGGTCGATCGGCATCGGCAGCGGGCTCCCGGGGATGCTCCCAAGCCACTCGTGCAACAGGTGATGCGCGGGGGAATGCAGCGCGAGGGCGAGGCGCTGGCCGAAGATGTCGAATGGGTTGATGACCTGGTCAGTCCCGAACGAGGCCATGTTCTTCTCTGTGTCGTGGCTCTCGGCACGGCAGATCACGGGGCGCTCCGGGTTGAGGAGTTTGGCGGCAATGGCGATCCGCAGGTTCACCGCATCGTCGCTGGTCAGCGCCACCACACCCTGGCAGTGAGGGTTGAGGAGCCCGGCATCGAGCAGGCGATTGGCGATGCTGGCATCCGCGCACAGACCGGGGATCTGCAGCGGGTAATCCTCCAGAACCAGCTCGTTGATGCGATCCGGGTTCTGGTCGATCACCACGGCAAAGCCATTGCGCCCGAGCAGGGAACGCACCACCAGGGCCCCGGTGTCGCCATAACCGCACACGATATGGAACGGTCGCTGCAGCTTGCGGATCGTGCGGTCGAACGCATGCTGGCTGACGGCCAGGCGGAAGGCCGGGTCCTGGATCAGTGCGAGGATCTTGCCGATCGCATACAGCCAGGCCACCACCGACAGGTAAACGGCAACCACCGTCCACATCCTCTGCGCCTCGGTGAAGGCGTGGGGGATCTCGCCGAAGCCGATGGTGGTGGCCATGTAGGTCACGAAGTAGAACGCATGGAAGAAATCCATGCGCCAGGGCTCCCCCTGATCGTCCACGCCGGGTATCAGCACCAGGCCGAGAACGGAGATCGCGTAGGCCGCCGTCAGCGCAAGCAGGGGTGCCCGCATGCGCCGCAGGAACAGGAACAGCACCTTGTTGATCGTGGGCCCCACGGTTTGTGGTGTCTGTAGCGCTCGTGGCCGCCGTCAGCGGCGCAGCGCCACCGTATCCGCGATCAGCAGCAGCACGGAGATCAGGTTGGCCACCATGGCTCCGCCCGCCAGGGAGACGATGCTGGCCATGAACATCGCATCCATGCCCCCGGCATGCACGTGGCTGGCATAGGCCCAAACCGCCGCGGCCGCAATCAACTGCAGCACCGCGACCAGCGAACTGGCCAGCAGCAACGCCCCGGTCTGCGTCCGGTCCCCCAGCTTCAGGGCTGTCGCGATGACGTTTACCACGATGGCTGCGAACAGCTCGTACACATTGTGGTGCGCCGGATCATCGATCTCGCCGAGAAAGAACCCGAAGTTCAGCGTGAACGCCAGGATGATGAAAAAGCCGAAGATCACCTTCTCCAGGTTCATGCGCATGCTCCTTGTCGTTCGAGGTAACGGCTCCTGCCCGGCGCCGCGACACGGGCCCCGTCTTCATCCGCCCGCAGCATGGAGCATGGCCCAACAAGCCCCGGATGGCGAGGGCAGGGCGCGGATCTCCCCACGTGCCGAAACGCCAGGGCAACGTCATTGCGAGGCCTCGCAGAGGCCGTGGCAATCGGTTGAAGCGCCACGGATGCGGACCGCTCGTGATCGGGCAGGGTCAAAAGGCAAGATCTTCCGCCCAAGTGTCCTATCTTTCCTATACTCAAAAAGCGCCCGGAGGCCGTGAGGTCACGTCCGTCGATCGCGTCGCGCCATGAGGGGGTCGGATGGCGTGGCCGGCGCGTAGCGTGGGAATCTGCACCGCGGGCGGTATGGTCGCGGCATTCGCTCAGGGTCTCACGCGGTGTTTACTGGCTATAAGAGGATCGACCCATGTCACGTTCGTTTTCTTTTGTTGTTGTATCGGCTGCGTGGATGTTGAGCGCGTTGGTTCTTTCCGGCTGTGGGGAAGCCCCCCTGGACGAGGCCGTTGACGACGGATACGACCTCGATCATTCCGAGGCGATTGCCAGCGGCGGTGACCTGATCGAAGGACGCTATCGCATCCGGGGCGATAACGGGGAGATCGTGCTGGACGCGGACACCGCCCTCGAATGGCAACGGTGCA
Source organism: Thioalkalivibrio sp. ALMg13-2 (assembly GCF_000381185.1). Classification (NCBI taxonomy): domain Bacteria; kingdom Pseudomonadati; phylum Pseudomonadota; class Gammaproteobacteria; order Chromatiales; family Ectothiorhodospiraceae; genus Thioalkalivibrio; species Thioalkalivibrio sp. ALMg13-2. The sequence goes on along the minus strand of NZ_KB906112.1, from coordinate 11,481 downwards.
GCCTGGGTCAAAGCTGGGAAGGCGATACCTGCACGGGGAATGCAACCCGCTACAATCTCGATAGAGCTCAGACCGCGGTACAAGATTTGAATGATGGGGGTGGCTACGGGGGGCATACCGACTGGCGGGTTCCCAGTCTCGAAGAACTCAGAACCTTGGTGTATTGCTCTAGCGGTCAACCGGCGCATTTCAAGAATGACAATGACGCTTGCTCGGATCCTACTGGTGAACCAACCATCGTAAGTGATGTGTTTCCGAATACGCCCGCTTTGAGTTTCTGGTCGGCGTCGACCACTGAGGGCGACCCGAGCAAGGTATGGTTCGTCGATTTCGGCAATGGCTCTGCCACTGACTTCGACCGAGGCGGCCGGCTTCGCGTTCGCCTTGTGCGGGGAGGACAGTGATTCCGGCCCTGTAGTCGCGGCTGTCTCCCCTCGCAGGCAGTCCCAGTCTTTTGGGGGCAATCGTGGGAAGCACTTTTGATCAACCACAGGCCCCGCGGGGCCGCTAATCCCAGAGGTGGCCCCAGCGTTCCCACCAGTCGCGGGCGAGGGCCCGGTTGGCCGCGTTCTCGCGTTCGTCGAGGACGGTCCCCAGGCGGATGTACTCGCCGCCAGTTTGCGAGGTCACCGCCGGGTCCTGCGAAGCCAGCATCAGGGCGTACAGCGCCAGTTTCAGTTCCCACGGGTCATCGGAATCGAGGTAGGGCACGAGATGCGGGACCGCCGGCGCACCGATCCGGCCGAGCGCCTCGGCCGCGGTGTACCAGGTACGCGGATGCTCCTCGCCCCCGTAGGTCTCGGTGAACGCGCGATCCGACAGGCGTTCGAGGTAGTAGTGGATCTCGTCCCGGAGGCTGGCGAAGCCCTCCGCGGGTCCGTCTGCCGCGGCGGCGGGCTGCTCCTGCGGCGCGGCCCCCGTGGCGACGGGTGGCTCCGCCGATGGCGGCCCGCCGACACAGCCAGCAAGCAACATTCCGCCGGCCAGCCATGCGGTCAGCCACCAGGCAGAAGAGGGGCAAAACGGCAGGGGGTTGTCTTTCAAATGCCTTCCGATCCACGTATTGCCGCGGGTTTATCCGCACTCAATTTTCGGGGTCCCGTCTCCGGTAATGAGTCCCTTGCCGGGAGCCGGCCCCGCCTTGGCCCATCGGTACGGTCACTCTACGGTAACCGGCCACGTATGCGACGTCTTGTCCCGCGGGCCGCGGGTGGTCTTCAGGTGCAAGACCGGTGCAGGCCTGGGGCGCGCTGCGCCAAGGGGATCCCTCGAAGAGTGATCATCGCTTCGGGGGTTCGCAAAAGGCGAGGCCCCCTGTAGCAGGGGGCCTCGCGCAGCCGTTAAAGCAGGATGGCTAGCAGGATGAGGACGGGAATCGGGATGCCCAGAAACCAAAGCAGTATGAATTTCATCTTGATCTACCTCGCTGATTGGCAGCAATCTGTACGGTTCAATAGTGGACGCTGTCGCGCTGCCGACCGCCGATCGTGGCGGCGAAGCTGGCGCTGAACGCCCCGATCAGCAGTCCCAGGAACGTCCACAGAGAAAGTTTCGCCATCGCGCTTCGGGCCTCATCGGCCACCTGTCGCGCCTGCATTTCCAGTTCCTCCATCTGCGCCTGGACTTCGCGGATTCGGTTCTCCGCCTGGGACTGGCTGACGCCGGTGTTCTGCGCGATCAGTTGCGCCAGATACGCCCTGTCGCCATCCGACATATCGTCCCACCCGCGGGCGAGAATACGTACCGCCTCGGTGCGCATGGCGGTTCTGTCGGAGTCGGTTGCGCCGGCGTCGGGAGCCGCCCTGGCACGCTCTGGGCGAAACAAGATATCCGCGAAATAGTCGAGCGGGCCGGTGGCGTCTCCTTCGGTCTGCCCATTAGCGCCTGCCATCATGGCAGCGCCGCCAGTCGTAGCCGCCGCCCCGACAGCCGAAGCACCGGCCTGGGCGGTGCTGCCGATGATCGCCGTGGAGGCGGAAACGAGCAAAGCCGCCGTGACGACCACGCTAAGCGCCCAGACGAGGAAGCCGTGTGCGGTATCCCGGAAGAATACTTCGTCGGTATGCAGATCGGTCCACTGGGTGCGCAGTCGGCCGGCCAGATAGCCGCCCATGGCGCCGGCGATGATGTGCACGAGTATCAGCCAGATGATGCTTGCGAACCCGATGCCCTCGGCCGACACGCCCTCTCCGGCCCACGGCGAGACCGCCGAGAATCCCAGGCCCGTGCCCAGGAGCAGAAAACTGAGCGATAGCGCCGTAGCGACCACGGCGCCTGCGATCACCGCGCCCCAGGAAACGCCGGAGCGCCGTGCCTCGTTACCGATGTCCGTGGTGAATGGGTCATGCATTCCCGATGTGGCGGAACGCCCCGCCAGAGTGGGCTCGACAGATGCCATGGCGACTTTCCTTCGTGACAAGTGGATGAGACTGCATGCTGCGGTGCAGTCGCTCCGGGGTTCTGTGCGTTGCCACACCTTGGCGTCCCGGCTCCTTTCCATCTGCTCGAGTTTCCGCGCCGTTTCAGGTTTTCACGGCGCGGGTCGCGAGGCGCGGGGCCATGCCCGCAAATGCCCGCAGCGGTAAGACCGCTCGATCCCCGGCGCTGCCAGGCAACCCCCTGTAGGCGCCCCGGCCTCCGGGCGATTGCGGTATCCACAGCACGCCATCGGTCAGAGGGCGGACCGCCTGAACAAACCGTGTCATTGCGGGGCCTCGCAGAGGCCGCGGCAAACGGTTGAAGTACCAAGGGGGTGGGCGAATTACGGTGGAGCGGGGACCAGGGAGCAAGACCTGCCCCGAATTGCCGAAACCCCGTCATTGCGGGGCCCCGCAGGGGCCGCGGCAATCGGTTGACGTGCCACGGGTGGGGGCCGCTCGTGGTGGTGGAGCAGGGGCATGGGCAAGACCTGCCCCGGAATTGACTCGGGGCTATTTCTCGCCGATGCCAAGGCCGCTATCGACACCGGTCACGGGCACGATGCGGCCGTTCGGGTCAAGGAAGAGGTCGCTGGTGAATGCGCTTTCCCCGTCCTCGGTCGGCATCTCGGCCAGTTGGGTGTCGAGGGTATCGGCGGGGTGCCCGTAGAGCCGCTGGACTCCGCGCAGATCGCCGGGCTGCAGGTCGGCGAAGTCCTCGGTGTACCTGAATCCCATCACCTGCCCGGATGGCCCGGGATGGTCCAGGCCGATGGCGTGACCGATCTCGTGAGTCAGCGTATAGCGGATGTCGTACACATCCTTGTTGCCGTCGAATCCGACCTTCCACTCGTGAGCAGGATTCAGACACACCAGCGACTGTTCGATGGTGCGCACATCCACTTCCGCATCGGGCGAGTAGGAAACGTTGGAGAAATCGTCCGAATCGGGTGCGTAGGCTACGTTGGCGAATGCCCGTCCACGCGGCTGCCCCTGGGCACCGAGGATGATATCCGCCTCCCGGGTATCGCTTACCTTGTGGAATGACAGACCGGCCGCGCGCTCCCAAACCCGAAACGCCGCCGCGGCCTCGCGATCCAGCGTCTCCATGGAGAGGACTTCGCCCAGAAGCTCGTCAATCGGTGCGAGATCGCGGCAGTTGTGCGCATCATCGAACCGTAGCGCCTCCCCGGCAAAGGCATAGCTGATGCTGGCCCCCACCCCTAACTGCTGGTCTCCCCACTTCACCTTGTAGCCATCCAGCTTGAGCAGCCGATACCCACCGTCGTCGGCAAGGGCCGGCAGCGGGAGTGCCAAGGGCAGAAAGCCGGCCATTACCAAGGCCAGCGCGGGAAGGTGTGCATGCGTGACTGATCGCACCGCAGTCTCTCCTGGTCGGGCCCCGTCAAGAGCGCCTTCAGGGCGCGCGAGGCTCCCGCGCAGCGTAACATAACGGACGACTAACGCTTATGTGTGACATCGAACCGACGAAGCAGTCGGTCACACCCAGAGTCCGAACGGGGCGTCCTGCGGTCAGCGCACCGTACTCGGCTCAATCTGCGGCGTGGACCCGCGCAGGCGAGGGTGGGGCGCGTATCCAAAGCCGAACCAATAACCCCGCAGTGCCGTGTGATTGCGGGCCTCGAAGACGCCGTGGCAATCGGTTGCAGCCCCACGAATTCGGGGCGCTGGAGGGGAGCAGGCGCATAACCGAAGCCCTACGGGGTCAAACCTTGCCCTTTGCCCGCGCCTACGGCCCGTGCCGGAAAGCCAGACTGGATTGGAGAGACACGTTTGATGAATCGATCGTGGCCCGTGCTGGGCCTTTGCATCTCCCTGGTTTTCGCCGGCGCAGCCTGGGCGGACACCACGGAGCTGGACGGCGACTGGGCCTGTCCTGCCGTAATGCAACTGGCCGCCATTGGCTCGAGCCAACTGAATCTGCAGCTCGATACGCGCTCCCGTCTGCATCCGGACGGGCGGTACAAGAGCGAGGGCGATGCCGTGGCCCAGTTCGGCCTGTGGCCGCTCACGCTGATCGCGACCAGCGAGGGGCAGTGGCAGCGCGAGGAGCAGCAGCTCACGCTCACCGTGGAAGCCCTGGACCTGTCGCCCGGCTCCCCATCAGGTGTCGAACTCCAGCGCCAGCTGATCCGGCAGATCACTACGCGGCTACCGGAACTCCCGCATACGGAGGTCACGCGGATCGTCGCCGAATCGCCCACGCGCCTCGTGGTCGAGCACGCGTCCGGCGAACAGTACACCTGCCAACGCCTGTGAGCCCTCGCGCGGGCGCAGACCGAGATCTGCCCCGTCTACGCCTTTCCTGATTAAGCACGAGAGTCAGCCAGTCACGGGGATCCTCCGCGGACGACGATGGCCCGTCGCAGGTCGCTTTAGTCCGGGCCTTTTGGGAATCTCACTCTCCCCGGGGCCCTTGCCCCTGCACTGTCATCCCGGCCGGAGCGAAGCGGAGAGCCGGGATCTCCCCCGTCGGGACAACCCCAGCAGCCACCGAGATCCCGGATAACCGCTACGCGGTTTCCGGGATGACGAAAAAGAAGGCGCGTGGAGCCGCTAGGCGCGTACCGTTGCGCTCCAGGGCCACCTTCGGCCACCGGGTGCTGGACACACCCGAGCCCGCACGGTCCTTGGACCAGGCTGACCCTCGTGGAGAATCAGTGTTTCCTTAAGACGGGGCAACGGGCAAGGTCGGAAAATCCGAAGCTGGACCCCCGGGCCGTCCGGTCGTCAGGCGGAGCTCTTCGAGGTGTCGTTTGCCTTCTGGTAGGCGCGCAGTCCCCCGGCGATGGACTGGACATTGGTATAGCCCAGATCCACCAGCTGGGCCGCCGCCAATGCCCCGCGGTTGCCACCATTGCAGAAACAGACCATGGGCGCGTCCTTGTCTGGTGCGACTCCCTCGATCTGACGCGTGATGGAATCCAGCGCTACATTGCGGGCGCTCGGCAGGCTGCCTTTCTGGTACTCCCCGGGTTCGCGCACATCGATGGCCACCGCACCGGATGCCAGGCTGGCGTCTACCTGTTGCGGGTCGATCTCGTTGATGCGAGCGCGCGCGGCTTGCGCCCGACGGAGAAACTCTTCGTCGTGATGATCCATAATGATTTTCCTTTCGGCGATGGTTTTTCGCGCGGTCAGTGCTGAGAACAGCCCATCCTCGCCGCGTCGCGAATTAGGTACGGGGCACAAGACAAAGTTCGACCGCGTTCTTGCCCGTGGACAGGAGGTGATCACGATGGGTTTGAGCCAGTGGTGGCCGTTCGGCCGCGTGCCGGAAATGAGCCCCGAGGAACTGGCGCAGGCGATGGAGAATGCCCAGGTGCAAGTGCTGGATGTGCGCACCGGTGTCGAGCATCGTCGGAGTCGTATCCCGGGCGCGCGTCACCTCCCGATCACGCAGTTTTCCAGGGGACGCCTGGCGGACCTGGAACTCGATCCCGATCGTCCCGTGGTGGCCATCTGCCTCAGTGCACACCGCAGCATCCCTGCCGTGCGCAAGCTGCGGGCCCGCGGCTACGAGGCCCGCCAGCTTCGCGGCGGCATGCTCGCCTGGTGGCGGGCAGGACTGCCATGCGAGCGGGGAGGTGAAGGCGTCGGTGGATAAGACCTGCGACCGTTACGCGGGCCCGGCAAGCCCAGAAACGGGGCGGCCATCCCCCTCGGCCGCATGCTCTCGGAGTGCAAGGGCGCCGTTTCCGGCCCAGGGCCCAGCGTGCGAGCCCTTGGAGCGGCCGTTGCGCTCAGGCGCGCCGAGTAAACGCAGTTCGCGGCTTGCGTCCGTCCCCGGCCGGCCGGCCGGTATCTCAGTCGTCGTCCTTGTCCTGCTTGCTGCCCGGAGTGATGGCACGTCCCACCGCTCCGGCGGTCTTGCCGGTCGCCTTTGCGGCGCCGGTGGTGACGCTGACGGCGGCGCTTCCCGTGGCACCGGCGACCTTCACGGCCGTGCAGCCCGTGGTCAGCGGCAGGATGATGGCGAGCAGCAGGAGCGGGCGGGTGTAGGCAATCATCGGCTAGAGACTTCGTTGATGTCTGGGGTCAAGGGTACGCCCGTCATGTCTGTGAGGCCATGGCATGTCCAAAAGGGAGCACCGAAATGGAGGATGTTCGGCGCCATCGTGGCCCCGGGCTGGCGGTCACGAACCAGCCCTCCACAGAACCCGCAGGAGCGCCGCTGGTCTGAAGGCCGAGCCCCTGTGGAGACTTGCGATGTCCCGTTTTGCGCCCTTGTTCGCTTCCCTGTTGCTGGTGCTGCCGATGGCCTGCGCAACCGCCACGGAGCCCGATACCGAGGCCTTGTTCCAGCACGAACTGGGCCGGTTGCACGCGTCCGAGATGGTCAGCCTACAGGAGCGCTTTCAGGGCCATCCGCTGCTGATCATCAATACCGCCAGCCATTGTGGTTACACCGACCAGTTCGGTGGGCTGGAACAGTTGCACCAGGACTACCGGGACCAGGGGCTGAAGGTGGTGGGCTTCCCCTCCCACGACTTCAATCAGGAGGCCGACGACGAGGCCGAGACCGCCCGGGTGTGCTTCGAGAACTTCGGCGTCACCTTCGACATGTTCAGGCCGATCGGTGTGCGCGGCGCGGACGCCCACCCGATCTTTCGCGAACTGGCGCGCCAGGCCGCCGCCCCGCGCTGGAACTTCTACAAGTACGTGGTGGACCGAGAGGGGCGGGTGGTCGCGCACTTCCCCAGCCAGGCTGGCCCCGGGTCCCCCGAGCTGCGCCGAGCGATCGAGAGCATCTTGTAGCCCATCGGGCTGTAGAGCCTCTCGCGGAAATATAGCGGGAAGCTATCGCGGTCATGTTTAATATCAACTGGAACTAATGGTTCGTGGGGCCTAGCTTCAAGGGCAGGTGGACAGTGAAGCCCACCCTGGCCGAAGGTGGCCCTGGGTCGGAACGGCTTGCGGTCCCTGAGGAAAGCCATCGATGACACATGGATGACGGCTTCCGAAACACGAACCAGCTGAACGCAGCAAAAAATGGAGAACGATATGGGTGAGCATCAGAACATGGGCAAATGCCCGGTCATGCACGGCGGCGAGACCTCCGCCGGCCACTCGGTTATGGACTGGTGGCCGGAGGCGCTGAATCTGGACATCCTCCATCAGCATGACCGCAAGACCAACCCGATGGGCGAGGACTTCGACTACCGGGAAGAGGTCAAGAAGCTCGACTTCGACGCCCTGAAGAAGGATATGCACGCGCTGATGACCGAGAGCCAGGCGTGGTGGCCGGCCGACTGGGGCCATTACGGCGGGCTGATGATCCGCATGTCCTGGCACGCGGCCGGCACCTACCGTATTGCCGATGGCCGCGGTGGCGGCGGCACCGGCAACCAGCGTTTCGCGCCGATCAACAGCTGGCCGGACAACGTCAGCCTGGACAAGGCGCGCCGCCTGCTGTGGCCGATCAAGAAGAAATACGGCAACAAGGTCAGCTGGGCGGATCTGATGATCCTGGCCGGTACCGTGGCCTACGAGAACATGGGTCTGAAGACCTTCGGCTTCTCCTTCGGGCGCGAGGATATCTGGCATCCCGAGAAGGACACCTACTGGGGTGCAGAGAAGGAATGGCTGGCACCCTCCGACGAGCGCTACGGCGACGTCGACAAGCCCGACACCATGGAGAACCCCCTGGCGGCCGTCCAGATGGGCCTGATCTATGTGAACCCGGAAGGGGTCAACGGCAAGCCCGACCCCCTCAAGACCGGCGAGCAGGTCCGCGAGACCTTCGCCCGCATGGCCATGAACGATGAAGAGACCGCGGCGCTGACCGCCGGCGGCCACACCGTGGGCAAGTGCCACGGCAATGGCGATGCCGGTGCGCTGGGTCCGGATCCCGAAGGGGCCGATGTCGAGGAACAGGGCTTCGGCTGGAAGAATCCCAACATGCAGGGCAAAGCCGCCAACGCCGTCTCCTCGGGCATCGAGGGTGCCTGGACCACCCATCCGACGAAGTTCGACATGGGGTACTTCGACCTGCTGTTCGGCCATGAGTGGGAGCTGAAGAAGAGCCCCGCCGGCGCCTGGCAGTGGGAGCCGATCGAGATGAAGGAGGAGGACAAGCCGGTGGATGCCAGCGATCCCTCCATCCGCCACAACCCGATCATGACCGACGCCGACATGGCGATGAAGATGGATCCGAAGTACCGGGCCATCTGCGAGAAGTTCATGGCGGATCCCGCGTACTTCCAGGACTGCTTCGCCCGCGCCTGGTTCAAGCTGACCCACCGTGACCTGGGCCCCAAGACCCGCTACATCGGTCCGGAAGCGCCGCAGGAAGACCTGATCTGGCAGGACCCGGTGCCGGCCGGCAACACCGACTACTGCGTCGAGGCGACCAAGAAGAAGATCGCCGAGAGTGGCCTCAGCATTGCCGAGATGGTCAGCACGGCCTGGGACAGCGCCCGCACCTTCCGCGGCTCCGACATGCGCGGCGGCGCCAACGGTGCCCATATCCGCCTGGCCCCGCAGAAGGATTGGGAGGGCAACGAGCCGCAGCGCCTGGACCGGGTGCTCAAGGTCTACGAGCAGCTCTCCGCCGAGACCGGCGCCAGCGTGGCCGACCTGATCGTGCTGGGTGGCAGCGTGGGCATCGAGCAGGCCGCCCGGGCGGCCGGATACGATGTCCTGGTGCCGTTCAATCCGGGGCGTGGCGATGCCAGCGCCGAGATGGTCGACGCCGACTCCTTCGCGCCGCTGGAGCCGCTGGCGGATGGCTTCCGCAACTGGCTGAAGAAGGACTACGTGGTCAAGCCGGAGGAGATGCTGCTCGATCGTGCCCAGCTGATGGGTCTGACCGCGCCGGAGATGACCGTGCTGATCGGCGGGATGCGCGTACTCGGCACCAACCATGGCGGCAGCGAGCATGGCGTATTCACCGGCCGTGAAGGCCAGTTGACCAACGACTTCTTCGTTAACCTGACCGACATGGCCAACGCCTGGAAGTCTGCGGACAACGGCATCTACGAGGTCCGTGACCGCAAGAGCGACCAGGTGAAGTGGACCGCCAGCCGCATTGACCTGGTGTTCGGCTCCAACTCGATCCTGCGCAGCTACGCCGAGGTGTACGCCCAGGATGACAACGAGGAGAAGTTCGTGAAGGACTTCGTCAGGGCCTGGACCAAGGTGATGAACGCCGACCGCTTCGATCTGGAGCAGTACCAGCAGTAAGCGCGGCCTGAACCGGGCGGTTTGCCCGGCATGCAGACCAGGACGCCCGGGACCATCCCGGGCGTTTTTTTGTGTCTTGGGTTCGGCTCCCGCGACCGCCGGAGGGCAACCGCCCGCGCCTGATCCTCCAGGCCTGGCTGGCCCCTGCGAGCCCGCGCCCACTCGGCCTCCGAGTGGTAAACGTCGTCCGGCCTTCACCCAACGCCTGTTTCGACGCTCAGGTCGGGCCGTCCAGCACCTTCAACGAGCCCTTCCAACCCGGACAAGCTCGTCAAGCCAATCGGTTGCCGCAGTCCGGCCTCGGCAGTTCGGTAGCTAGCCGTAACGCCCGTCGACGCGCGGTTTGACCAGCATCGGGGCATAAACCCAGAGAAACCCGGCGAAGGCCGCGATCCACAGGAGTTGCGAGGCGCTCATCCAGCTGGCGGTCAAGGCCGGCCAGAGCAGGGGGCCGGCCACCCGTACCAGCGCCCCGATGGCCAGCAAGCCGAAGAGCAGCCCGAGGACCCGCGGAGGGTCAAACACGTTGCGTCCGGTATGGCCCAGGGCGACGCGCGTCATCATCCCCAGGGTCATCATGCCGATACCCCCGTAGGTGAAGGCGTGCAGCGCGGCCATCGGGTTAAGGGGCGTGAATTCGGCCACGGCCCGCAGGGCAAAGCCGATCACGATCCAGCCATAGGCCATCATCAGCACCCAGAGCAGTGGCTTGCGCCACAGCGCCGGCGTATGCCAGCCCGCCCAGCGCATGCCATGCGCCACGGCCAGCCCAGCCGCCAGCCCCGCCGCGACCGGTGCCCATGGCAGGAACACCTCCACCAGCCAGAAGGCGAGCAACAGCACCAGGGCGAGGCGGTCCAGCCAGTCCCGGTTCACCGGCGTAAAGGCACCATCCAGCCCGCGCTCGATAAAGAACGGGATGACCCGGCGCCCCATCATCAGGATCAGCGACAGCACCAGGTAGACCCCGGAGTAGAGCCCCAGGCGTTGGCCGCCATCGAGCAGATCGAAGGCGCCCAGGTAGAACAGGCCGTTGCTCGCCCCCAGCAGCGCGATCTTGCCGATCACGGCGAGCTGGGCCCATTGGCGCGTCTGCCATACCGGGCGGGCCAGGGCGGCCAGTAGCCACAGGGTAAAGCCGAGATCGAACAGCGCCATGGCCACCAGCCCGGGGTCCCCGAACAACGCCGCCACCCGGCCGCCGAGCCAGAGCCCGGCCAGCACCAGCAGCGCGGGCCCGTGGGTTGTCTGTACCCCGGTCCAGTTGCGCACGGCCGTGAGCAGGAACCCGGCGACGACCGCCATGGCGTAGCCGAAGATCAGGGTATGGCCGTGCCAGGCGAAGGGCCCGCCAAAGGCGGCCGTGGGCAGCGCCGCCATGTCGAATTGGTAGAGCCAGGTCCACAGACCGACGACCAGCACGGCGTACAGCCCTGCCAGCAAGAAGAACGGGCGAAAGCCCAGATGGCTCAGGGCAAACCGATACGGTCCCGGCTCTTCGATATTCAGCTTCAACAGCGCCCCCTTGGCCCCGCGGGGCTGGTACCCGCCATCTCTACGCGAACTGTCGCCTTCCCGTAAATTCGGTCCATTGAAAACTGGAGGTCTCCGGGCACACTAGAGCCAAAGGAGGCCGAGATGCGCAAGAGTCGGTTTACGGAGAGTCAGATTGTTCAGACGCTGAAGCAGGTCGAAGGCGGCCGGAAGGTGAAGGACGTCTGTCGGGAGATCGGGGTCTCTGAGGCGACCTACTACCAGTGGAAGTCGAAGTACGGTGGCATGGAGGCTGCGGACGTCCGACGGCTGAAGGAGCTGGAGGACGAGAACAACCGGCTCAAACGGATGTATGCCGAGCTGG
>NZ_KB906111.1:0-84459 GCF_000381185.1 Thioalkalivibrio sp. ALMg13-2 | reverse complement strand
CACGACCGCGCTACCACGTGCACTTCACGCCGACCTCGGCGTCCTGGATCAACCTGGTCGAACGCTTCTTCGCGCTCATCTCGCAGCGCTGGATCAAGCGTCAATCGCATCGCAGTACTCGCGAACTCGAAGACTCCATCCGCGAATACCTGAAGACGTACAACGATGAGCCTCGACCGTTCATCTGGCGCAAAACAGCCGATCAAATTATCGCGTCGATCGCCCGTCTAACCGATCGCCTCGATAAAAATACGAACTTTTGTTAAAGGACACTAGGTGTGATCTCTCAATAGGTCGTCCACGGGGCGACTCCGGAGGATGTTGCAGCGGCCCGTCTGGCGAGCCCGTTGCGGGCCTCGCGTCGGGCTACTAGAGCCCGGGCAGGTGCAGGATGCCGACCACGGCGCCGGTCATCAGCGTGGCCAGGGTGCCGGCCACGATGGCGCGGATGCCGAGGGCAACGATCTCGCTGCGCCGCTCCGGGACCAGTGCGCCCAGCCCGCCGATCAGGATGCCGAGACTGCCGAGGTTGGCGAACCCGCTGAGGGCGTAGATCAGGATCAGCTCGCTGCGCGCGGACAGGGCGTCGCGCGGCAGTTCGGCCAGATGCAGGAAGGCCACCATTTCGTTGAGGATGGTCTTTACCCCGAGCAGGGAGCCGGCGGTGACCGCCTCGTTCCAGGGGATGCCCATCAGCCAGGCCAGCGGCGCGAAGACCCACCCCAGCATGCGCTCCAGGCTGAGCGTCGCCCCGGCCACCTCCGGCAGCGCACCGAGCATGACGTTGACCAGCGCGACCAGCGCAATCACCACGATCAGCAGCGCGACGATCTGCAGCAGCAGTTCCAGCCCGCGCAGGGTGCCGCGGGTGATGGCATCCATCGAACTGCTGGCGGGCTCGGGTTCGGGCAGCAACTCGCCCGCGGTCGAGGGTGCGGTGGGCGGGATCATCACCGTGGCAACCAGCAGTGCGGCCGGCAGGCTGATCAGGGAGGCGACGATCAGATGGCCCAGGGCATCGTCCAGCGCCGTGTTGATGATGGTGGCGTAGAGCACGAGCATGGTGCCGGCCAGGGTGGCCATGCCGACGGCCATCAGCGCGAACAGCTCGCTGCGGGTCATCTCCCGCAGATAGGGGCGGATCACCAGCGGGGATTCGACCATGCCGAGGAACACGTTGGACGCGGTGCCCACGCCCAGGGCGCCGCCGATCCCGAAGGCCCGCTGCAGTACCCTGGACGCGCCGCGGATCAGCAGCGGCAGGATGCGCCAGTGAAACAGCAGCGCCGAGAGTGCGCTCAGGACCAGGATCAGCGGCAGGGCCTGAAAGGCGAGCACGAAGGTGCTGCCATGGCCTTCGGTTGCAAATGGGGGTTCGTCCCCGCCGATGTAGCCGAAGACGAAGGTGGTCCCGGCCCGCGTCGCGTCGGTCAGGGCAATCACCGCCTCGTTGGCCCACAGGAACAGGTGCTGCATGCCCGGCACGTTCAGCAGCAGTGCGGCAATCCCGAATTGCAGGGCCAGGCCGGCCAGTACCGGCCGCCAGGGGAAAGACCGCCGGTGCTCGCTCAGAAGCCACGCGATCGCAATGAAGACCAGAAGGCCCAGGCCGGCTTGTAACTCGGTCACGAACGGTCTCCGACAAAAATGGCGGGCACAGCATACCCGGGGGCTGGGTTCGATGCGCGCGGCGGGTCGGCGGTGGGCGGGGCGGGCCATGCCGGATTGTGTGTCGGGCGCGACGTGGATCGTCGCCTGGGGATGGTAGGGTAGGCGCATCTGGACCACGCGGGCCTTGAGGCCATGCGTGGCATTTCCCGAACGGATCAAGGAGCCGGGTTGGTGGAGTCGCGCGAGTTGCAGCCAGGGATGGTGGTGCTGCATGGCAATCACCTGGAGTCGCTGCGCACGCTGGCGGTGGAGTGGATGCGCCGCGCGCCGCTCGGTCCGCTGGAGAACGAGACCATCCTGGTGCAGAGCAACGGCATGGCGCAGTGGCTGCGGCATGCCCTGGCCGCGCCGCCGGATGCCGACCCGCCGGGCTGCGGGATCGCGGCCGCGCTGGACATGCAGTTGCCGTCGCGCTTCGTGTGGTCGGCGTATCGCGCGGTCCTCGGGGCCGAGGCCGTTCCGCTGGAGTCCCCCTACGCCAAGCGGCCGCTGACCTGGCGGCTGATGCGCCTGCTGCCGGAGTGTCTGGCGCAGGAGGCCTTCGCGCCGCTCCGCCAGTTCCTGCAGGACGACGACCCGGGGCAGGGGGGCGACCTGCGCAAGCGTTTCCAGCTGGCCGAGCGCCTGGCGGACCTGTTCGATCAATACCAGGTGTACCGCGCTGACTGGCTGACCGACTGGGCGGCCGGACGCGACATCCTGCGTGACGCCCGCGGGCAGGAGCGCGAGCTGGCGCCCGGGCAGCGCTGGCAGGCCGAGCTGTGGCGCCTGCTGCAGGCGGATATCGGTGTGGCGCGCGAGGCGGTCAGCCGCTCGGCCGTGCATGCCCGGTACATGGAGGCGGTGCGCGCGCTGGAGCAGCGCCCGGCGCGCCTGCCCCGGCGGATCATCGTGTTCGGCATCTCTTCGCTTCCGGGGCAGATCCTGGAGGCGCTGGAGGGCCTGGCGCGCTTCTGCCAGGTACTGGTCTGCGTGCACAACCCCTGCGAGTACTACTGGGCCGACATTGTGGCCGACAAGGACCTGCTGCGCGCCACGCGCCGGCGCCAGGCGCGCAAGGCAGGCATGCCCGAGGCCCTCGACGAGGCGGAGCTGCACAACCACGCCCACCCGCTGCTGGCGGCCTGGGGCAAGCAGGGACGCGACTACATCGGGCTGCTGGACGAACACGACGACCCCGAACACTACGGCCGGGTGTTGCGCACGCTGGACTGGGAGCGCGTGGACGTCTTCGAGCCGCACGGCACGCGTGGGCCGGAGGACTGCCTGCTGCACCAGCTGCAGGAGGACATCCGCGAGCTGCGCCCACTCGCCGAGTCCCGGGAGACCTGGCCCGCGGTCCCGGCGGAGGACCATTCCGTCCAGTTCCACGTGGCGCACAGCCCGCTGCGCGAGGTGGAGCTGCTGCACGACCGGCTGCTGGATCACTTCGAGCGCGACTCGTCGCTGCGCCCGCGCGACGTGATCGTGATGGTTCCGGACATCGATCAGTACGCCCCGCACATCGAGGCCGTGTTCGGCCAGCCGGAGACCGATGATCCGCGCTTTATCCCGTACACGCTGTCGGACCAGGGTTCGCGCGGCCGCGATCCGGTCCTGATCGCGCTGGAGCAGTTGTTGTCACTGCCGGAGAGCCGGATGGGCGTCAGCGAGCTGCTGGACCTGCTGGATGTGCCGGCGGTGCGCCGGCGCTTTGGCATCGCGGAGGAGGACCTGGGCCAGCTGCACCGCTGGGCCGAGGGGTCGGGCGTGCGCTGGGGGCTGGATGCCGCGCAGCGCGCCGGGTTGGGCCTGCCCGAGGGGCTGGAGCAGAACACCTGGCGCTTCGGCCTGCGGCGGATGCTGCTGGGCTACGCGCTGGGTGACCAGGGCCCGTGGCAGGGTCTGGAGCCCTACGATGAGATCGGCGGGCTGAGTGCCGCGCTGCTGGGGCCGCTGGACGCCCTGATCACCGCCCTGGAGGAGGCGTGGGCGTGGCTGCGCCAGGCGCATGCGCCGACAGACTGGGCCGTGCATCTGGGCGGGCTGCTGGAGCAGTTCTTCGCGGCCGAGACCGATGCCGAGCTGTTCACCCTGGAGCAGCTGGGCGAGGCCCTGGATCAGTGGCGCGAGGATTGCGCGGCGGCGAGTCTGGAGGAGGCCCTGCCGCTGGCGGTGGTGCGCGAGCAGTGGCTGGCGAGCCAGGACGATTCCGGGGTGGGCCAGCGCTTCCTCGCCGGGCAGGTGAACTTCTGCACCCTGATGCCGATGCGCGCGATCCCGTTCCAGGTGGTCTGCCTGCTGGGGATGAACGACGGCGACTATCCGCGCAGCCCGACGCCGGTGGACTTCGACCTGATGGCGAACGACTACCGCCCGGGCGATCGCTCGCGGCGCGAGGACGACCGCTACCTGTTCCTGGAGGCGCTGCTCTCCGCGCGGCGCCAGCTGCATGTGAGCTGGGTGGGGCGGCACGTGCGCGACAACGAGCCGCGCCCGCCGTCGGTGCTGGTGGGCCAGCTGCGCGATCACCTGGCGGCGGGCTGGGGGCTGGCCGGGTCCGACGGGCCGGAGGCGGGCCCGGCCCTGGTGGACCACCTGACCACCTGGCACCCGCTGCAGCCGTTCTCCCCGGTGAACTTCCCGGTGGCGGACGCCGCCGGCGATCGGCACTTTACCTACGCGCGGGAGTGGGAGGCGGTGCATGACGTGGCGCCGGGCGCTGCGGCGGATGCCGCTGGTGGCGCCCCCGCGGCGGTGCCGTTGCTGGAGGCCGAGCGCGAGCCGCGCGCCCTGGGGCCGGAGGCACTGACGCGCTTTCTGCGCTTCCCGGTGGAGGCGTTCTTCCGCCATCGTCTGGGGGTGTTCTTCGACGAGGAGGAAGAGGCCGGCGACGACCTGGAACCCTTTGGCCTGGCCGGGCTGGAGCAGTGGCAGGTGCGTCAGCAACTGGTCGCGGCGGCACTCGAGACCACCGACGACGCGGAGGCCTGGCCGAGCATCCTGGAGGCGGAGTCGGCCCGGCTGCAGCGCGCGGGCCGGCTGCCGCTGGGTGCGGCAGGCGAGCTGGAGCGCGGCGCGATGGTGGAGGAGGCCGCGCGGCTGCTGGAGCGGATCGGCGAGCGCTATGCGCTGTACCCCGAGTCGTTGCCGGCCGCGCGGCCCCTGCGTCTGGAACACGAGCACTGGGGCCTGGAGGCCGTGCCACCCGCCCTGCGCAGCGATGGGCAGGCGCGGGTATGCCTCGACTACACCGCGAGCCGCATTGGTGATGGCAAGAAGTGGCGCTTCGACAAGCTGATGGCGCCCTGGGTGATGCATCTGCTGGCCAACGCCGGGACGGGCGGCGTGGACTCCGAACTGGTTGGACTGGACAAGCGCCTGGAGCTCCCGGGGCTGGAGCCGGGGCTGGCCGAGGAGTTGCTGGGGACGCTGCTGGAGGCCTGGGCGGCCGGCCAGGAGCGGCCGCTGCCGCTGGCCTGCGCCGCCGCCTTTGCCTGGCTCGCGGCGGAGGAGGGGTCGAAGGATCCGTATGACGAGGCGCTGAAGACCCTGGCCGGGAATGACTTCGCCGCCGGCGAATGGTCGCGCAGCCCGGCGCTGGCGCGTGCCTGGCCCGACCCCGAGACCCTGCTGGACGATCCGGACTTTGCCTTCTGGCGCGACCGGATTTATCGGCCGGTGTTTTTCGTGGTGAATCAGGCGGAGGACCCTGCATGAGCGCGACCGCCCACAAGCTGGATCTGCTGGGGCTGCCCCTGCACGGCAGCCGCCTGATTGAGGCGAGTGCCGGCACCGGCAAGACCTACACCATCGCCGCGCTGTATCTGCGCCTGGTGCTGGGGCACGGCGAGCTGCCCGAGGGCACCGTCGCGCTGACGCCCCCGCAGATCCTGGTGATGACCTTTACCGACGCGGCGACCCAGGAACTGCGCGAGCGTATCCGCGACGCGCTGGCGATTGCCGCGCGCGTGTTCCGCGCGGAGGACCCGGATGCGGTGCCGGGTGTGCAGGACATCCACCTGCAGTTGCGCGGCGAATACGCCGAGGCGGAACGCCCGGGTGCGGCGCGCCGGCTGGAGCTGGCGGCGGAGTGGATGGACGAGGCCGCGGTCTCCACCATTCATGGCTGGTGCTACCGCATGCTGCGCGAGCATGCCTTCGACAGCGGGAGCCTGTTCACCCAGGACCTGGCGAGCGACCAGCAGGAGTTGCTGGCGGACGCGGCGCGCGACTACTGGCGCCGTTTTGTCTATCCGCAACCGGCGGCGCCACTCGCGCTGCTGCGCAACGCCTTCGGTGCTGATCCTGACACGTTACTGCAGAAGATCCGGCCGCTGGTCGGGCATCTCCCGGCCCACACGGCGGATGTGGAGCTGGAGACGCCGGAAGGCTTGGCAGCTGCATTGGGCGATCGGCTGGCGCGGCTGGAGGCCATGAAGCGGCCCTGGCGCGAGGACTTTGCGGCGGTGGCCGAGCAGTTCGAGACGCTGCGCAACTCGGTGCTGAACAAGCAGAAGTACAGCAACCCGGAGAAGTTGCTGGGGGCCATGCGCGACTGGGCGACGGACCCCGGCGCACTGCGGCCAGGCGGGGTCTCCGGCGACTCGCCCCTGGAGCGTTTCAGCGCGGCCGGGATGCAGGCGCGGCTGAAGGCGGGGCAGGCGCTGCCGGACGATCTGCATCCGGCCTTCGCGGCGCTGGACGATCATGCCGAGGTCTGTGTGGACGACCGCGAGCGCCTGTTGCAGGCGGCCGCGCGGCAGGTGGACGCGCGGTTTCGCCAGGCACAGCGGCAGCGCGCGCAGATGGGTTTCAACGACCTGCTGACCCGGCTGCGCGACGCCCTGGACGGACCCGGCGGCGAACACCTGGCAGCGACCCTGCGCGCCCAGTTTCCGGTGGCGCTGGTCGACGAGTTCCAGGATACCGATCCGGTGCAGTATCGGATCTTCCACCGCGTCTACCGCATCGACGAGAACCCGCGCGATCTGGGCGTGCTGCTGATCGGCGACCCCAAGCAGTCGATCTATCGCTTTCGCGGGGCGGATATCCATACCTATCTCGCCGCGCGAGCGGCCACCGCCGGGCGGCACTACACGCTGGAGCGAAACTTCCGGTCGACCGATGCCCTGGTGCAGGGCGTGAACCGGCTGTTCCAGCATGCCGAGGGCTGGCAGGACGGGGCCTTCCTGTTCCGCTCGGGAACGGAGAACCCCTTGCCGTTTCTGCCGGTGGACGCGAACGGTCGCCCGGAGGTCTTTGAGAACGATGGACAGGCGATGCCGGCCGTCACGCTGTGGTGCTTTGATCCGGGCGAGCCGGTGCCCAAGGGCGCCTATCGCGAGCGCATGGCGCAGGCTTGCGCCAGCTACATGGTGGAACTGCTCAACGGCGGGATGGCCGGTCGCTGTGGCTTCCGCAAAGGTGAGGCATTGACCGGGGTACGGCCACGCGACATGGCGGTGCTGGTGCGCGGGCGTGGCGAGGCGGATGCGATCCGTGCCGAGCTGCGCCGGCGGGGTGTGCGCAGTGTGTACCTGTCCGATCGCGAGTCGGTGTATGCGACCGCCGAGGCGGGAGACCTGCTGCGCTGGTTGCGCGCCTGCGCCGAGCCGACCAGTGAACGGCTGCTGCGCGCGGCGCTGGCGACCGCGACGCTGGGGCAGTCGCTGGCCGAACTGCATCGGCTGACGCTGGACGAGCTGGCGTGGGAGGTACGCGTCGAGCAGTTCCGCGATTATCGGCGGTTGTGGCAGTCGCGCGGGGTGCTACCGATGCTGCGCCGCCTGCTGCACGACTTCGAGGTCCCGCGCCGGCTGCGGGCCACGGCCGAGGGCGAGCGTGCCCTGACCAATCTGCTGCATCTGAGCGAACTGCTGCAGCAGGCGGCCGCCGAGCTGGACGGCGAGCAGGCGCTGATCCGGCACCTGACGGAACATCGCGGCGGCGAAGGCGAGACCGGGGAGGAGCAGGTCCTGCGCCTGGAGAGCGACGAGGACCTGGTCAAGGTGGTTACGCTGCACAAGTCCAAGGGGCTGGAGTATCCGCTGGTGTTTCTGCCGTTCGTCTGCAATTTCCGTCAGACGGATACGGCCAAGGACGTGCCCTACCGCGACCATCCGCCGCAGGGTGGGGCGCGCTGGGTATTCCGCATGGACGGCGAGGTGTTCGAGCGCGCCGAGCGCGAGCGCCTGGCCGAGGATCTGCGCCTGTTGTATGTCGGCATGACCCGCGCGCGGCATGCCTGCTGGCTGGGGATTGCGCCGATCGTCTCCGGAAACAGCAAGACCAATCACTTCGACCGCACCGCGGCCGGATACCTGCTGGCCGGACCCGCGGGGGTGCAGGACGGCGGGTTGGAGGCCGCGCTGCGGGATGCAGCCGGCGACGCATCGGCGATTCATGTGGGGGCGCTGCCGGAGGCGAGCGCGGTGGCCGCGCAGATGGGCAGTGCCACGACCGCGACGGGGCCGGCCCGGGTGCCGCCGACGCGCCGCTTCGAGCGCTGGTGGGTGGCCAGCTACAGTGCGATTGCCGCGCATGGCGAGGGGGTCGCGCCGGTGGCCCCCGACTCGGCGCGCGAGGACGTGCTGCGCGAGGGGGTGGCGGATGCGAGTCGGCCGCCGCTGGAGGCGCCGGAGCCCGAGTCGCGCGCGGCCAGTGGGCTGCATGCCTTCCCGCGCGGGCCCGGGCCCGGCACCTTCCTCCACGGGCTGCTGGAGTGGGCGGCGGAGCAGGGGCTCGCTGCGCAGGCGGCAGATCCCGAACGGATGGCGCAGGAGATCGCGACACGCTGCGAGCGGCGGGGCTGGGGCGAGTGGTCGGAGACGGTCGCGGACTGGATGCAGCAGTTGCTTGCGGTCGCCTTCCCGCTGGAGGACGGCGAACATTTCAGTCTGGGCGGCCTGACCACCTATCAGCCGGAGCTGGAGTTCCTGTATCCGACGCGCAACCTGCAGGCGGGCGAGCTGGATCAGGGGGTGCGCGCGCAGATCCTGGCCGGACAGCCGCGCCCGCCGCTGGGGAACGTCACCCTGAACGGGATGCTGAAGGGATTCGTCGATCTGGTCTTCGAGCACGGTGGGCGCTATTACGTGGCGGACTACAAGTCCAACTGGCTGGGGACTTCGGCGCAGTCCTACACCCCGGAACGCCTGCAGGCGGCGGTGCTGGAACACCGCTACGACCTGCAGCTGGTGCTCTACACCCTGGCACTGCATCGCCAGCTGGCCGCGCGCCTGCCGGACTACGACTATGACCAGCACATGGGCGGCGGGGTGTACCTGTTCCTGCGTGGCGTGGGTGCGCCGGGGCACGGGGTGTTCCACCACTGTCCGCCGCGTGCACTGATTGAATGGCTGGATCACCGGATGGCGGCCGGTCCGGACCGGGAGGCGACGGCATGAGCACGGTGATGCCCACGGGACCCCTGGCCTCGGCGGAGGCCGTGCTCGAGCTGCTGCGCGAGTGGGAGGAGGCGGGCTGGCTGCGCGGTGTCGACCGGGCGCTGGTGCGCTTCCTGCACGAGCAGGCCCCGGCGGCGTCGCCGCTGGCCCTGCTGCTGGCGGCGCTGGCCAGCCATCAGGTCGGACGCGGCCATGTCTGTTTGGAACTGGACGCATTGCTGCAGGCCCCCGACGCCACGCTGGCCCTGCCGCCGGAGGGCGAGCCGGGATCAAAGCCGCCGCCGCGCC
Organism: Thioalkalivibrio sp. ALMg13-2; assembly: GCF_000381185.1. Lineage (NCBI taxonomy): Bacteria > Pseudomonadati > Pseudomonadota > Gammaproteobacteria > Chromatiales > Ectothiorhodospiraceae > Thioalkalivibrio > Thioalkalivibrio sp. ALMg13-2. The sequence goes on along the minus strand of NZ_KB906111.1, from coordinate 75,112 downwards.
CCTCGTCGGTACTGCAGGGGGTATCCGTTGCGCAGGTTGCGGCGGCCCTGCAGGACAGTGGCCTGGCCGGACCGGGCGAATTGCGTGGAACGCCGCTGGTGTACACCGGGGGGCAGGTCTATCTGCGCCGCTACTGGGAGAGCGAGCGCCGCATCGGCCAGGCCATCCGCGCGCGCCTGGCTGACCGCGAGGCCTGGCAAGGTGCGCTGGACGAGCAGGCGTCGCGGGACTGGCTGGACCATCTGTTCGGACCGCCGGCGGAGGCTGCCACTGACCCGGACTGGCAGCGCCTGGCCTGCGCCCTGGCGGCCGGGTCCGGCTTCAGTGTGATTACCGGCGGGCCGGGGACCGGCAAGACCACGACCGTGCTGCGACTGCTCGCGTTGTTGCAGGGGTTGCAGGGTCCGGACGACCCGCTGCGCATCCGCCTGGCGGCGCCGACCGGCAAGGCGGCGGCGCGCCTGAATGCCTCGGTCAGCGGGGCGCTGGATCGCCTGGGGCTGGACCAGCTGCCCGATGGCGATGCGCTGCGCCGGAACCTGCCCGCCGAGGTGGTGACGGTGCACCGTCTGCTCGGGGCGCGCCCGGATACCCGGCACTTCCGCCACGGGGCGCGCAACCCGCTGGCGGTGGATGTGCTGGTGGTGGACGAGGCCTCGATGATCGACCTGGAGCTGATGGCGAGCCTGGTCGAGGCCGTGCCACGTACCGCGCGCCTGATCCTGCTGGGGGATCGCGACCAGCTGGCCTCGGTGGAGGCCGGCGCGGTGCTGGGCGAGCTGTGCCACCGCGCAGGGGGCGGCCACTACACGCCCCAGACCGCGCAGTGGCTGGAGGCCGTGACCGGGATGGCCGTGCCGGAGGCGATGCAGGATGCGGCCGGCCAGGCACTGGATCAGCACATCGTGATGCTGCGCGAGAGCCATCGCTTCGGCGCGGACAGCGGGATCGGGCGGCTGGCCGCGGCAGTCAACACGGGCGAGGCATGGAAAGGGGCGGACGGGGACGATGCCGTCCGGCAAAAGGTACTCGCGGGGCCCGAGGACCCGGCACTGGTGGATCTCGCGGTGGACGGGCGCGCGGACACGCCGGAGGGCGAGGCGGTGGGTTATGCGGGCTATCTCGAGGGCCTGCGCGCGGCGCGGCCGGCCCCGGCGGCCCCGCGCGCGGCCTGGGGGGACTGGGCGCGCGACGTGCTGGCGGCCCACGGGCGGTTCCAGCTCCTGTGCGCGGTGCGCCGCGGCCCGTGGGGGCTGGAGACGCTGAACCGGCGCGTCGCCGCGGCCTTGCAGGCGCGCGGCCTGCTCGCGGGGGACGCGGGACGGATGGACGGGCCGGGGGCCGGCGGACAATGGGTCGAGGGGCGCCCGGTGATCGTCACGCGCAATGACTACGCGCTGGGGCTGATCAACGGCGATATCGGGATCGCCCTGGCCGTCCCGGCCTGGCTGGCGCGGGGCGAGCCGGAGGCGGACTCGGATGCCACCAAGGGCGAAGACTCGGTGCTGCGGGTGGCGTTCCTGGCCGCCGGGGACGGCGGGCGTGTGCGCTGGGTGCTGCCCAACCGCCTGGAGGCCATCGAGACCGCGTTTGCCCTGACGGTGCACAAGGCCCAGGGGTCGGAGTTCGAGCACGTGGCCCTGGTGCTGCCGGACGCGGACAGCCCGATCCTGACCCGCGAGCTGGCCTACACCGCGATCACCCGCGCCAGCCGCTGGTTCAGCCTGCTGGAGCCACGTGCGGGCACGCTGGTTGCGGCCAGCCAGCGCCAGATCCGCCGTAGCGGCGGCCTGCGGCGGTGGCTGGGGAACGCACCGTTCACGGGACAACACCCGTCCTCTTGATGCGATTCGCTGCGCTCATCGGCATCCTACGTCCGTTGCCCGTGTCCGGGGTTGGCAGCATTGTCGGATGCGATGAGCCCCGCGACTCGCATCACCTCGCCAATCGTCCGCTGTCCAGGTCCGGCTTTGGCGGGGGCTTCGCCTGCAACTAGGCTCCCACAGAGGGTCGTGCGGCTGGCCGCTCGGGGGGTGTTCAGGTGGTGCGGCTGCCGTAGGTGACGACGGATTCGATGCGTTGGGCGCGTTCTTCGTCGAGGCCGTCGGTCTGGGCGAGGGTGGCGGCGTCGGCGTTGATGATGTCGCGCACGCTGCCGATGTCGCGCAGGAGGTCGCGGGCCTGGTCGGCTTCGACGCCGGGCAGGCCGCTGACGATGAACTCGGCGGCCTTGCGCCGGGTGTCGGGCTTGGTCGGGCGGTCAGACGGGTCCGGCTCGATCTGTGCGTTCAGCCCCAGAAGGTAGATCAGCATGCCGCTGTTGTCGGCGTCGGAGCTGGGCAGGACGCTGATGCCGAGGGCGATCGTCAGGTGGGCCAGGGCGCGGTGGATGTCCAGCGCCTGCTGGTGAAAACGGGGCTCGTAGAGGTCTCCCTCCACGACATAGACGACCTGCTGGTAGTTGGCCTTCAGCTTGGCGGCGTTTTCCCACAGACTCTTGTCGACGACGCTGAGAACCATATCGGTGGCGGACTTGCGCTCGACCACGACGCCGTTGGGTAGCAGGTAGTCGCCGACGTCGAGGTCGGTGAATTCCAGCTCCACTCCCTCCAGGCGTTCGATGCGCTGGATGATCTTGCCCTGTTCGCGGCGGTCTGCACGGATCGGCAGGTGAACGTTTTCCATGGGGGCTCCGGTTGGTTAACTGCGTGCGGATGTATTCGTGTCACCTTAGGCCGACCCGCGAGGTGCTCCAAATGGCCGGATGCCGGGCGGGGCGAGCGCGGTGTGTGCGGGCGGGCGTGCGCGCGTGTCGCACATGGCCTACAGTCGGGGGGCGTGTTCGGCGGATGGCAATCGCGGGCATGCATGGAGAAAACAAAAAATAGAAAGGATGGAGTGCATATGTCGATTCAGATAGCAGTGGTGGGACTGGGCCGGGTGGGCGGCCGCTTCCTCGAGATGTTGCTGGAGTCCGGTCTGCCCGGAATGACGATCTGCGCGGCCTCGGAGCAGGGCGAGACCGAGGGGCGCCGGCTGGCCGAGGCGAAGGGGATCCCGCTGGAGTCGGTTGCGGATCTCGTGGCACGCGGGGATCAGGTGGATGTGATCTTCGATCTGACCGGGCAGCCGCAGGTCCGCCAGGAGCTGCGCGAGGGGATGCAGAACAGCGGTAACCGGCATACCGTGGTGGCGCCGGAGGTGATGGCGCACATGACCTGGGCCATGCTGACCCGCGAGGCCCCGCCGGACGTGCACGGCAGTACGGGGTACTGATTGAGCGCCGCGTCGCCTCGTTCGAAGGTGGGGCGAAGGGCTTGATTCGGTCACGAAAGGCCGCCTTCGGGCGGCCTTTTTGTGTCTGGCTGGCGCGCAGGCGTTGAGAAGTGAGGCGAAACGACACGCGGAATGATTGCTTGCTGGTTCGAGCTGATGGTGGGTGCCTGTCCCCTTGATGTCATCCCGGCCGTAGCGCAGCGCAGAGCCGGGATCTTCGGTGTTGCGGTGGCCGGCCGGCGGATCCCGGATCACCGCTACGCGGTGTCCGGGATGACGGGGTGGGGTTGGGCGGTGTCCGGGATGACGAGGTGTGTGTTGCGTGGTGTCCGGGACGGCGGGGTGGTGTGGAGGGGCCGCTTCAGACCAGGCGTGTCTCCAGGCAGTCGGCGAGGGCGAGTGGCGCCATGGCCCTTGAATGAATCCATCCCTGGTAGAGGTCGCAGCCGATCGTCCGGAGGAGATCCCGCTGCGCCGTGGTCTCGACGCCCTCGGCCACCAGGGTCAGGCCCAGGCTGTGGCCGAGGTGGACGATGGAGCGCAGGATCATGTCGGATTCCGGGTCCTGGCCGATGTCGGCGATGAACGAGCGATCGATCTTGAGCTTGTCGATCGGCAGTGACTTCAGGTAGGCGAGCGAGGAATAGCCGGTCCCGAAATCATCCAGCGATACGCGGATGCCCAGGGCCTTCAGTCCGCGAAGCTGATCGCGGGTGAGTGCGACGTCCGCCATGGCCACGGTCTCGGTGACCTCGATCTCGAGGCGCTCGGGCGGGGCGCCCGTGGCTTCGAGGATCGCGCCGAGGCGCTGGACGAGGTCGTGTTGGCGGAACTGCATCGCCGAGACGTTGATGGCGACCCGGAGCTCGAGACCCGAACGGGACCACTGGGCGAGCTGCTCGCAGGCCTCGGAGATGACCCACTCGCCGAGTGGCAGGATCAGGCCGGTGGCCTCGGCGCTGGTGATAAAACGGGTCGGGGCAACGGGACCAAGCTCGCTGTCGGTCCAGCGGGCCAGAGCCTCGACGCCGATGACGCGATTCGACGCCACGTCCACCAGCGGCTGATAGTGCAACTCGAGGCCGTCGTTCCCGAGCGCCTGCTGGAGGCGTTGTTGCAGGCGTTGCTCTTCGTGCACCTGGGCATCCAGGTGTTGCGAGAAGAAGGCGTAGGTGTTGCGTCCGGAGTGCTTGGCCTCGTACATCGCCATGTCGGCGTAGCGAACCAGGCTCCGTTCGTCGCGGGCATCGCGCGGAAACAGGGCGATGCCCAGGCTTCCGGTGGAGGTCAGTCTGCGGGCTTGTTCGGTCTGGAACGGGCTGGTGAAGATGTCGAGGATGCGCTCGGCGATCGCGCCGATGGCCTGTTCGTCTCCGACGTTGGTCAGCAGGATCATGAACTCGTCGCCGCCGAAACGCCCGATGGTCGCCTCCTGGTCCAGGGCGCCCTGAAGTCGGGCGGCCACGGCCTTCAGCAGCTGGTCGCCCTCGTGATGGCCGAAGGTGTCATTGACCATCTTGAAGTTGTCGAGATCCAGCAGCATGACGGCGATCGGGTGGCCGTGACGTTCGGCCTGGGCGATCCCCTGCGTCAGGCGGTCGTGCAGGAGCCAGCGGTTGGGTAGTTCGGTCAGGCTGTCGTGGGTGGCCTGGTGCTGGATCCGCGCCTCGCGGCGCTGACGGTCGGTGATGTCGCGGATGAACGCGGTGATGCGGCGGCCTTCGCTGTCGTCGAAAGCATTCAGGCTGATGTCCAGCGGGAACTCGGTGCCGTCGATGCGGCGCCCGCGCAGGTGGGGCACCTGCCCCATGGTGCGGCGGTTGATGGTGTGGGCATGTGCCCGCCGGTGCATGCGGTGGCGTTCGCGCAGGCGTTCGGGGACCAGCCGCTCCACCGGTTGCCCGATCAATTGCTGGCGTGGATAGCCGAACAGGCGTTCGATGTTGCGATTGGCCATCACGATACGGCCGTCCATGTCGGTGACCAGCACGCCGTCGGGGGCCGTCTCCACCAGTTGCTGGTAACGCTGCTCGCGCATCTCGATATCGCGGTGGGCCTGGTGCAGGCGCTGGAGGGGCGAGCGTACGCTTTCCAGGAACAGGCCCTGGTAGATCAGGAGATACGCCGCGAGCTTGTAGATATGGCCGAGTACAAACGGGGTGTCCGTCAGGTCTTCGTAGAACATGAAGAACATCCCGCTGCCGATGCTGATGACCATGGCGGCGGCGACCAGGGGCATGCCCGGACGTTGCAGGAGCTCACGGCGTAGGGCGAGCAGGGCCAGGGTGGCCAGGTGCAGGCCGATCACCAGTGCCTCCAGCCCCATCTTGGTGGGCGTGAGCCCGCTGACCGGGTCGAACAGGAGCGGGATGATTTCCGCATGCCAAAGTCCGATCCACGCCAGCAAGGCGACCAGCAGAAGGCTCCCGACCAGGTAGACAAGACGGGGTGGACCGTCGCTTTGCGAGACCATGGGCAGGGCCACGTAGGCGAGCAATGCCGCGGCCGCGACCAGGCGCGCGGCCAGCCAGAACAACAAGGTCTGTTGTGACGAGTTCGGGGTGATGAAATCCGGCATGGCCGGATAGGTCATCAGGTGCAGGAAATCAAGCAACGCGACCGCCAGGAAGGCGCACGCCAGCAGCAGAGAAGCGGCCACGCGGCGGCGGTCGATTACGTGGTAGCCCACCGCGAATACCAGTACGGCCACAACCACCGCGAACAACTCCGCGCCCGTGTGGAAGGCGGTCAGGTGCTCGCGGGGCAGGATCCGCGGCAGCTCCACCCCGAGCATCCAGATCGCCAGCGGTAACAGCAGTAGCGCCAGCAGAACGCCGGAGGCGAGGGCAATATGTTGCCGCAGGTACCGATCGGAACCCGAAATCATCGGGCTCTAAGTGCACACATTGTTGGACAACTCCCCTGGACGCATCCTTATGGGCGGGTCGCGTCGGCCTGACCGTTGCTGCGTGGGCATCGGTTTCTTTGAAAATGAAGCTAGCGGATATTCCCGCACAAAACAAATATATATCCGATGGGGTATGGAGCGGTGTCTTTTCATTGACAAAAGGCGTATAGTGCCCGGATCGAACGCCCCGCCCGTCAGCGTCCGTTCATTTGATCCAGAGCCTTCCGGCTCGCAGTGATCCCCCTGATTTCGTTTCCCCCGATGGGTGCTCTGTGTTGAACGAGTGGCGGGTGGCGTTGGAGCATTCCATGACTGATACGACCTTTGCCGACCTCGGGTTGGCCGATACCCTTTTGCGTGCGCTGGAAACCTCCGGGTACCAGCACCCGACCCCGATCCAGGCCCAGGCCATCCCGGAAGTCCTGAAGGGAGGCGACCTGCTGGCCGCCGCCCAGACCGGCACCGGCAAGACGGCCGGCTTCACCCTGCCGATCCTGCAGCGCCTTTCCACCTCGGATGCGCCGCAGGCCGGCAATGGCCGCCCGCGTTGCCTGGTGCTGACCCCGACCCGCGAGCTGGCTGCGCAGGTTCACGAATCCGTGAAGACCTACGGACGCAATCTCAAGATGCGTTCGATGACGATCTTTGGCGGTGTGAACATGAACCCGCAGATCAAGGCCCTGCGTGATCGCATGGACATCGTGGTGGCGACGCCGGGGCGTCTGCTAGATCACGCCAATCAGAAGACCATCGACCTGTCCGGTGTCGAGATCCTGGTACTCGACGAGGCCGATCGCATGCTCGACATGGGCTTCATCCGTGACATCAAGAAGCTGATTGCGATGATGCCGAAGAACCGCCAGAACCTGATGTTCTCGGCGACCTTCTCCGACGAGATCCGCAAGCTGGCCAACGGCCTGCTGAACAACCCGGCGGAGATCGACATCGCGCCGCGCAACACGACCGCCGAGGGCGTGAAGCAAAGCGTGCACCTGGTCGAGACCAGCCAGAAGCGCGAGCTGCTGAGCCACCTGATCCGCACCAACAAATGGGAACAGGTGCTGGTGTTTACCCGCACCAAGCATGGCGCCAATCGCCTGGCCGAGAAGCTGTCGAAGGATGGCGTGCGCTCCGAGGCGATCCACGGCAACAAGAGCCAGGCGGCGCGTACCAAGGCGCTGAAGCAGTTCAAGTCCGGCCAGGTGCCGGTCCTGGTAGCCACGGATATCGCTGCGCGCGGGCTCGACATCGACCAGCTGCCGCAGGTCGTCAATTTTGAGCTGCCGAACGTGCCGGAGGACTACGTGCATCGCATCGGTCGCACCGGGCGTGCCGGCTCCGACGGCGCCGCGCTGTCGCTGGTGGACGGTGAGGAGATCAAGCTGCTGAAGGGCATCGAACGCCTGATTCAGCGCCCGATCGACCGTATCGAAACCGAGGGCTTCGCCACGCCGAAGCCGGCTGCCAATGACGGCAACGGCAATCGCCGTGGTGGTCCGGGTGGCAAGCCGGGCGGAGGCGCCCGTAGTGGCGCCCCGCGCAACGGTCGCGGTGGCAAGCCCGGTGGGGGTCGCGGCGGCAACGGTCGCCCGTCCGCCAACGGCAACCGCGCGGCTCGCAGCCGGTAAGCGGACCCGCTAACGCAGTACCGCGAACCCGCGGTCCCGAGTCTCGGGCCCGCGGGTTTTTTGTGTATGGGTATCGGGGGTGAGGCGAGTGCCTGCTCAAGGGCTTTATTCACCACGAAGCGCACGAAGAAGGTCAAGGCCAAAGGCCTATCAACTCAGAGGACACAGAGAAAGGACGAATTCTGTCCGGAACGTCTGTTAGCCATGGCCGCTGGCCCGACCGCTGAAACCAAGCGAGCCCCCTGCTTCAAGTTGAAAGCCTTTCCATCCTCTCCGTGAACTCCGTGTCCTCTGTGGCGCAATCGCCCTTGATCTTCTTCGTGTCTTCATGCGCTTCGTGGTGAGACGATTTCCTGATTAGCGATAAGAGTCAGCCAGTGCCGGGGGGCCTTTGGGGGGGCGTGCATGGCCCGCCCCGGGGCACTTGGATCCAGGCCTTGTTGGGGATGTCACCATCGCGGAGCGCCTTACCCCTGCCTGGTCATCCCGGCCGGAGCGAAGCGAAGAGCCGGGATCTCCCCCGTCGGGGCAACCCCCAACCGCAGAGATCCCGGATAACCGCTACGCGGTTTCCGGGATGACCAGGCTGGGGGCGGCTGGAAACCCGGGCCGGCACGGTCATTGGGCCTGGCTGATGATTGTTGCTAATCAGGAGCGATTTTTGGCTTGTGGTGGGACCTGGGGTTGACCCGGATCAAGACGATAGGGGCGGGGCGGATGGATACTGTGTCGGGCTCAAGACCGGGACCGGCTGGTCGTTAAGGGACGGAAAGGAGGGCGTCGATGAAGATTGGACCGTTGGGTGGGCTGCGACTGAAGCTGATTATCCTGGTGATCGTGGTGAGCACCGTGCCGTTGTCCATCATGGGCGGCGTGACCTTCCACACCATGAAGGGTGATCTGGCCGCGGGTGTGGACGCGGCGCTGGTGACCCAGTTGTGGTGGCTGCTGTGGGTGCTGTGGATCGTCGCGTTCGTGGTGGCGCTGGGTATTGGCTGGTTCTACGCCAATGTGCTGACGCGCCCCATGGAGCGCCTGGCCGAGGGGCTGGAGGTGATCGGCGAGGGCCGAGCGGATCTCGGGCACCGAGTGGAGGTGACGACCGACGACGAGATCGGGCGCACCGGCGCGGCCTTCAACACGGTGATGGGCCGGCTTTCGGGGCTCATTCGCCAGGTTGCCGACGCGGCGGACGGGATTGCCGCCTCGGCGCGGCAGCTGGATGGGCGCAGCAATGAACTGACGCGTGCCACCCACGAACAGCGCGGTGATGTGGAGCAGGTGGTCACGGCGATGAACCAGATGTCTGCCACGGTGCAAGAGGTCGCCAACAACACGCAGAGCACGGCCGAGAGCGCGGGGCAGGCGACGCGTGCGGCGGAAGGCGGGCGCACCGTGGTGCAGGCGACCCAGGGTGCGATCAACACGCTGGCCGGCGAGATTCGTCAGGCGAACAATGTGATCGTGGAGCTGAAAGGGGACAGCGACAACATCGGCACGATCCTGCAGGTGATCGAGGAGATCGCCGAGAAGACCAACCTGCTGGCGCTCAACGCGGCCATCGAGGCGGCGCGGGCCGGCGAGGCCGGGCGGGGCTTCGCGGTGGTGGCGGACGAAGTGCGCCACCTGGCGCAGCGCACGAACGACTCGACCGGGGAGATCCGCGAGATCATTCAGCGCCTGCAGGGCGGGGCTACCCGTGCGGTGCAGGCGATGGAGGTCAGCCAGCAGCATGCGGAGACCTCCGTGGCGAAGGCGGGCGAGGCCGGCGAGACCCTGGAGTACATCCACGACTCGGTGACCGCCATCGACGACATGACCCGCCAGGTGGCCAGCGCGACCGAGGAGCAAAGCCAGGTGGCGGAAGAGATCAACCGCAACATCCACCACATCAACGATATTGCCGTGCGCAACGCCGACGGGGCGAACGAGATGCAGCAGGCGGTGGAGGCGCTGGAGGCCTTGGCGCAGCAGCTTCAGGGCGAGGTTGCGGGGTTCCGTCAACAGGCGTAACGGCCGAGCCAGGCGCAGCGCAGGTTCGGCTCGCCATCCTGGGAAACCGGGGGTGGTGTGTTGTGACGCCGGATAAGCGACCGCAAGGCCTTGCAACGGGGCTTCAGAAGCCCCGGCGCAGGGCGTCGAAGCCCAGAGCGACGTCGTCGGGGTCGGCACCGGGCTCGATGCGCAGGCGTTCGCGCACCATGTTTCGATCGATGTGGGATTCTTCGATGGCGGTGCCCGGCAGACGGTAGAGCCACCAGGCCAGCGCCGCCTGGGTGCGGGTCTCCGACCAGGGTTCCAGGTCGGTGCCGATCCGCTCGGCGTGGGCGCCCAGCTCCTCGTTGAAGAACGGTTCCAGCCGGTCCAGTGCCGCGAGCGGGTCGGGCATCTCCGGTCGCTCGCCGTCCAGTGCCTCCGTGGCGCGCGCCAGCTCCTGGCGGGCGATCTCCGGCCAGATCTGCGATGGCAGGTAGCCCTCCATCGCCGGGCGACCCGCCGCGGTGATGCCGTGCAGGTAGCCCTGTTCGGTCTGCAGGTAGCGATCCAGCGCCCGAAGGGCCTCGTGTGCCCACTCCAGTGTGTCCCTGTCTTCCAGCACTCGCGCCATGTTGGCGAGGGCGGCGATCGCCTGGCCCGAGGTGTCGGCGTAGGTGTTGCGGTCGACCTGCGGCGGGTCGGTTTGCGTGCGCGTCTCCGGGTCCAGCTGGTAGTAGTCGCGGTCGGCGTACTGGCTGTTGCCGAAGCGCAGCTGGCGGCTGTCCCACAGGTGGTCTTGCAGGTAGTCGCGGATGCCGCGGGCGATCTCGGCGTAGCGTTCGTCGCCGGTGGTGTCATGGGCCTCGGAGAACAGCCACAGGAACGCCGCGTTCTGGTCCAGGCGCTTGGAGGTCTCCAGTGCCAGGACGGGGTCGCGCTGGTCCGGATCGTGAAAGAAGAAGAAGCCGCCTTCGACCTCGTCGTAGAGGTCCTCCGCGATCTGGTCGAGGAGCCCGGGCATGCGATCCCGCCACCCTTCGGCGGTGAGCAGGAAGCGATAGGTCCAGGGCTGCGGGCGCTTGCTGAGGGTGCCGAAGGTGGCGCTGCCGCTCAGGCGGTCGGCGCGGGCATCGTAGACCTCGTCGAGCATCTCCATGAAGGCTTCAAGATCGTCGATCGCGGCATCGTCCGGCGTGATCTCGCGACCGGTGACCGAGAACATGTCCCGCTGGGCCACCAGGATGTTCTGCAGGTCGCGGGCATTCACGTGACCGGTAAAGCGGGTCAGCATCTCGTCCTCGTGATTCACGATGACCACGAAGGGCAGGCCGCGGCCACCGTAGCGCCGGAACAGATCCGCACGTTCGTCCAGATCGACCAGGACCGGGATGTAGTGCTGGTCGATGGTGTCCACCACGTCGGGGTTCTCCAGGGACTCGTCCTGGAAGTCGCGGCACCAGGTGCACCACTGGCCGTGAAAATAAAAGAAGATGGGCCGCTCGCGTGCCTCGGATTCCTCGAAAAGCTGGCTGTCCCAGTCCTGCCAAGAGATCGCGGAATCGGCGGGGTAGTCCTCCGCGGCGGCCGGCAGCGCGAGCAACAGCAGGACGAGTCCCGCGCCGAGTCCGCATGCGGCGGACCACTGGATGCGGCGTATGGCGGGCAGCTTCTTGATGTCGATGGATCGAGTCATGGCGGGTGCTTCAGATCGTTGTGTCTATTGGTATAGACCAATGGGAGAATTGAGCGTTCGTGCCCGGGGCGGGTGATAGGATGGCCGGACTTATTGGGGCAATTGTGGTGAATGCATGAACGTCGAACGCGCCGGGCGCCGCGCCCTGCATCATGTCGAAGTGGCCGTGCTGGTGGTGATCGCCATCGCCACCGTGATCGCGATCCTGCAGGAGATCGCCACCATGGTCTCGGCGATGTGGGTGGGATTGGCCGACCTGCTGTTGCTGTTCATCTTTCTTGAGGTGCTGGCGATGGTCGGGATCTACTTGCGTTCCGGGCGTCTCCCGGTGCGCCTGCCGATCTACATCGCGATCGTCGCGCTGGCGCGTTACGTGATCATCGACATGAAGGACATGGACGTATGGGAGCTGATCGCGGTGACGGCCGGGGTCCTGATTCTGGCGGGCGCAGTGCTGGTGCTTCGCTACGGGCATGTCCGGCTCCCGTATGACGACGAAGGTCGCATGACGCCGGGGATCGAGGACGATCCGGCGAAGGAGCGCGACGTGCCGAAGGGGCGCTACGGGTCCGATCGATGACGCGGCCGGGTGCAAGCCGGCGGGTGATTCACCTGTTGCCCGGCCTGTGGGCAGCGCCCGAGGGTACGGTGGCCGGGGCGCCTCCGCTCTCTGTGCGACGTCTGGCGCGCTGGCTCGGACGGGCGCGGAGCGGGGTCAGCGGCACGGAAGCACCAGGATGGGAGGCCGCGTTGGCCGAGCGGCTGGGATACCGGCCAACCGCTTCCGGATGGCGAACCTGGCTGGTCCAGCCGGTGCAGCTGACTGCGGGGATGAAGGACCTGGTGGCCTATCCGGTGGATCCGGTGTCGGAGGCCGAGCGCGAGGCCTTGTGGTCGGCTGCACAGCCGGAACTGGAGGTGGCCGGGGCGACCTTGGCGCTGAGTGAAGACGGCTTGTGGGAGATGCGGATGGACGCCGAGGGCGATGCGTCGGGCCGGCCACCGTCGATCGGCATGGGGCGCGCCATGGTGGCGCCGTCGATGCAGGGCGATGTAGCTCGGCGCCTGCAGGTACTGGCCAACGCCTTGCAGATGGCCTGGTTCCAGCACCCGGTGAATCTGGCGCGCGAGCGGGAGGGGCGTGGGGCCGTGCATGGCCTCTGGCCCTGGTCGCCCGGGCATCCCGGTGGCCCAACGAGTGTGGGCCGTGTGTGTGGCGGCGGTGTGGTCGCGCACTGGCTGGCGCGGGGTGCCGGCATCGACTGGGCAGCCGACCCGGCGGCCGACCCGGCGGAATCCGGCGATACCGTGGTCGTCGTCGAGGCACTGGAGGCGGCCCCGTCGCTCGAGCGCCGGCTCGAGCTTCTGGAGTCGGTTGCCGACGACGTGGTGGCACCGAAGCTGCGGGCTCTGCTCCGTGGCGGCCTGGGCGCGCTGGAATTTGTTGATCCGCAATCCACGGCCGGGTCGGGCGCCGGCGCCCTGGTGCTGGAACGCCGCGACGCGCTGGCGTTCTGGCGCCGTCCCCGCCGGCCCTGAAGCCGCTGTCGGGTGTTATACTGCCCGGCTTTTCTCGCCACGTGATCGAACCTGCCGTGCGCGCCACGGCACCCGACGGAAACTGCCATGGAACTGAACGCGCTGTATTCCCTGATCGATGACCTGAAAGGCCGCCTGGAAGGCCTTAGGGGGTATCTTTGACTACCCTGCCAAGGAAGAACGGCTAGAGGAAGTCCAGCGCGAGCTGGAGCAGAACCCGGATATCTGGAACGACCCGGAGCAGGCCCAGGCGCTGAACAAGGAGCGGGCCCAGCTTGAGGGCGTGGTGGTCAACATCCGCGAGATCGGCACCCAGCTGGATGAAAGCCGGGACCTGCTGGAGATGGCCGAGGCGGATGGCGACGAGGAGACGGCGGCGTCAGTCGAGGCCGATGTGGAGGCGCTGACCGCGCGTATCGAGGGCCTGGAGTTTCGCCGCATGTTCTCCGGCGATATGGACGAGGCCAACGCCTACCTCGATATCCAGGCCGGTTCCGGGGGCACCGAGGCCCAGGACTGGGCCAACATCCTGCTGCGCATGTACCTGCGCTGGGCCGAGCACAAGGGCTTCAAGGCGGAGGTCACCGAGCTCTCCGAGGGCGAGACCGCCGGGATCAAGAGTGCGACCGTGCACATCCAGGGCGAGTACGCCTTCGGCTGGCTGCGCACCGAGACCGGCGTGCATCGGCTGGTGCGCAAGTCGCCGTTCGATTCCGGCAACCGCCGGCATACCTCGTTCGCGTCGGTGTTCGCCTCCCCGGAGATCGACGAGAACTTCGAGATCGAGATCAATCCGGCCGATTTGCGGGTCGATACCTATCGCTCCTCCGGCGCCGGTGGTCAACACGTGAACACCACCGACTCGGCGGTGCGCATTACCCACGTCCCAACCGGAGTGGTGGCGGCGTGTCAGGCCGGGCGTTCGCAGCACAAGAACCGCGAGATGGCGATGAACCAGCTGCGCGCCAAGCTGTACGAGCGCGAGCTGCAGGAGCGCAATGCCGAGAAGCAGGCGGTGGAGGACACCAAGTCCGACATCGGCTGGGGCAGCCAGATCCGCTCCTACGTGCTGGATCAGTCGCGGATCAAGGATCTGCGCACCGGCGTGGAGGTCGGGAACACCCAGGGTGTGCTCGACGGCGACCTCGACCCCTTTATTGAAGCCAGTCTCAAGAGTGGCTTGTAAGTCTATCTATTGCATGGATTTCTGATGACCGAAACCACTGACGAGAACAAGCTGATCGCACAGCGCCGCAGCAAGCTGAACGAGCTGCGCGCGGCCGGTCCGGCGTTCCCCAACGATTTCCGTCGCGATGCGCTGGCGGGTGCGCTGCACGCCGCGCACGACGAAACCGAAGGCGAGGCGCTGGAGGCCCAGGGGATTCGCGTGACGGTCGCCGGGCGCATGGTCGGCAAGCGCGTGATGGGCAAGGCAAGCTTCATTCGCCTGCGCGATCAGTCGGGCGACATCCAGTTGTTCGCGCAGCGTGACAGCCTGCCGGAGGGCGTGTACCCGGCGTTCAAGCAGTGGGATCTGGGCGATATCGTCGGTGGCCAGGGCACGCTGTTCAAGACCAAAACTGGGGAATTGACGGTCCAGCTCGACGAGCTGCGTCTGCTGACCAAGAGCCTGCGTCCGCTGCCGGAGAAGTTCCACGGCCTGACCGATCAGGAACAGCGGTATCGCCAGCGCTACGTGGACCTGATCACCAGCCTGGACAGCCGCGAGCTGTTCCGCACCCGTACCCGGATCGTGCGCTACATCCGCGAGTACTTCGAGGATCAGGACTTCATCGAGGTGGAGACCCCGATGATGCAGGTGATCCCGGGCGGGGCGACCGCGCGGCCGTTCACCACCCACCACAACGCGCTGGATATGCCGCTGTACCTGCGCGTCGCGCCAGAGCTGTATCTCAAGCGCCTGGTGGTCGGCGGCTTCGAGAAGGTCTTCGAGATCAACCGCAATTTCCGCAACGAGGGGTTGTCCACGCGGCACAACCCCGAGTTCACCATGCTCGAGTTCTACGAGGCGTTCGTGGACTACCGCGCGCTGATGGATCGCACCGAGACCCTGCTGCGTGGGCTGTGCGAGGACGTGCTGGGCACGACCACCATTGAGTACCAGGGCGAGAGCTACGATTTTGGCAAGCCGTTCACCCGCATGAGCGTGCGCGAGGCGATCCTGGCCCACAATGCGGAGATCGCGGACGCCGACCTGGACGACATCGAGAAGGTGCGCGCGCACTGCGAGCGCCTGGAGATCCCGATCAAGCCTAGCTTCGGTCTGGGCAAGCTGTGGACCGAGATCTTCGAGTACACCGCCGAGAACCAGCTGCGTCACCCGACCTTTATTACCGCCTATCCGACCGAGGTCTCGCCACTGGCGCGGCGCAACGACGATGACCCGTTCGTCACCGATCGCTTCGAGTTGTTTGTCGGCGGGCGCGAGATCGCGAACGGCTTCTCCGAGCTGAACGATCCGGAAGACCAGGCCGAGCGCTTCCGCGCCCAGGTCGCGGAGAAGGACGCCGGTGACGACGAGGCCATGCACTTTGATGCCGATTACATCCGCGCGCTGGAGTACGGCCTGCCGCCGACCGCCGGGGAGGGCATTGGCATCGACCGCCTGGTGATGCTGCTGACCAACAGCGCTTCGATCCGCGACGTGCTGCTGTTCCCGCACCTGCGCCCGGAGGCCTGAACCCTCCCTCGCGCGTCGGTCATACCGACCGGGGTCGGTTCGAGGGCGGCGAAGGGGGCAGCGTTTCGTCAGTCGCGTTCGAGTGACAGCAGCGTAAAATTTTCGCCATCGAGTCGGATGTTCAGCTCGTCGCCGTCTTCGGTGATGCCCTCGATCTCGATGACGCCGTCGTCTTCGAACTCGATCTCCTTGAAGCGGAGCATGCCGTGATCCCGCGCGACGGCCGCTGAGCGGAGAATCATCTGGGCGGTCATGCCCGCCGCGTGATCGGGGTCGCGTACGCGTTCTTCGCGAAGCAGATCACCATCCAGATTAAACCGGGTCTCCATGCGCAGTTGTGCGTCGTCCCAGCCCTTGAGGACGAATTCCCGGTCACTTTCTGCCTCCAGTTCCTCGAAGGTCTCGAAACCGTGTTCCTGGCCGATGTCGACGATGGCCTCTATCGACTCGAGCGCGATGGTGTCGGACTGACCCGGGCTACACGCGGCAAGAAGAAGGAGGGCCGGGGCAGCGGCAAGCGAGAGAAGGCGAAGATTCATGAGTTCGAGACCTGATAGGGCGTTGGGGCCGATACAGGCGAGTTTAGTTCTACGAATGCAAGGCAGCCAGCGCGCGTCAGGGAAAATGCACATTCATCAGCGTTTCCCTGGGTTCGATCGCGCTTGAGTTTCAGGATTGGGAAGCCCTCGATACTCAGTTTGCTCTCGATTTCCGCGTCCCGCGAACTCTCGTTCTCGAGCTCGTTGGCGTTCCAGCCTTCCAATTCAAAGCGACGGGCACCCTCGTCCACTCGATCTCTTTTGGGTATCGATGTAGACGAGGCACCTTGAAGTCAGTCTCCGACCGGTTCCAGCAGCAGTGCCGCGAGCGGCGGGAGGTGCAGATAGAGCGTGGCGGGATGGCCGTGACGTTCGATCGGCTCGGCGTAGGCTTCTGCCGGGCCGCGTGAGCCTCCGCCGTAGACCTCCGCATCCGTGTTCAGGGTGACCCGCCAGCGCCCGGCATGCGGTGCGGGTACCGGATAAGCCGCGCGTTCCATGGGCGTCAGGTTCAGCACCACGACCACCTGGCGTCCCTGGTGATCGCGGCGCACGAAGCTGATCGTGGAGTGTTCGGCGTCGTCGCAGTCCAGCCAGTCGAAGCCGTCCGGCTCGAAGTCGCGGGCGTGCAGGGCCGGGTCTTTGCGGTACACGCCGTTCAGGTCGCGCACCAGGTTCTGCAGGCCCTGGTGCAGGGGGTACTGCAGTACGTACCAGTCCAGCTCGCGTTCCTCGGACCATTCGGTGCCCTGGCCGAATTCCTGTCCCATGAACAGGAGCTTCTTGCCGGGATAGAGCCACTGCCAGCTGTAGAGCAGGCGCAGGTTGGCGTGTTGCTCCCACTCGTTACCGGGCATGCGCCCGCGCAGGCTGCGTTTTCCGTGTACCACCTCGTCGTGCGAGAACGGCAGGACGAAGTTCTCGCTGTAGGCGTAGAGCTGGCCGAAGGTGAGCTGGCCATGGTGGTGGTTGCGGTAGATCGGGTCCATGCCGAAGTAGGTGAGGGTGTCGTGCATCCAGCCCATGTTCCACTTCATGGTGAAGCCCAGCCCGCCCATCGACGGCGGGCGGCTGACACCCGGCCAGGCGGTGGATTCCTCGGCAATCATGGCGACGCCGGGGTGGCTGGTCTGGACCGTCTCGTTCAGGTGCTTCAAGAAGTCGATGGCCTCGAGGTTCTCGTTGCCGCCGTGGATGTTCGGCAGCCAGTCCTCGCCCTCGCGGTCGTAGTCGCGATAGAGCATCGAGGCCACGGCATCCACGCGCAGACCGTCGAGGTGGAAGTCCTCGATCCAGCACAGGGCGCTGGAGAGTAGGAAGTTGCGGACCTCGGGGCGGGAGTAGTTGAAGATCAAGGTGCCCCAGCCGCGATGCTCGCCGATGCGCGGATCGGCATGTTCGTACAACGCGGTGCCATCGAAGCGCGCCAGCGCGAACTCGTCGCGCGGGAAGTGGCCGGGGACCCAGTCGAGAAGCACGCCCAGCCCGGCTTGGTGGGCCTGGTCGACGAAGTAGCGAAAGTCGTCGGCGTCACCGAAGCGCGACGTGGGGGCGAAAAAGCCCGTGCTCTGGTAGCCCCAGGAGCCATCGAACGGGTGTTCGGTGATCGGCAGCAGCTCGAGGTGGGTGAAGCCCATGTCGCGCGCGTAGGGCACCAGGCGCTCGGCCAGTTCGCGATAGTTGGGCCATTCGCCCTCGGGGCTGCGCTGCCAGGAGCCCAGATGCACCTCGTAGATGCTCATGGGCCGGTGTTTCCAGGCCTCGGGGTCGCGGTTGCGCATCCAGTGGTCGTCGTCCCAGGCATAGGAGCTGGCGGGCTGGATGCGCGAGGCGGTCTCGGGCCGCACCTGGTAGGCGCGAGCATAGGGGTCGGTCTTCAGGTGAAGGCTGCCGTGCTCGCGGTTGCGGATCTCGAATTTGTACAGCGTCTCCGTGGCCAGCCCCGGGATGAACAGTTCCCAGATGCCGCTGCCGGAGTGGACCGTCATCGGGTGGCAGCGGCCGTCCCAGCGATTGAAGTCACCCACGACCGAGACACGCTCGGCGCTGGGGGCCCAGACGGCAAAGCGCACGCCGTCGATGCCGTCGCGGGTGAGCGGATGGGCGCCCAGCATGCGGTGGGCATGCCAGTGGCGCCCCTCGGCGAACAGGTGACGATCAAAATCCGGCAGATCGGGGGCGAAAGACCAGGGGTCAACGTGGTGTAATGTCTCTGTGCCACCCTCGGGAATCCAGTGCAGTGTCGGGTGCGCGGGGAGCTCGTCACCCGCGCCCTGCCACAGGAACAAGCCCGGAAAGCCGGGTGCCGCCATCAGGGGTTGTACCCGGTCGTCAGAAAGCGTGATGGAGGCCTCATTTGCGTGCGGCAGCCAGGCACGGTAACAGACCGTTTGTTGATCCAGCGCATGGTGTCCCAGGACGCTATGGGGATCATGGAGCCGAGCCTCGGTCAGGCGTGCTAACGGGTCATCGACGGAACGGGTGCATTTGTCGGGGGCTGTTGCCATACTCGGATCCAACTCGCATTTCGTATGTGGAACGACGGAATTCGGGTTTACGGTCTCTAGTACAACACGACTAAGCAAGGAAGGGTGCATGACTCCGCAACCGCAACGCTACGTTAGCCGCCTGACCCGGGAGACCCTGGCCCTGATCCTAGCCGGCGGGCGCGGCTCGCGACTGAAACAACTGACGCTGTGGCGGGCCAAGCCGGCCGTGCCCTTTGGCGGCAAGTTCCGCATTATCGATTTCCCCCTGTCCAACTGCATCAACTCGGGCATCCGTCAGGTGGCGGTGGTGACCCAGTACAAGGCGCACTCGCTGATCCAGCACATGCAGCGCGGCTGGAGCCTCCTGCGCGGGGAATTCGGCGAGTTCATCGAGCTGCTGCCGGCGCAACAGCGCATCGAGACCTCCTGGTATGCGGGAACGGCCGATGCGGTCTACCAGAACATCGACATTATCCGGCAGCACAATCCGAGCTACGTACTGATCCTGGCCGGGGACCACATCTACAAGATGGACTACGGCCAGATGATCGCCTTCCACGTGGAGAGCGGCGCGGACATGACCGTGGGCTGCCTGGAGGTAGAGCAAGAGCGCGCCAAGGCCTTCGGGGTGATGGGCGTGGATGCCTCCAGCCGGATTACCTCGTTTGCCGAGAAGCCGGAGGAGCCGGCGCTGATCCCCGGCAGCAAGACCCACTCGCTGGCCTCCATGGGGATCTACGTGATCAATACCGACTTCCTGTTCGAGCAGCTGATCAAGGATGCCGACGACACCTTTTCCAGCCATGATTTCGGCAAGGACATCATTCCCGGCATCATCGAGCGAAACCAGGTGATGGCCTACCCGTTCCGCGACGAGCAGGGCGTGCGCCAGGGCTACTGGCGTGATGTGGGGACCATCGACTCGTACTGGCAGGCCAACCTGGAGCTGATCGGCGTGACCCCGGAACTGAACCTGTACGATTCGGAATGGCCGATCTGGACCTACCAGGAACAGCTGCCGCCGGCCAAGTTCGTGTTTGACGACGAGGACCGGCGCGGCATGGCGATCGACTCCATGGTCTCCGGCGGCTGCATCATTTCCGGCAGTACCGTGCGCCACTCGCTGCTGTTCTCCAACGTGCAGGTGAACGCCTGCGCCACGGTCGAGGACTCGGTGATTCTGCCGAGCGTGACCATTGGCGAAAACTGCGTGATCCGCAATGCGGTGATCGACAAGGGCTGCAAGGTCCCGGACGGGACCGAGATCGGGGTGGACGACGAGGCCGATGCCCGCGACTACTTCGTCTCTCCGGGTGGAGTGCGCGTGGTCACGCCCGAAATGCTGGGCCAGGCCACTCATCATGTCCGCTGAATCCGGCAGTATCACCGCGCTCGCCACCCAGCCGCCGCAGCTCGATGTGGTGTTGTGCTGGCACATGCATCAGCCGCAATACTACGACTCGGGCGCGGGTGAGTACGTGTTGCCGTGGACCTACCTGCACGCATTGAAGGACTACACCGACATGGCCGCGCACCTGGAGGCCTGCCCCCAGGCGCGCGCGGTGGTGAACTTCGCCCCGATCCTGCTGGAGCAGATCGCCGATTACGGCGAGCGGCTGGAGGCCGGTATTGGCGACCGCTCGAGCTTTGGCGATCCGGTGCTGGACCTGTTGCAGATGGACATCGTGCCGGTGGACCCGGTGCAGCGCCGCGAGATCCTGCGCGTGTGCCTGCGGGCGCATGCCCCGCGCATGATCGAGCCGTTTCCGCTGTTCGAGCGCCTGGCGGCCCTGGCGCGCCAGGCGCTGGAGGATCCGGTGCTGCTGGCGCACCTGGATAACCGCTATTTCCAGGATCTGGCGACGTGCTACCACCTGGCCTGGCTGGGCGAAACCGTGCGCCGGGCCTATCCCGAGGTGCAGGGCTGGCTGAAAGTCACGACCGCCTTTAATCGTGATGTCCGGGGCCGGCTGCTGAAGCTGATCCGTGACGAGGTGAAGGCGATCCTGCCACGCTATCGTGAGCTGGCGCAGCAGGGGCGGGTGGAGCTGTCGTTTACCCCGTATGCCCACCCGATCATGCCGTTGCTTCTGGATCTGGATTCCGCTCGCGATGCGATGCCGGATATCGCCCTGCCGCAGGCCCCGGTCTACCCGGATGGCGAGGCCCGCGTGCGCTGGCACATCGAACGTGGGCTGGAGGTGTTCGAGCAGTATTTCGGTTTTCGCCCGCGTGGCTGCTGGCCGTCGGAGGGGGGCATCAGCGAGGCGACCGTGCGCCTGCTGGATGACTACGATATCTGCTGGACGGCCAGTGGGCAGACCGTGCTGGGTAACAGCCTGGCCGCAGCCGGTCAGACGGCCGAATCCAACACCGGATCGGCGGAACAGGAGGGCTGGCTGCATCGACCTTATCGGTTGGCGGACGCCAAAACCGAGCTGTTTTTCCGTGATGACGGGCTGTCCGATGCCATCGGTTTTCGTTATGCCGACTGGCATGCCGACGACGCAGTCGGCGATTTCGTCCATCACCTGGAGAACATTGCCGCGGTCTCGCCCGAGGGTGGCGTGGTGGCGGTGATCCTGGATGGCGAGAACGCCTGGGAATACTACCCGGACAACGGCTTCCATTTCCTGCGGGCGTTGTATGAGCGCCTGGCGGAAAACCCGCGACTGAACCTGTGCACCTTCTCCGACGTGTGCCAGCGCAGCGGGCCGCGCGCGGATCGCGGCGAGCTGCCGGGCATGGTGGCCGGGTCCTGGGTCTACGGGACCTTCTCCACCTGGATCGGTGATCCCGACAAGAACCTCGGCTGGGACCGCCTGATCGAGGCCTGGACGGCCGTGGATCAGGCAATCGCGCAGCGCCCTGCGCTGGATACGCCGCAGTTGCGCAAGCAGTTGGCGGTGTGCGAGGGCTCGGACTGGTGCTGGTGGTTCGGGGAGTACAACCCGGCCGGGTCGGTCAGCGACTTCGAACAGCTCTACCGCCGTCACCTGGCACGGCTGTACCAGCTGGCGGACCTTGAAGTGCCCGAGTCACTGGGCGAGGTGCTGTCGGTCGGGGGTGGTGATCCCGCCGCTGGCGGCACCATGCGCAAGGGACAGTAGTCCATGGAGGCGGGTGAAGAGCACTGTAATCCGCTGATGCAGCGCCGCCGGGCCGGCATTTTGCTGCATCCGGTCTCACTGCCGGGCCCGGGCCCAGTGGGGACGCTCGGGCAGGAGGCCTTCCGGTTTCTGGACTGGGCGCGGGATGCGGGGTTCAGCCTGTGGCAGATCCTGCCGTTGCATCCGCCGCAGGAGGACGGTTCGCCCTACGCCAGTATCTCGGCCTTCGCCGGCGATGTGCGCCTGATCGACCCGCAACGGTTGGCCGCACGGGCGGGGCTGGATGCGGACGACGGGCCGGTCGAGACCCTGCTGAAACAGGCGCGGGAGCGGCTGGGGCAGGCGGGCGAGGGCTGGGCGCAGGCCTACCAGGCCTTCCTTGATGCCCAGGGTCCGGTCTGGCTGGATGATTTTGCCCGTTTCGTGGTCATCTGCGGCCGCGAAGATGGCCGCCCCTGGTGGGAATGGCCGGCCGCATTGCGCGACCGCGATCGGGCCGCCCTGGCGGCCGTGGAGGCCGAAGCGGCCCAGGCCTTGGAGGCCGTGCGCTTCGCCCAGTTCGTCCTGTTCGACCAGTGGCAGGATGTACGCGAGCATGCACGCAAGCAGGACATCCTGATCCTCGGCGACATGCCGATCTTCGTGGCCCACGACTCGGCCGAGGTCTGGGCCCACCGCGACCTGTTCGACCTGGACGCCACGGGGCATCCGCAGACCGTGGCCGGCGTGCCGCCGGATTACTTCTCCGAGACCGGGCAACGCTGGGGCAATCCGCATTACCGCTGGGATCGTCTTGCCGAGCGCGGATACGACTGGTGGGTGGAGCGCATGCGCTGGACGCTGGAGACAGTGGATGCCGTGCGAATCGACCACTTCCGCGGCTTCGAGGCGAGCTGGGCGGTCCCGGCAAGCGAGCCGGATGCGACTCAGGGCCACTGGGTGCCGGGGCCGGGTGCCGACTTCTTCGAGCAATTGCAGGCTCGTTTGGGTGTGTTGCCGCTGCTGGCGGAGGATCTGGGCGTGATCACGCCGGAGGTCACCGAACTGCGCCTGCGTTTCGATCTGCCGGGCATGCGCATCCTGCAGTTCGCCTTCGAAGGAGGGGAGGACAACCCCTACCTGCCGGCGAATCACGATGAACTGAGTGCGGTGTATACCGGGACCCATGACAACGACACCACGCTGGGCTGGTTTCGCTCCCTGGAGCCGGCCATGCAGGAGCATGTGATCGGGACACTGGATGAGGGCCCGGCCGAGGAGATGCCCTGGCCGCTGATTCGTGCGGCCTGTCGTTCACCGGCCCAGCTTGCGATCCTGCCGATGCAGGACGCCCTGCACCTGGGATCGGAGGCGCGCATGAACACCCCCGGCACAGTCGGTAACGGCAACTGGAGCTGGCGCTTTGGCTGGAACCAGCTGCCCGATGGACAGACCGAGGCGCTGCGTGCGCTGGCGCAGGAGACGGGTCGCCTCGACTGACGGTCCGGCCCGGACATGAAAAAAGCCCGGTCCCTTTGCAGGGGCCGGGCTTTCTTTGTTAACGGGCTGGTTACGCGATTAGCGCATCATGCCGCCCTGACCACCCTGTTGCTGCTGCATCTGTTGCTGCATTTGCTGCATGCGCTCGATCACGTCGTCGATATCGGCGTTTTCCTGGCGCATGGCGGCCATCAGGTCTTCACGCAGGGATTCCTGCGCCTGACGAATTTCCTGGTCTTCCGCGACGGCCTGCTGTGCTTCCTGCAGGTTCATCTGCGCCTGCTGCACGTCTTCGGACTGAATGACTTCCTGACGTTGCTCCGCGCTCAGATCGGGGTCGCGCAGCTGCTCTTCGGCGGATTCGAGGGTCTCCAGATCACGGCGCGGCTGGTAGCCGGCGGCCTCCATCTTGTCCAGCACCAGGTTCTCCAGTTCTTCACCCTTCTGTTCCAGCTGGGGGTTGTTCTCGATGGCCTGCTGCTGGGTCTCGGCGAGGGTCTGCTGGAGCTGCTGCATCTCCATCTGCGGGTTGCCGCCCTGGCCACCCTGCATGCCCATGCCGCCCTGACCTTGCCCCTGGCCCATGCCCTGGGCGATGGCGAGTGGGCTGGCCAGCGCGAGCGCGGCGGCGGCAATCAGTCCGGCGAGGGACTGGGAACGAATCTTCATAAAGTTTCTCCTTGTGAATACACGTACATCGTAGTCAATGGCACTTAACCCCAGCTTAACAAGCGTGGCCGAATCATGCGGGCCCGCCCGGGTGCCAGCTCACCCGGTCGCCGACGCGAAGGATCCCGGAATGCGCGACTTCAAGGCAAATCCCGCTGTCGAGACCGAGGGCTCGCGCGAGGTTGTCGCCCACTAGCTGGTTGAGATACCCACAGGGCGGGCGTGGCCGTCCGATCTTCAGGACCGCCTCTCCGATCCGAAGAAAGCCACTCTGGCGGGGTATGCGGTACCAGTCGGAGACCACGAGGTTGCGGCGATGTTCCCCGGGGGCGATCGGGCGGCCGCGGCGCTGTGACGCCCGTTGCAGTTCCGGGGCCGTGATCAGTGTGACCGGGCAGCTCTCGACCGCATGCCAATGCCCGCGATGGGTGGCGTAGCGATCGCCCCGGAGTCCGCTGCCGGCGATGGCTTCGATGGACTCGATCGAAGCCATCGGGTCGCCAGCCGCGGCACAGACGTGGATCGCCTGCAGGTGCGCGACGGGCAGACCGAACCACTCCGGGCGCCAGGCACGCAGTCGGTGGATCATTGCGGGAGGTCTCCTGGACGTCTGAACAGGGCTATATCGGGGGCAGGCAGGTCCAGTGTGCATCCCAGGCGGGTGGCAATCCACTGGAGTGTGGCCGGGCCGTAGAAGGCGACATGGGTGGGGTCGCGGCGATAGTGCCAGCGACGAAAGTCGGCCGCCGCAGGTGGCCATTCGGTCATCACGGCCAGGACCCCGCCGGGGCGCAGTCCCGCGACCATGGTTCCCAGCGTGTTCAGGGGCGTGTGCAGGTGTTCCAGGACCTCGGTGCAGGTAAGGATGTCCCAGCCGTCGTCGGGCGGATCGGGTTGTGCGGGGGCAAAGGCCGGGTCCCAGAACGCCATCGTGTAGCCCCGGTCTTGGAGCAACCCGGCGAGCACGGGTTGCGGACCGCAACCCCAGTCGAGTCCGTGGGCCGGGGGTGGCCGCGCCTTGACCAATGGTTCGATCAGTCGCTGCAGATGGGCGCGGTAGCCGGGATCATCCGGCCGGTTCTCGTGGGTCTGGTAGTACGCCCGCTCCACCTCGCGGCGGGGCCAGGCGTTGCATTCCAGCGCGATCACGCCGCAGTGCTGACAGCGTCGATAGTCTCCGGGCGAAGCGTCGCCGATGCCGCGGTGGTGAAACGGCCGGGTGGGCTGCCCGCACAACGGGCAGGCATCCGGGGCGGGAACGGTCATCGGCGCAGGTACCGGAACCACGAGGCGATGTTCAGCAGGCTCATCAGCGACTGCGACAGGTAGGTATAGGCCGCCGCCTTCAGGATGCGTTCGGCATGCGGGTAGTCGGGCGGGTGCAGGTAGTTGCCCTCGCGCAGCATCGGCATGGCACGGCGAAAGCTGGCGTCGAACTCGGTGGGCAGGGTGATGAAGTGGACCAGGGCGGCCAGGCCCATGGACAGCACCCCGGCCAGGAAGAACAGGATCCCCGGCGCCGGGTGCCGCGCCAGCAGCGTAATGAACGGAATGGCGATCAGCAGCCAGGCGCCGATTTGCTGGCCGTAGCGCGTCATTCCGACCAGCGTGCTGCGCATGCGCAGTGGCGCATAGCCCTGGGCGTGCTGTACGGCGTGGCCGACCTCGTGGGCGGCCACGGTAATCGCCGTCAGCGAGTGGCCGTCGTGGTTCTCCGGTGACAGGCGCACGGTGCGCGAGGCAGGGTCGTAGTGATCGCCGTCCTTCGTGGTTTCCACCTGGACCTTGTGCAGTCCGTGGCGGTCCAGCAGCTCGCGCGCCAGCTCCGCGCCGGTGCCATCGTAGCGGTCCGCTGGGCGGTGGTATTTCTTCATGGTGTGGCGGACCCACCAGCCGGGTGTCCAGGCAGCGAGCAGGAGCAGAGGCACAAGCAGGATCAGGAGACGCATGCGCTCATGATCTCCCGAAGCCCGAGCCGTCGGAAAGAGCCAGCGTCTCCCTGGGGCCTTGGGAGCGGGGTCGCCCGCGAAGCCCCTGCCCGGGAGTTGCCGCGGCAGGGGGGATTCGAGTGCGCGCCCCGCTCACGGACAAGCGCTTCAGTCGTCGGCCTCGTCGTAGTCGCCCTTGTGCTTCGGATTTGGGCGCGCCCGCCGGTCATCCGAGTAGTCGTCGCCATCCTGCTCGTTGGCCGGTTTCTCCTGCAGAAGCCGTAGATTGGCTGCCGGGGCGCCGCCGTCCTTCTCCCGACCGAAGTAGATGGTCTGGTGCGGGAACGGGATCTCGATGCCGGCGGCGTCGAAGTGCTTCTTGACCAGGCGGTTGAACGCGCGGCCCAGGCCGAACTGGGTGCCCGGCAGGGTCTTGATCCGGACCCGCACGTTGACCGAGCTGTCGGCCAGTGCGGTGACACCGTGCACCTCCATCTCGTCGAGGATGTTGGGTCCCTGGTCGGGATCCTGCTGGAGTTCCTTGAAGGCCTCGCGCAGGCGCACGATGACCTCGTCGATGTCCTCGCGATAGGCGACGCCGTATTCGCCGACGTGGTAGGCGAACTCGCGCATGTAGTTCGCGACCGCATCCACTGACGAGAACGGGATCAGGTGGTAGGTCCCGGAGAGGTCGCGGACGCCCAGCGAACGGATGGTCAGGCGTTCCACCACGCCCGTGGTGCCGGCCACCGTGACGACGTCGCCGACGTTGATTGCGTTCTCCAGCTGGATGAAGACGCCGGTGATCACGTCCTGCACCAGTTTCTGCGCCCCGAAACCGATCGCCAGGCCGAGGACACCGGCACCGGCCAGTAGCGGGCCGATGTTCACGCCGATCTCGGCGAGCACGATCATGGTGGTCATCACGATCAGCACGATGGCCATGGCGTTGCGGAAGATCGTCAGCAGCGTGGCCTCGCGGGCGGTCGGCTGCCCCCCCCCGGTATTCGGATTCATGCGGTGCTCGATCCAGCTGGCGAAGACCAGCCAGATGGCCAGAACGCCGAGCAGGATCAATGCTACAGAGATCGCGGTACCCAGCACCGCCATGCCCATGTCCGAGGCCAGCCATGTGGTCAGGCTGAATGCACCCCAGGCATCCGCGACCACGGCCAGCACGATCAGCAGGATCACCAGGCGCATCACCTTGAGCGCGTTGGGGATGTAGGAGTTCAGGCGCAGCTCCAGCGACGGAAACTTCTCCCGCGTCTCTTCGGGGACCCGAATCCGGCGGCCGATCAACTGGGTCAGGAGGTTCGCGACGAAGATGCCCACGAAGATGGCGAGCAGCGTCTGTCCGGTCGCCTTGGCCATGAAGGGGAGCGCATCTTCCGGCCGGGTGATGCTGACCACGGCCAGGGCCAGGAAGTAGATCAGGGCGATCCAGTGCCAGAAGTTCGCCAGCATCGAGACTAGGATGCGGGTGAAGGTGAACTGGGTCCTGTTCGCCAACGCCATCAGGCGGTCATGCACCCGCGTCCGGTTTTGCAGGATGATCACGGCGGCGTAGAGGAAAGCCGTCAGCATCACGATCAGGCCCAGGGAGCGCCCGGCCTCGGACGAGATCTGGTTGTTGGCGATTGGCACCAGTAGCAACAGGCCGTAGCCGATATACCCCACGATGCGGGCCAGCCAGGCGTTCCAGTAGGCCGCTTCGTCCCCGGCCATCGGCAGCAGGCGCAGGCCGTGGTAGCGCGTGGCGAAGATCAGGCGCAGGGCCGCCTTGGTCACTTCGATCAGCAGGAATGCGTTCAGGAACAGCGAGTGCCGGGTGTTCATCTCGCCCGAGTCGCCCAGCACGAACAGCGCCAGGGCATAGCCGGCCAGCCAGGCGAGGATGACGACAAGGAAGTCGATGGCGGCCGCCAGGAGCACGGCCGGCAGCGCCCGCATCAGGCGCATGTGCTCTGCGGCATTCAGCGCCCAGCGGTCGAGCGCCGTGAACAGCGGCGCACCCATCCGGCGTAGCACCAGGAACACGGCAACGGTGAACACGATGATGATGGCGAGATCGAGCACGGCCACCCCGAACACGGTTGGCTCGATCGCGCGGACGCGCTCGGCGATGTCCGTGGCGATCTCACTCAGGGCGCGGACCTCGGCCACGGTGCCCTCGGCCAGCGACTGGGTGAGCTGGGCAATCTGGCGCGCCACGGATTCGCTGTCGCCGGTTTCGACCGGGAGGTCATCCGTGGCGGCGTCCTTCGCGCTGGAGCCGTCGCCGGAGCGCAGGGCCTCGAGCAAGTCTTCGCGGGCCTCCTCGTTCTCCAGCGCGTCGATGAGCATCTGGCGCAGATCGCTGCCGGAATCCTGCTGACCGGTGTCCTGTGCGGACGCGGCCCCGAGGGGCAGGATCAGTAGGAGGGCGACAAGCACCAGCAGGCGGGAGAAGTCGATACGCGGCGCGCGCAGATGGGTCACGGCAAACCTCCATGTCTGGGAGGGACATCCTTGCGAGCCCCCGGTACGGTCAGTCAGTCCGAGGCAGTCTAAAGGCTGGAAGTTCCGCGCCACAATTTCGGTGGCCTGCGCACAGGCTTTATTCCAGCAGCATCGGATCCAGCCATGCGATGCCCAATTGGGCCATCTGCTGCTCGACCCAGACGATCCGTCGGTCAAGGTTGGGCCCCGGGCGGACCGGGTTCATGCGCCCGGGGCTGGGCAGGATGGCGGCCAGGCGCGCGGACTGGTGGCGATCGAGCTCGGTGGCGGAGATCCCGAAGTAGTGTTGGGCGGCGTTCTCGATGCCGTAAATGCCGGGACCCCATTCGGCCAGATTGAGGTAGATCTCGAGGATGCGCCGCTTCGGCCAGAGGGTCTCCATGCCGAAGGTGAACCCGGCCTCCAGCGTCTTGCGTGCCCAGGAGCGGCCGTGCCACAGGAAGAGGTTTTTCGCGGTTTGCTGGCTGATGGTGCTGGCGCCGCGCAGGCGCCCGCCGCGTGCGTGATCGCTGAGCGCCTGGCGCACCGAGCCCCAGTCGAAGCCGCGGTGGTTGGGGAAGTGCTGGTCCTCGGCCGCGATTACCGCCAGCATCAGATGGCGGGGCAGATCGTCCAGGCGTTGCCAGTCCGGGCGCCGGTTGGAGGCGGTTTGCCAGTCGGTTGCCACCACCATGGCCATGCCGTAGGGCGGGTCGACCCGGGCGAAGAGCACCACCAGGGCGAGCATTGCCCCGATTCCCAGCGCCAGGACGAATGCGGCCAGTCCGCCCGTCCAGTAGAGCAACCGGCGGAGCGGACGGCGCTTGCGGCGCGTGGCCACTACGGTCTCGCCTCTGGGCGGTGGGCGTGCGGATGGATGACTGTCCGGAGACGGGGATTCATGGGCTGAAAGGATAACCCCTGCGCTCGCCGGGCGGGATGGGGCGTGCCCTTTCTTCTCTTCTGGAAGCATGCGCGGCGAACTGTTTTGCCGTTTCGTGGCCCAATGGCGAAGGGGTGAGGAGGACGACCCCGGAATTCGCCTTAACAAGCCAACCGTTCGCGAAGGAGAGAGCCATGGACGTATTGCCCTATCGCTATGTCACCCCGAGCGGCGAGGCCGTGTCCTTCGACTTCCGTCTGCATCCCGAGACCGGTTCCGCGGTGCGGGTGCAACAGTTGCTGGATCGCCTGACCGACACGCTGGACAGCGAGATCGGCGTGCTGGGCGATACCTGCAATGGCGACGTGCTGCAAGCGCTGGCAATGGCCCTGGCCGTGCGCACGGAGATGATCCCGGCCAACCCCGAGATGACCCAGGATCTGGCGCGTGATGTGGTCGAGCGGGCGCTCAGATCCCTCGATGGTGCCCGGCACCAGCAGACCGGGCCGGTGGGGCATGCCTGAAAACCACCAGGACCAATATTCCGAGGCCCCGGGACGACCGGTGGTGTTCTTCGACGGCGGTTGTCCGCTTTGCCGGCGCGAGATCGGCCACTACCAGCGGCTCGACACTGCGGGTGCGATCGATTGGCGTGATATCCATGCTGATGCCACACCGCTCGACGCCTGGGGGATTACCTGGGATCGTGCGATGCAGCGCATGCATGCCGTAAGCGCCGACGGGCGCATTCGCAGCGGCGCCTGGGCCTTCGTGCTGGTCTGGCGGCACCTGCCATATTACCGCTGGCTTGGCGGTGTGCTGCACCGCCTGCCGCCGATCGTCTGGCTGATGGATCGCGTCTACAACGTGATTGCGCGTTATCGCTGGCGCTCGCGCTGCGACGATGGGGTCTGTCACCCGGACCGTTAAGGAGACGCTGATTTAATCGCACGTCCGCGTTGGTACCCCCTGTTTTCCGAGACAAGGCGCGTCGTGCAGCGGGTAGTGGTTCTACCCGCAAGCGGCGCAACGCAGGATCGGGGAACAGGGGGCACCAACCCCACAAGCCATTGAAAGCAGGGGCTCGGCCGCTTTTGCGTGGGAACTGCGTTGCGGTTCCCTTGTGCAGAATGACTGCACGGCAGTCACCGCGCCTTGTTCGCACGCAAAAGCGACTCGAGCGCGGACGCGCGATTAAATCAGCGTCTCCTTAAGGTGGCCCACGCCAAGCCGCATCTACCGGAGAAGACCTGTGCGGTATGCGGCCGCCCGTTCGCCTGGCGGCGCAAATGGGCCCGGTGCTGGGATGAGGTTCGCTACTGTTCGGACGCCTGCCGGCGTCGCCGTTCGGGGAAGATCGCGTGACGAAGCGCTTTGTCGTTCTGGTGTTCGGGATCGCCGTGCTGGCGGTGCCTCTGCCCCTGGTGGCGGGCGACCTGGCGGCTGAACGTGCGATCGTCGCGCAATTACAGGAACCCCACCGCATCCTGCTGATGCGCCATGCCCTGGCGCCCGGCATCGGTGACCCGTCGGGCTTCGATGTCGATGACTGCGCCACGCAGCGCAACCTGTCGGCTGAAGGACGCGCGCAGGCGCGCGCCAGTGGGGAGCGCCTGCGCGCGGCGGGCCTGGAGTCGATCCGGGTGTTCGCGGGTCCGTGGTGCCGCAATGTCGATACCGCGGCGCTCCTGGGATTCGGCGAGCCCGTGGTGCTGGAGGCAATGGGCTCGGTGTTTCGCACCAATGCCCCGCAACGCGAGCGGCGCATGCGGGCGTGGCGCGAACACCTGGCGGACGAATACCGGCAGACGGCGGGGCCGGCGGTCTACGTGACCCACCGGGCCAATATCATGGAGCTGAGCGGCCGCAGCCTTGGCGCCGGGGCGATGCTGGTCGCCGAGATCGACGCGCAGGGCAATGCCCGGCCGGTGGATCAATAGCCGCGCGACCCGAAGGCGCCGGGTCGTGTGCAAGCCGGCTTACAGACGGATCTCCACGCGTTCGGCGCCGGGGGCGTCGATGCCGCGATGGAGCAGCAGGGTGCCGCTGGCGTTCAGCAGTTCGGTGGTGAGCTGACGGAAGCGCACGACCGTCTCGGTCAGGTTCAGACGGCTCTCCAGCAGGTCGCGCTGGGCCTGGGAGACGGCCAGGGCGGTACCGGCGCCGACGCGAAACCGCGTCTGTTCCACCCGCAGCAGCTCTTCCTGCAACTCGACGGTCTCTTCCTGTGCCTGAATCTGTTCGCGGATGCGGGCGGCGTCGAACCAGGTGCCGCGCACGTCCTCGATGGCGAGTTGCTCCAGGTTGGCCAGGGTTTCCCGGATCTGCTGGCGGGTCAGCCGGGCCCGGGTGTGTTCGGCCTCGGCGGCGCGGTTGCCGATCGGCATCTCGAAGCGCAGGCCGGCCGCCAGGTCGTAGCCGTCGCCCTGGCGGTCGCGCCAGGTGCGGCTGAAGCTGTCCGCGTAGCCCGACTGGCCCAGGGTCACGAAGAAGTCCAGGCGCGGCAGCAGGCCGTTGCGGGTGCGCACGACCTCCAGCTGGTCGCGCTGGACCCGCAGTCGCGTTTCGTTGAGATCGGCGCGGTGGTCGCGGGCCAGCGCCACGTAGGCATTCAGGGGTTCCAGCGTGTAGCGTTCCAGGCCCGGCTCGGAGCTCGCCTCGAGCCGGGTATCCCACAGGCCGCCGTCGCCCTGGAGCAGTCGCGCGAGGCCGTCCTGCGCGCGGGCGCGTTCGGCGCGGGCGTCGATCAGGCCCTGACGGCGCAGCGCCACCTCGGCACGGGCCGACACGGCCTCGGTCTCGGGGCGGTCGCCGGCGGCGATGCGCCGCTCGGTCTGGTCGAGCTGCTCGCGGGCCACGGCCAGGGCCTCCTCGAAGATGGCGATCCGTTCGTCGGCCAACACCAGATCCCAGTAGCGTCCCTCGACGTCAGTGATCAGCTGTTCGACGAAGCCGCGGACCTCGTACTCCGAGGCCTCCACGTCGAGGCCGGCCTGGCGCAGGCGCACCAGGTTGGACTCGATACGCCCGCCGCGGAGCAGGGCCTGAGTCAGGCTCAGGCCCGCGCGGGTGGTGAACTGGGGTGCCTCCACGCGCGAGCTGGAACTGCGCGAGCTGCGTACGGAGACCGTCAGGTCCGTACCGGTTGGCAGCGACTGGCTCAGACCCGCCTCGCCAAAGCGCCGGGTAGTGGTTACTTCATCGGTTTCGCCGATCTGTTCCAGCTGGCGCACGCTCTGGTCGCGGCTAATCTCCAGCTCGGCGAACAGCTCGGGGTCGAACACCGCGCGTTCCTGTGCCTCGAAGGTGCCCTGGATCGCGGTTTGCAGGCGCTCGGCGCGCAGGCCGCGGTTGCCTTCCAGGGCGCGGGCGACGGCCTCCTCCAGGGACAGGGTCTCTTCCGCCACCGCCTCGCGTTCGAACGGCCGGGCGTCCGTCAGTGCCTCCGCGGGCAGGGACAGGCGCAGCCCGTCGGAGGCATCCGGCGCTTCAGAGGCGTGGGCCGAGAGGGCCAGCGCGAGCGCGACGAGGAAGGGCAGGGGAGTTCTAGGCATGATCCGTGGCGACTCGGTAGACGGGTTGCGGGTGCTCGCCCCGGCGGTGGAACAGCAGGTAGAGCGTGGGGATCAGCACCAGGGTGATCAGGGTAGACGAGAGCAGCCCGCCGATCACGACCCGGGCCATCGGGGCTTGGGCCTCGCCGCCGTCGCCCATGCCGATGGCCAGCGGCGACAGCGCCAGGATGGTGGTCAGCGTGGTCATCAGGATCGGGCGCAGGCGCTCGCCCGCGGCGGCCACGATGGCCGCTTGCAGTTCCATGCCGTCTTCGCGGTGGCGCCGCGCCATGCGGTCCACCAGCAGGATCGCGTTGTTCACCACGATCCCGACCAGCAGCAGGATGCCGATCAGCGACTGCACGTTGAGCGTGGTGTCGGTGATCAGCAGCGCGCCGGTTACACCAATGATCGCCAGCGGGATGGAGAACATCACGATCAGCGGGTCGCGCAGGGACTCGTACAGGCTGGCCATGACCATGTAGACCAGCAACGTCGCGAGCAGGGTGCCCAGCAGCAGTTCGGAGAACGCCGCTTCCTGCTCCTCGATGTCGCCGGTGACCGAGAAGTCGATTTCCTCCGGCAGCGGGATATCGGCCAGCGCCGCACGCACGTCGGCGGCGACCTCGCCCAGCGAGCGGTCGCCGATGTTCACGAACAAAGTGCTGATGCGCGCCTGTTCGCGGCGCTGGATGCTGTCCGGGCCGATCGCCGTATCGAACGTGACCAGGCTGCGCAATGCCACGCGTTCGCCGTCCTCGCTGCGCACGGTCAGGTTGAGGAGGTCGTCCAGCGAGCTCCGGTCGGCGTCGCGCAGCTGGACCCAGATGCGCGTCTCGTCGCCGCCCGCGCGCAGCTGGCCGGCGCCGGAGCCGCCCAGGGCGGTTTCCAGGGTCTGGGCGATGGTGCGCACGTCCACGCCGAGGTCGGCGGCGCGGTCGCGGTGGATGCGGGTGGCGAATTCCGGCTGCCCGCCGTCGGAGCCGACGCGGGTGTCGGTGACGCCGGGGACGTCCGCCAGCGCGCTCTCGAAGCGCTCGATGACGGCGTTCATCGTCGGCAGCTCAAAGCCGCGGACCTCGATGGACAGGCTTTCCTCGTCGGCGCCGCGCCCGAAGCCGCGGAAGAAAATCCCGCTGGAGGCGCGCACGCGGATCTCGACCCCCGGCGGGCTGCCCAGCGCGTCGCGCAGGGCCGCGGCGATCTCGTCGGAGGAGCGGCTGCGGCTGTCGCGCGAGCCGACCATCACGCGCATGTTGCCGGAGGCGGGCGAGGAGGCACGGAATGCCGAGGCGCCGGAGCTGGAGACCAGGTTTTCCAGTTCCGGGACCTCGTCGTGGATGATCGCCTCGAGGCCGGACATGGTGGCGTAGAGCTCTTCCAGGGGTGTGCCGGGCTCCATGGCGACATGCACGCGCAATTCGCCTTCGTCGGTGGCGGGCAGGAATTCCGTGCCCACGCCGCGCAGCCCCGCCAGGGCGATCATCAGCAGCAGGAGGCTGATGCCGATGACCATCCACGGCTGGGCCAGGGTGCGCCGCAGCAGCCCCTGGTAGCGTTGCTCCATGCGCGCGAGGGCACTGGTGTCGCGCTTGGGCATCGGGGCGCGGGCCATCAGCATCGGGACCAGGGTCAGCGCGACAATCAGTGAGCCCGCCAGGGCAAAGGCGACCACCGCCGCCAGCGGCTTGAACAGCTGGCCGGCCAGTTCCTCGGCGAAGAACAGCGGCAGGAAGATCGCCACGGTGGTCAGGGTGCTGGCGACGATGGCGGGTGCGACGCGCCCGGTGCCGCTGATGGCGGCCTCGGCGGCGGTCTGTTCGGCATGTTCCTCGCGCCGTCGGGCAATGCTCTCGATCACCACGATGGCGTTGTCCACCATCAGCCCCACGCCCAGCGCGATCCCGCCGAGTGTCATCAGGTTGAGCGAGTAGCCGCCGAAGTAGACCAGGCCGAAGGTGGCGATCACCGCCAGCGGGATTGCGGTGGCCGCCACCAGCGTGTAGCGGATGTTGCGCAGGAACACGAGCAGCACCAGCACGGCCAGTGCACTGCCGTAGAGGATCGAACGACCGACGTTGGTGATGGAGTTGCGGATAAAACCGGCCTCGTCGGTGACGGCGCGGATGTCGATCTGGGGGAAGTCGCGGTTCAGGCGCACCAGTTCGACGTGGACCGCCTCGGAGACCTCTACGGTGTTGGCGTCGGCCAGCTTGCGCACGGCGAGCTGCACGCCTTCCTCCTGGTTGACCCGGAACCGGCGGGTAACGCGCTGGTGGGTGTCGCGCACGTCGGCCACCTGGTGCAGGTAGGTCACACCGTCCTCGCTGCGCTGCACGATGGTGTCGCGGACCTCGTCCACCGAGCGGAACTCGGCCGGCGTGCGCAGGCGGTATTCGCGGCGCCCGTCCATGATCGGGCCGCCGGGGGTGATCACGTTGGCGTTTCGAATGCGATCACGCAGGTCGTCCAGGCCGAGGTCGATGGCCTCGATGCGTTCCGGGTCCACCTCCACGCGGACCTCGCGCTCCAGGCCGCCGAAGGTATCCACAGCTGCCACGCCGGGGATGCGTTCCAGACGCGAGGCGATACGGTTGTCGATCAGGGTGCGCAGGTGGATGGCGTCCAGTTGCGAGCCGATGCCCAGACGCATGATGGGCGAGTCCTGGGTGTCGAACTGGCGTACCAGCGGGCGATCGGCGTCATCGGGCAGGCGGTCCTCGATGCGCGCCAGGCGATCGCGCAGGTCGTCCACCGCCTGGCGGATGTCCGTGCCCCAGGCAAAGTTGATGCGGACGTTGCTGTTGCCCTCGGCGGAGGTCGAGCGGATCTCCTGGGCACCGGTAATGGCGGCCGCGGCCTGCTCCACCTGGCGCGTGACGAGTTGTTCGACTTCCTCGGCCCCGGCATTGGGGTAGGACGTCATCACCGTGACCACCGGGTAGGTGATATTCGGCAGCAGATCCACCGGCAGGCGGGTCAGCGCGGTCAGGCCGAGGATCACCACGATCAGGGCTACCATGCTGGTCAGCACGGGGCGGTGGACCGTTACGCGGGCCGGATTCACGGGGTGTCCGACTCGGGTGTGTCGTCTCCACCCGGCACGTTGCGCGGGTCGGTCACGCGCAGCGGGGTGCCGTCCGCGAGCAGGTGCTGGCCGAGCACGACGACCTCGGTGCCTTCCGGCAGCTCGGGTTCCAGCAGTTCGACCCAGTCGCCGTCACGCACGCCGGTAACCGCCTGATGGCGGCGGGCCTGCGGGCGTTCACCGCTGCGGTCCACGCTGAACAGGGTCGGGCCGGCCTCGCGTTGGATGATCGCGTCGCGCGGTATGGCCCGGACGGCGTCGCGTTCCCCCAGGGTAATGGCGGCCTCCACGAACATGCCCGGGCGCAGCTGGTCGCGTTCGTTGGGGATCTCCACCTCGACCCGCGCCTGACGCGAACCGGGCCGGAATTCCGGGGCGATGCGGGCGATGGTGCCGGCAAATCCGGCGTCCGGATAGGCGGCGGTGTAGACCTGTGCCCCCTGGCTCGGCGACAGCCGGCCGTAGTCGGCCTCGGTCACGGCCAGGATGGCGCGCACCGGCTGCAGCCGGACCAGCGCAAGTGCGGTGTCGTTGGCGCTGATGACCGTGCCGGGATCCACGTGGCGTTCGGCGACCCAGCGGGTGCTGTCGGCCGTACCCGCCTCGATGCGGGTGTAGCTCAACTGGATCTCGCGGGTGCGCAGCGCGGAGCGCCGCTGGCGGATCTGCGATTCGGCCAGGGCGACGCGCGTCTGTGCCAGGGCGAGTTCAGTCTCCGCGGCCTCCAGCTCCGAGCGCGACGCGATCCCCTGGTCGCGCAGCTCGCGGGTGCGCTGCAGTTCACGCCGGGTCGCATCGCGGCTGGCCAGGGCCTCGGCCAGGCTGGCCTCGGCGACTTCCAGCTCCGCCGCCGCCTGGGCCACGTCCTGCTCGAATTCCTCGGTATCCAGTTGCAGCAGCGGATCACCGGGCTCCACGCGGTCGCCCAGATTGACGAATACCTCGGCAACCCGCCCGCCTACGCGGGGGGTGATCTCGATCCGGTCGGCGCCCTCGATGCTGCCGGTGAAGCGCCGCCGTTCGACCAGGTCGCGGGTCTCGATGCCGGCGATGGCGACCGCGACCGGGCGGGTCTCGCCACCGCCCGGACGACCGGAAGAGGCCGCGTCGTCTTCCGGGCCCAGCAGCATCCAGACGAGGATGCCAGCGGCCAGGAGAAACAGGAGCGCGGTGATCAGTGTGGCGGGGCGGGGCATTGCAACTCGCTTGTTTGCGGGGTGGTCAGGTTAGAGTGTCGCGTGGTTGACTGAATCGTGCATGAATTCCGTTCGGAATTCGGCGGCGATTCGATCAAGACCGGACTAGGACCCCCGAGTACAAGGAGAATTCCGTGACGACACCCGAATCGGCCCGTTCCCCGCGCCCGCAACGGCGCTCCTTTGCCACGGACATGCTCGGGCTCCTGGGCTCGATGGTGCTGGTGTTTGCCGTAGCCGGGCTGGGTGGCTGGGCAACCAGTCTCTCGGTGGGCGACTGGTATCCGACACTGGCGCGTCCACCACTGAATCCGCCGGATGCGGTATTCGGCCCGGTCTGGAGTGTGCTGTTCGGCCTGATGGGTCTCGCCGCCTGGCATGTCTGGCGGCGCGTCGGCCTGACCGGCGCCCCGATTGCGCTGGGGTTTTTCCTGGCCCAGCTCGCGCTAAATCTCGGCTGGTCGGTGCTGTTCTTCGGCATCCAACGCCCGGATCTGGCGCTCGCCGAGATCCTGATCCTGTGGCCGCTGATCCTGGCCACTCTGATCGCCTTCTGGCGCATTGACCGTATCGCCGGCGCGCTGCTGGTGCCGTACCTGCTGTGGGTCGCCTTTGCCATCTACCTCAACGCGGGGATCGTCTGGCTCAACTGACGAGCCGTGTTTTCGGCGCCCGGGCGTCATGCGTTTGTCATTTGGGCGGGGTATGCTGACGCGATTTTTCGCGGGAGGGGCTCCATGGCGGTGCGCGTCGGTATAAACGGGATGGGGCGGATCGGTCGGTTGGCCCTGCGCGCGGCATGGGACCGGGACGACATCGAGGTCGTGCATCTGAACGAGGTCGCCGCGGACGGGACCGTTACCGGGCATCTGCTGGAGTTTGATTCCGTTCACGGGCGTTGGGGCCGTGAGCCCGAGGCCCAAGCGGGCCAGATCCGGGTCGACGGGTGCGAGCTGCGCCACACGAGCCTGGCCGAGCCGGCGCAGGTGCCGTGGGGCGAGTCGGACGTGGACATCGTCATCGACGCCACTGGCGCCTTCCGCACCATGGACACGCTGGAGCCGCATTTCACCCGTGGCGCGAAGCGCGTGGTGGTCGCGGCGCCGGTGAAGGACGAGCGCGCGCTGAACGTGGTGATGGGTGTGAACGACGCCGCTTACGATCCCGCGAAGCACCACGTCGTGACGGCTGCCTCTTGCACCACCAACTGCCTGGCGCCGCTGGTGAAGGTGCTGCATCCGGCACTTTCGATCCGCCACGGCACCATCCTGACCGTGCACGACATGACCGCCACCCAGTCGCCGGTGGACCTGCCGCGCGACAACCTGCGCCGGGCTCGTGCGGCCGGGCTGAACCTGATCCCGACCACTACCGGCTCGGCGAAGGCGATTGGCGACATCTTTCCCGAACTGAACGGGCGTCTGAACGGCCATGCGGTGCGCGTGCCACTGATGAACGCGTCGCTGACGGATTTCACCTTCGAGGCCGCGCGCGAGACGACGGCGGACGAGGTCAACGGCCTGCTGCGCGAGGCGGCGAACGGCGATCTGAACGGCATCCTCGGCTACGAGGAGCGCCCGCTGGTCTCCAGCGATTTCCGCACCGACCCGCGCTCGTCCATCGTGGATGCCCAGTCGACCATGGTAGTCGACGGCACGCAGGTGAAGGTGCTGGCCTGGTACGACAACGAATGGGGCTACGCGAACCGGCTGGTCGAGCTGGTCGCCCGCGTCGCCAAGCTGGGGGTTTGAGGCCGTCGTGAGCGGAGCGGCCGACCAGCCAAACCCGGGCGGGCCGCCCACCCTGGGGCTGGGTGCCTACGCGCGGATCACCGCGAACTACTGGGCGTTCACCGTCACCGACGGCGCGATCCGCATGCTGGTCGTGCTGTTCTTCCACCAGCTGGGCTACAGCCCGCTGGAGATCGCCTTCCTGTTCCTGTTCTACGAGCTGTTCGGGGTCATCACCAATCTGACCGGCGGCTGGCTGGCCGCGCGGCTGGGGGTGAACACCACCATGATCGGCGGGACGCTGCTGCAGGTGGCGGCGCTGCTGATGCTCACGGTGCCCGAGGCCTGGCTTGGCGTGGCCTACGTGATGTTCGCCCAGGCCCTGTCCGGGATCGCCAAGGACCTGAACAAGATGAGTGCGAAGTCCGGCGTGAAGCTGGTCGCGGGTGATGAGGAGGGGCGGCTGTTTCGCTGGGTTGCGGTGCTCACCGGCTCGAAGAACGCGCTGAAGGGGGTCGGCTTCTTTGTCGGCGGGGCGCTGCTCTACAGCGTGGGCTTCCAGATGGCGCTGGTGATCCTCGCCGGCATGCTGGCGCTGGTCATGCTGTTCTCGGTGGTCGGACTGCCGCGCGGGCTGGGGCGTGTCGGCGGCAAGCCGAAGTTCACCCAGATGTTCTCCAACTCCGCCGCGATCAACGTGCTCTCGGCCGCACGCTTCTTCCTGTTCGGCGCGCGCGATGTGTGGTTCGTGGTCGCGCTGCCGGTGTTCCTCAGCGCCACGCTGGACTGGAACCACATGCAGGTGGGCGCGTTCCTGGCGCTGTGGGTGATCGGCTACGGCATCGTGCAGGCCTCCGTGCCGCGCCTCTTGGGTAAGGGCGGGGTGCATCCGACCGGGCTCACCGCGCGCCTGTGGGCGTTCATCCTGATGCTGCTGCCGATCGCCATCGTGATCGGACTGGAGGTGGGCCTGGACCCGGCCTGGGTATTGATGGTCGGGCTGGGCGTGTTCGGCGTGGTGTTCGCAATCAACTCGGCCGTCCACTCCTTCCTGATCCTCGACTACGCCGAGGCGGACCGCGTCGCGATGAAGGTCGGCTTCTACTACATGGCCAACGCCGGCGGCCGCCTGGTCGGCACCGTCGCCTCCGGCGCCATCTTCATGGTCTGGGGCCTGGAAGGCGCCCTGATTGCCTCCACCTTCTTCATCTTCGCCACCTGGATGATCTCGTCCCTGCTCCCCCGCGAAGCCGCCCGCGCATGACCGCGCGGCTGCCGGCCTGGAAGGGGGCGGCCATCGGGTTACTGCGGCCGCTGTAACGCCTCGATGACGGCCTCCAGGGTGCGGGAGCGGTAGCGCTCGGCATGGCGGACCCAGCCGAGCTGGCGGGCGACGGGCGCGCCGGGCCAGTCGAGTACGGCGAGGTCGTCGGTGGCCATGGTGCGGGGGAGGAAGCCGATGCCGAGGCCTGCCGTGATCATCATGCGGATGACTTCCAGGTAGGGGCTTTCCTGTGCGGCGGTGGGGTGCAGGCCCTGTGCGGCCAGGGCCTGGTCGATCTGGCGGCGGGTGGTGGAATCCGCGGGCGGCAGGATGGCCGGCCAGTCGTGCAGGCGCCGCAGGGTATCCAGCGGGGTGTCGTCAGCGCGGTTGCGGGCGACCATGGGGACGAGGTCGTCGGTCCATACCGTGTGCGCCTCGGCGCCCTTCGGCAGATCTTCGGGCAGGGTGGCCAGGGCCAGGTCGGCATCGCCGTGCATGACGGCCTCGATGCCGGCCTCGGAATCCATGAATGCCAGTTCCAGTTCCAGCTCCGGGTAGCACTCGCGCAGGGCGGACAGTGGCGTGGGCAGGCGGTGCAGGGCGATGTGGTGCGAGGTGGCCAGGCGGATGCGGCCGCGCACCACCTGGTCGAGGTCGGCGACCTGCTGCTCGATGGCGCGCAGGCGGGCGAGGATTTCGCGGGCCTCGGGCAGCAGGCGCTCCGCGACCTCCGTCGGCCGAACGCGGCGGCCCTGGCGCTCGAACAGCGGGCGCTCCAGCGTGGCCTCCAGGGACTGGATGCGCTTGCTGATCGCGGGTTGGGTCAGGTGCAGCCGTTCGGCCGCGGCGGAGAAGGCGCCGGTGTCGACGACCGCGACGAAGGCCTGCAGGGATTCGACACTCAGTTGTTCCGGGCGCATCCGTGTCTCTCCAGTCCCTGCGTGAGATAATGGTCCGTTCGATGGTCGGGCTCGGCATGACCCGGCACCTATATAACCGTATGGAATGATACGGATAAGAAATCGGATTTGAAAGAATACCGGGGTGGGCCCAGACTCTAGATCAACGGGCGTCATGAAACGACGTCATTGCGAGGAGCCGAAGGCGACGCGGCAACCTCCTGAAGCTGGCAGAGCGCCAGTACCGGGATCCGGTGGTTCCGGACGGAGGTTGCCACGGCCCCTGCGGGGCCTCGCAATGACGGTGCCAGTGGCGGCGCTGTGCAAGGGTGGGCCTGTATAGCGCCGGTGGATCGCCGGCGGTGGGACGCAAGAACGACAGAACGCGGCACGGCCGCGGGAGTGGGTAATGGCTGGCAAGACCCTGTATGACAAGTTGTGGGAGGCGCATGGGGTGCGCGAGGAGCCGGATGGCTCGACGCTGCTCTACATCGATCGCCACCTGGTGCATGAGGTGACCAGTCCGCAGGCCTTCGAGGGGCTGCGGCTGGCCGGGCGCAAGCCGTGGCGCGGCGATTCCGTGCTGGCGGTGCCGGATCACAATGTGCCTACCGCTGATCGCGACCAGGGGATTGCGGATCCGGTCTCGCGCATCCAGGTGGAAACGCTGGAGAGTAACG
This sequence comes from Thioalkalivibrio sp. ALMg13-2, assembly GCF_000381185.1. NCBI lineage: Bacteria > Pseudomonadati > Pseudomonadota > Gammaproteobacteria > Chromatiales > Ectothiorhodospiraceae > Thioalkalivibrio > Thioalkalivibrio sp. ALMg13-2. Next base: position 33,401 of record NZ_KB906111.1, on the reverse strand, counting down.
TCACGAGCCTGGGTCTGAAGTTCTTCCCGATGGCCGACGTGCGCCAGGGCATCGTGCACGTGATCGGCCCGGAGCAGGGCGCGACCCTGCCGGGCATGACCGTGGTCTGCGGCGACTCGCATACCTCCACGCATGGCGCGCTGGGCGCGCTGGCCTTCGGCATCGGCACCTCCGAGGTGGAGCATGTGCTGGCCACCCAGTGCCTGTGGCAAAAGAAGACCAAGGCCATGCAGATCCGTGTGGAAGGCGAGCTGCGTCCGGGGGTCACCGCCAAGGACGTGGTGCTGGCGATCATCGGCCGCATTGGCACCGCCGGGGGTACCGGCTACGCGATCGAGTTTGCCGGCTCCGCGATCCGCAGCCTGTCGATCGAAGGCCGCATGAGCGTCTGCAACATGTCGATCGAGGCCGGGGCCCGTGCGGGCATGGTCGCGGTGGACGAGAAGACCATCGAATACGTGCGCGGCAAGCCGCAGGCGCCGACCGGCGAGATGTTCGAGCGGGCGGCCGAGTACTGGCGCACGTTGGTCTCCGACCCGGATGCCGAGTTCGACGCGGTGGTGGAGATGGATGCCGCCGAGATCGCCCCGCAGGTCAGCTGGGGCACCTCGCCGGAGATGGTCGCGCCGATCGACGGGCGGGTGCCGGACCCGGCGGCCGAGTCCGATCCGGTGCGCGCGGAGGGCATGCAGCGGGCGCTGGAGTACATGGACCTGAAGGCGAATACCCCGATGACGGAGATCCGTCCGGACAAGGTATTCATCGGTTCCTGCACGAATTCCCGGATCGAGGACCTGCGCGCCGCCGCCGAGGTGGTGAAGGGCCGCAAGAAGGCCGATAGCATCAAGCTGGCGATGGTGGTGCCGGGCTCCGGGCTGGTGAAACAGCAGGCGGAGCAGGAGGGGCTGGACCGCATCTTCCTGGATGCCGGCTTCGAGTGGCGCGAGCCGGGCTGTTCGATGTGCCTGGCGATGAACGCCGACCGCCTGGAACCGGGCGAGCGCTGCGCCTCCACCTCGAACCGCAATTTCGAGGGGCGTCAGGGGCAGGGTGGGCGTACGCATTTGGTCAGCCCGTCGCTGGCCGCCGCGGCGGCCGTCGCCGGGCACTTCATTGAACCGTCCGCGTTGAAGGAGGCGTAAGCGATGCAGGCCTTTACTGTACACAAGGGGATCGTCGCGCCGCTGGACCGCTCCAACGTGGATACCGACGCGATCATCCCCAAGCAGTACCTGAAGTCGGTCAAGCGCACGGGCTTCGGCCCCAATGCCTTCGACGACTGGCGCTACCTGGACCCGGGCGAGCCGGGCATGGATGGCTCGAAGCGCCGGCCGAACCCGGACTTTGTGCTCAACCAGGCGCCGTTTGACCAGGCGACCATCCTGCTGGCGCGCAAGAACTTCGGCTGCGGCTCCTCGCGGGAACACGCGGTCTGGGCGCTGACGGACTTCGGTTTTCGTGCGGTGATCGCGCCGTCGTTCGCGGACATCTTCTTCTCCAACAGCTGCAAGAATGGCCTGCTGCCGGTCGTGCTGGCCGAGGACGAGGTGCAGCGCCTGTTTGATCAGGTGGAGGCGAACCCGGGGGCACTGGTCCAGGTGAACCTGGAAGAGCTGACCGTGACCGCGCCGGACGGTACCGTATTCGACTTCACACTGGACGAGGACCGCCGCCATCGCCTGCTGAACGGGCTGGACGATATCGCCCTGACGCTGCAGTTTGCGGACGATATTCGGGCCTTCGAGGAGCGCCAGCGCCGCGAATGGCCGTGGATGGCGGAACAACGGTAGACAGTGCGTCTGGCACGGCCTGGATCCGGGCACCGTCATTGCGAGGAGCGAAGCGACGAAACAACCTCCGTCCGTAACCACCGGATCCCCGTACCGGCGCTCTGCCAGCGTTGGGGGGTTACTCGCTGCGCTCGCCCTTCGGGCCGGCCTGCGGCCGTTCAACGCGCTTCGCGCTTTTGTGCCACGGCCCCTGGCGGGGCCTCGCAATGACGGGGGGCAGGAAGCACCGTCATCGCGAGGAGCGGAGCGACGTGGCGATCTCCCAGGGCAGCCCCGGCGCTGGCTCGGGTAAACGTCGGGGGTTGCGCCCGGAGGTTGCCACGTCGCCTGCGGCTCCTCGCAATGACGTTGCCACTAGGAATGTATAGGTAAAGAATAATAGTTACTTGGGAGAGGTTTGTGAGCCGAATTCTGGTATTGCCCGGGGACGGGATTGGGCCCGAGATCGTGGCCGAGGCGCTGAAGGTGCTGGAGCGCGTGGGCGAGATCGGCGGTCTGGATCTGGAGATCGAGCAGGGCCTGATCGGGGGCGCGGCGCATGACGCGGCCGGGCACCCCTATCCGGAGGCCACCCGCGAGGCGGCGCGTCGTGCAGACGCGATCCTGCTGGGGGCGGTGGGTGGCCCGCAGTACGAGTCGCTGGAGCGCGACCTGCGCCCCGAGCGTGGGCTGCTGGGCATCCGCTCGGATCTCGGCCTGTTCGCGAACCTGCGCCCGGCGATCCTGTACCCGCAGCTGGCCTCGGCCTCCACGCTGAAGCCCGAGGTGGTCAGCGGGCTGGATATCCTGATCGTGCGCGAGCTGACCGGGGGGATCTACTTCGGCCAGCCACGCGGGATCGAGGAACGCAATGGCGAGCGGGTCGGATTCAATACGCTGGTCTATAGCGAATCGGAGATTGAGCGGATCGCCCGGGTCGGCTTCGAGGCGGCGATGAAGCGGGGCAAGCGCCTGTGCTCGGTGGACAAGGCCAACGTGCTGGAGGTCTCCGAGCTGTGGCGCGAGGTGGTCGAGCGTGTCGGGAAGGAATTCCCCGAGGTCGAGCTGTCTCACATGTATGTAGACAACGCCGCGATGCAGCTGGTGCGTGACCCGAAGCAGTTCGACGTGATGGTGACCGGCAACATGTTCGGGGACATCCTGTCCGATGCAGCGGCAATGCTGACCGGCTCCATTGGCATGCTGCCGTCCGCCTCGCTGAACAGCGAGGGCGTGGGCCTGTACGAGCCGATCCACGGTTCGGCACCGGATATTGCGGGGCAGGGCAAGGCCAACCCGATGGCGACGGTGCTGTCGGTCGCGATGCTGCTCCGTCATAGTCTGAACCGCAACGACCTGGCCGAACGCATCGAGGCGGCTGTTGGTCGGGTGCTGGATCAGGCCTTGCGTACCCCAGACATCTTCGGTGAAGGCATGAAGCTGGTCGGTACGCAGGGGATGGGGGATGCCCTGGTGGCTGCGTTGGACGATTGAGGCGGCCTCACGAACGGGGCTTGTATCACGCGCAAGTGTAGGATGCGTTGAGCGCAGCGAAACGCATCATTGCCTCCGCTGGGGAAGAGATTGATGCGATTCGCTGCGCTCGTCGCATCCTACGGTACAATAGAACTATCAATAGCTTGAAGATCAAAATTAAACCGGGAATTAACGATGAGTGACCGCAAATTTGACGTGGCCGTGGTCGGGGCAACGGGCGCCGTTGGCGAGGCCCTGCTGTCCATCCTGGCCGAGCGCGACCTGCCGATCGGGCGCGTGCATGCCCTGGCCAGCTCGCGGTCGGTGGGCAAGACGGTGGACTACGGCCGGCGCGAGTTGGAGGTCGAGGACCTGGCGACTTTTGATTTTTCCACGGTGCAGATCGGGCTGTTCTCGCCGGGCGCCTCGGTGTCCGCGGAATATGCGCCCAAGGCGGCGGCGGCCGGCTGCGTTGTGATCGACAATACCTCCCAGTTCCGCTACGACCCGGAAATCCCGCTCGTGATTCCGGAGGTGAACCCGGACGCGGTGGGCGATTACACGAAACACGGGATTATCGCGAACCCGAATTGCTCCACCATTCAGATGCTGGTGGCGCTGAAGCCGTTGCACGATGCGGTAGGCATCGAACGGATCAACGTGGCGACCTACCAGGCCGTGTCCGGTACCGGCAAGGAGGCGATCGAGGAGCTGGCGCACCAGACGGCGGCGTTGCTGAATGGCCGTCCGGTGGAGTGTAACGTGTATCCCAAGCAGATCGCGTTCAATGCCCTGCCGCACATCGACGTCTTCCAGGACAATGGCTACACCAAGGAAGAGATGAAGATGGTCTGGGAGACCCGGAAGATCATGGGCGACGAGTCTATCCTGGTGAACCCGACCGCCGTGCGCATTCCGGTGTTCTACGGGCATTCCGAGGCCCTGCATATCGAGACGCGCGAGAAGATCAGTGCGGAGAAGGCGCGCGAGATCCTCTCCAGCGCACCGGGGATCACGGTACTGGACAAGCACGAGGACGGGGGCTATCCAACTGCGGTGACCGAGGGTTCCGGCAAGGATGCGGTGTTCGTCGGCCGCATCCGCGAGGACATTTCCCACCCCCGCGGACTGAACCTTTGGGTGGTCTCGGACAACGTGCGCAAGGGGGCTGCGCTGAACACGATTCAGATCGCGGAGGTTTTGATCCGCGATTACCTGTGATTTAATCCGGGAAAACGCCGGGGACACTACCCGGTACATCCGTGGCCAGGGGGTCATCGGCCGTGTCGGCCGAGGCAGTACGGCCAGGTGGCATTTTCAGGGGGAATTCGTGCGCAAGTTTTTGGTTGGGTTTTTGTTCTTGCTGCTGGTGGCCCCGGCGTCCTCGAGTTCCGTGGGCTTCGGCGAAATCAATCTTCAATCCTTCCTGAATCAGCCCTTGCGGGCGGAGATTCCCTTGCGGGGGGCGGCGGCTGCCGGCGACTCCCTGCGAATTCGCCAGGCTTCCGAGGATGCATACCGCCGCGCCGGTCTGAACCGTGGCGGTGTTCCGGGGGACTTGAACATCCAGGTTGAGGGTGACCGCATCATCCTGACCACACGCCGGCCGGTGCGCGAGCCCTATGTGGGCATGCTGCTGGAGGCGCGCTGGGATGGCGGGCGCGCCATGCGCGAGGTCTCGTTGTTGCTGGATCCGCCCGGCACGATGCCTTCCGGAACTTCTGCGCCGGCCGTGAGCAGGGACCCCGGCGCGGCGCCCCGTGCGACCCGCGAAGTCGAAACCATCCGGGTGCGTAGTGGCGACACCCTCTACGCGGTCGTGCGCCGCAGCGGTGTGTCGGGATACAGCGACGAGCAGGCCATGCTCGCGTTCCTCGACGCCAATCCGCAGGCCTTCATGGGTAACAACATCAATTCGTTGCGAGCGGACGCGGAATTGCGTACGCCGTCCCGCGAACAGTTGGACGCGCGTAGTACCGCCGAGGCGCGGGCCGAGGTTGCCGACCAGACGCGCGCCTGGCAGGAATCCACTCGCGTCGCCCGCGAAGAACCGGAGCCGGCTCCGGCCGCGGCTGAGGAGGGTGTCGAGGGCGAGGCGCTGGTCGAGGACGAAGAAGCGGCTGTTACAGAGGACGCTGCCGCGGCGGTTGAGGACGACGAATCCGCGCTGGCCGAATCGGACTCGGCCGTGACCGAGGACGAAACGGCGGTGGGCGACGAGGCCGCGACCGAGGAGGTGGCGGCCGAGGATCGCCTGGAGATCGTCGCCGATCTGCTGCCGGAAGATGCCGAAGCCGGGGCAACCCAGGGGGGTTCCGAGGAGCTGCTGCAGGAAGCCCTGCTGTCCCAGCGCGCCGAAATGGACGGAATGCGCGACGAGCTCTCCGAATTGCGCGAGGAGCTTGGCGAGCGTGGGCGTCTGGCCGAGATCTCCAGCGAGAACATGGCCGGGCTCGAGGAACAGCTGAGCCAGCTGCGCGCCGAGCGCGAACAGCTGCGCACGCGTCTGGATCGTGCGGACGCCGAACGCAATGCCCCGCTGCACGAACGCATCATGAACGATCCGTTGCTGCTGATGATGGCGATTGCGCTGGTCATTCTGCTGCTGCTGGTGTTGCTGGCTTTTGCCCGCGGCGGCCGCCGCGAGGTGATGGTCGACGAACACGGTTCCGGCCTGAAGCCGCGTGCCGACAATAGCGGGGTGCAGGCGTCGACCGTGGGCGCCACGGGGTACGAGGCGCGTGAAGTCCAGGGCGGCGAGCGAGGCGCGGGTTCCGGGGTGTCCGGGGCCGCGACCGCGGCTGCGGCCGGAACCATTGTGGGAACGGCCGCTTCGCGCTCCGACGAGTCTGCAGAGTCCAGGCAGGAAGAATCCGCGCATCCACCGGCCCAACCCGAAGAAGAGGTAAGCGAAGTGGTGGTCTCCAGCACCAGCGAGGGTGCGGCGGGCACGGACGACGTGCTGGCCGAGGTGGATGTCTGCCTGGCCTATGGCATGAATGACCAGGCGGTCGAGACGCTGAACGCCGCCCTGAAGGAGAACCCGGACAACAATCAGTACCGGCTCAAGCTGGTCGAGGCCCATGTGGCGCTTGAGGACGAAGCGGGCGCACGCGAGGCGGCGATGGCCCTGCGCGATCGCCTGGGTGCGGACGACGATGTCCTGCGCGATCGCCTCTCGGAGCTGGAGTCGAAGTTGGGCGGTGCCTCCGGGGCGGCCGGCCTGGCCAGCGCCGATTCCCTTGACGAGCCGGCTTCGGTGGACCCCGGGGCCGCGGGGGGCGACGCTGACAGCAACGAGATCGATTTCTCCGATCTGGAGCTGCCGGAATCCGACGATGCGAAGCCGCGTGCCGATGCGCAAGAGCCGGGTACGGCAGAGGATCAGGGGCTTTCGTTTGATATCGACGACAACCTGGAACAGGACCTCGCCAGTGCGGCCGAAGCGACTGCGGAAGAAGGCCAGACAGGCGATGACCTGAACAACCTGTCCTTCGATCTCGAGGAGAACGAGCTTCCGGACCTTGATGCGCCCGCCAGTGGGGGTGACAGTGGTGAAGGCCAGGAGACCGGACTGGAAATGGACGAGGATCTGCCGGCCTCGGGCGAGGCATTCGCCGCGCCGGAATCGGCCGATGCCGGGGAAGGTACGGATGGGGCCGGCGATGACGAGAACGTTACGCGGCTGAGTCTGGCCCAGGCCTATGCGGACATGGGTGATGCGGAGGGTGCCCAGGAGCTCATCGACGAGGTTCTGGCCTCCGGTACCGACGAACAGAAGCGCGAGGCCGAGGCGATCCGGGATCAGATTCAGGGAAGCTGATTGCTGGAGCCGGGTCGTGTCGGGCTGGTGATGCCGGCGCCGTGAACCGATCATGGCTACGATGTGCGGCCCCGCCCGGGGGGATCTCTCGGGTGGGGCCTTTTGGTTTCGAGGATGGGGATGGGCGCTGAGTGGCGATGAGCGCGGAAGAGCCGATGAGGTCGGCCCCCGCTGAGGGCGATGCCGGAGCCGCGGCAGCGGCGCTGCTGGGTGTGCTGGGTGTTTCTGCGGCGCTAGTGCCGGCCGAGCCGCAGGTGGTGGCCGTCGCGGGTGTAGTGGCCGGAGGGCTGGCCTTGACCGGTCTGGACTGGGGCCGTGCGGGCCGGCTGGTGCTGCGTTTGAAATGGTTTTATCTCTCGCTCGTGGTGTTCTACGGGGTGTGGCCGACCGGGGGCGGGGACTGGGGCACGGGACTGCAGGTGGCCGGATGGCGTATTGCTGCACTGATGCTCGTGGTGGTGCTGGTGGTCTGGATGACTGGGCGCTTCCCGCGGCCGGCCCTGGTGCGTGCCCTTGGGGGCATTCTGGGCGGCCCACGCCAGGTGCTGGGGGGCTGGGGCGAGCGCTTCGCGCGACGTCTGTTTCTGGCACTGGCCATGTTCGAGAGTGAACGGGTGGCACTGGAGCAACGCCGGGCGGGCTTGCGCGGAGTGCGCCGTGCGCGCTTGGCACAGGTCCGGGAATGGCTTGTCCTGCGCCTGGATCAGGCACTCGCAGGGGGTGGCGCTGTCGCGGCAGAGCTCCCGGCGGAATCCGCGATGATCTCGGGCTGGCGAATCCCCAAGGCTGCGCTGGCCTGGCTGTGGGCGGGCGTGGCGGCGGTCTGGTGGATGGTGCTGGGGGCAGGGTTTTGAATAGCGACCAGATGTCGGTGTCATCCGGGGGTGGAACGGGGCCGGCCACGCGCCAGCGCTGGGCGCTGGGTGTCGAATACGATGGCCACGGGCTGCTGGGCTGGCAACGGCAAAAGGATGGTCCGAGCGTCCAGGGCCACCTGGAGGCGGCGCTGGGCTTCGTGGCGAATCACCCGGTGGAGCTGAACTGTGCCGGGCGTACCGATGCGGGCGTCCATGCCACCGCCCAGGTGGTGCACTTTGACACCCCGGCACAACGTGAACCACGCGCCTGGATCCTGGGAAGCAACAGTCGTCTGCCGGGTGCGATTGCGCTGACCTGGGCGCAGCCGGTACCCGATACCTTCCACGCCCGGTTCGGCGCGTTCGGCAGGCGCTACCGCTATGTGATCGCGAATCGCGAGATCCGTCCGGCGCTGGAGGCCGGGCGGGTATCGTGGTGGCGACGGCCGCTGGATGCCCGGCGCATGCATCGGGCCGGTCAGGCCTTCGTGGGGGAGCACGATTTCAGCAGCCTGCGAGCGGCGGCGTGCCAGGCCAAGTCGCCCGTGCGGCGGGTGCATTCGCTGTCGGTGCGCCGGCGCGGCTCCTACGTCATTCTGGATATCCACGCGAATGCCTTTCTGCACCACATGGTGCGCAACATCGCCGGCGTTCTGCTGGCGGTCGGGGATGGTCGGGCCGAAGTGGGCTGGCCGATGGAGGTTCTGGCGGCGCGGGATCGGCGCGCGTCGGGGATCACCGCGCCGGCCGGCGGGCTCTATTTCGTGCATGTGGATTATCCGGTGGAGTTCGAGCTGCCGATCACCGCGGGGCCGGTCCTCGATGGCGTCCCGGGGAATGCGCCGGGGTGATTGCGGGAAAGCCGGATCGCGTGCCGGGTTCTGGTAGGCTTTGCGACCGGACAGAGGAGGCCGGCGGGCGCATGCGTTATCGGGTGAAGATCTGCGGAGTGACGAGCCCGGAACAGGCACGTGCCGCGGCGGCGGCTGGGGCCGATGCCATCGGGCTGGTGTTTCATGCAGCGAGTCGGCGGGCGGTAGAGCCGGCGCAGGCCGCGGCCATCGCGGCCGCGCTGCCCCCGTTCGTGACCACGGTGGGATTGTTTGTGGACCCGGATCCGTCACGCGTCGAAACGGTATTGCAGACGGTAGGGCTGGATTGCCTGCAGTTTCACGGGCACGAGACGGCGCCGTTTTGCGCGCGCTTCGGGCGGCCTTATCTGAAGGCCATCGCCATGGGCGAAGGGCAGGATCCACGCCCGGTGATGGAGCAGCACCCGGATGCCCAGGGGTTTCTCCTGGACAGTCATGGCGGGGGGCGCAGCGGCGGATCGGGGCATCGCTTCGATTGGCAGCGGGTCCCCGACGCACTGGAACGGCCCTGGCTGCTGGCCGGGGGACTGGATTCGGACTCGGTGCGCGCTGCGCTGGAACACCTGCGTCCGTACGGGGTCGATGTGAGTTCCGGGGTGGAATCCGCGCCCGGAATCAAGGATGCACGACGCATGCGGGCCTTCGTGCAGGCGGTGCGTCAATGCGAGGTAGAGACTGATGAACAAGATTGACTGGGCGGCTTTCCCGGATGCCCGTGGGCATTTCGGGCCGTATGGCGGGCGCTTCGTGTCCGAGACCCTGATGGGGGCGCTGGACGAGCTGCAGGCGGTATACGAGCAGTACATGCAGGATCCCGACTTCCTGGCGGAGCTGGATCATGACCTGAAGCAGTTCGTTGGGCGGCCGAACCCGCTCTACCACGCCGAGCGCATGTCGCGGGAACTGGGTGGGGCGCAGGTCTACCTCAAGCGCGAGGATCTGAATCACACCGGCGCGCACAAGGTAAACAACACGATCGGCCAGGCCCTGCTTGCCAAGCGCCTGGGCAAGAAGCGAATCATCGCCGAGACCGGTGCCGGACAGCACGGCGTCGCGACGGCCACCGTGGCCGCGCGGCTGGGGCTGGAATGCGTGGTCTACATGGGCGAAGAGGACACCCGGCGCCAGACACAGAACGTCTATCGCATGCGCCTTCTGGGCGCCGAGGTGGTGGCGGTGAAATCCGGGACCCGCACCCTGAAGGACGCGTTGAACGAGGCGATGCGCGACTGGGTGACCAACGTCGACGACACCTTCTACATCATTGGGACCGTGGCAGGGCCGCACCCGTATCCGGCGATGGTCCGGGACTTCCAGGCGGTGATCGGCCGCGAGGCGCGCGAGCAGCACCTGGAGATGACTGGCCGCCTGCCGGATACCCTGGTCGCTTGTGTTGGCGGCGGGTCCAATGCCATCGGGCTGTTCCATCCGTTCCTTGGCGACGAGTCGGTGGAAATGATCGGGGTCGAGGCCGGGGGCGACGGGGTCGAGACCGGGCGCCACTCTGCGCCGCTGTGCGCCGGGCAGCCGGGCGTTCTGCACGGCAACCGGACGTACCTGATGGAAGACGAGAATGGCCAGATCATCGGCACGCACTCGGTCTCGGCGGGCCTGGACTACCCGGGCGTCGGGCCGGAGCATGCGTGGCTGAAGGACATCGGCCGGGTGAACTACGTGTCGGTAACGGATGACCAGGCGCTGGCCGGCTTCCACCGCATGACCCGCACCGAGGGCATCATCCCGGCGCTGGAGACCAGTCATGCGATTGCCCATGTGCTGGACCTGGCCCCGCAGATGCGTCCCGATCAAAGCATCATCATCAATCTGTCCGGGCGCGGCGACAAGGACCTGAACACCGTGGCCGAACGCGAGGGGATTACGCTATGAGTCGCATTGAGCAGCGTTTCTCCGAACTGCGCGAACAGAATCGCGCGGCGTTGATCCCGTACGTGACGGCGGGCGACCCGGAGCCGGGGGCCACCGTACCCCTGATGCACGCACTGGTGGAGGCCGGGGCCGACCTGATCGAGCTGGGCGTCCCGTTTTCCGACCCGATGGCCGATGGCCCGGTGATCCAGAAGGCCTGCGAGCGGGCCCTGCGTTTTGGCACCGGGTTGCGCGACGTGCTGGCGATGGTGGCGGAGTTCCGCAAGACCGACACCACTACGCCGGTGGTCCTGATGGGCTACCTGAATCCGGTGGAGCGCATGGGGTACGAGAACTTTGCCCAGACCGCGAAGGCGGCCGGGCTGGATGGGCTGCTGACGGTGGACCTGCCGCCCGAGGAGAGCGAGGACGTAGTGGGCCTGCTGGAGCAGGCCGGCATCGATCCCATCTTCCTGATCGCGCCCACGACCTCGGAGGCACGCATCGATCATGTGGCCCGGGCGGCGCGCGGTTTCGTTTACTACGTATCGCTGAAGGGCGTGACCGGTTCGCAGACCCTGGATACCTCGGCACTGGCCGCGCGCCTGGAAGGTCTGCGTCGCCACACCGGGCTGCCGTTGGGCGTGGGGTTCGGCATTCGCGATGCCGAGACCGCGGGGAGGGTGGCGCAGGTGGCCGATGCCGTGGTGGTGGGCAGCGCGATCGTGCGCCTGGCCGAGGAGCACGACGGCGATGCCGACGGCTTTGCCCGTGCGGCGGCGGCGGTGGTCAGTGAGATGCGTCATGCCATGGATGCGGCGCGCTCCCCGGGCGCGGCAGCCACGGTGTAGAATGCGCGGCGCCGATTCGAATTACGGGGAGACGGCATGAGCTGGTTCGAGAAGTTGATGCCTTCGCGCATCCGCACCGACAATGCGACCAAGCGGGGGGTCCCGGAGGGCCTGTGGGTCCGTTGCGAGGGCTGTGACGCGACGCTTTATCGCCCCGAGGTGGAACGCAACCTCGATGTCTGCCCGAAATGCAGTCATCACCGCCGCATGAGCGCACGCCGGCGCCTGGAGACCTTCCTGGATGCCGAGGGCCGCGAGGAGATCGCGGCGGATATCGAATCCTCCGATGTCCTGAAATTCCGCGATTCCAAGAAGTACAAGGATCGCCTGGTGGCGGCCCAGCGGGCCACCGGCGAGCGCGATGCCCTGATCGTGATGCAGGGCCAGCTTCTGGGGCGCCCCTTGGTGGCGTCTGCCTTCGACTTCCGCTTCATGGGCGGTTCCATGGGCTCCGCGGTGGGCGAGCGCTTCGTGCGCGGCGCCAACCGCTCGCTGGAACAGGGCATCCCGCTGGTGTGCTTCAGTGCCTCCGGTGGTGCGCGCATGCAGGAGGCGTTGTTTTCGCTGTTGCAGATGGCCAAGACCAGCGCGGTGCTGGCGCGCATGCAGGAAGAACGCCTCCCGTTCATCTCGGTGATGACCGATCCGACCATGGGGGGTGTGTCCGCGAGCCTGGCCATGCTGGGTGATCTGAACGTGGCCGAGCCGAATGCCCTGATTGGCTTTGCCGGGCCCCGCGTGATCCAGCAGACCGTGCGCGAGACCCTGCCCGAGGGCTTTCAGCGTTCAGAGTTTCTGCTCGAGCATGGCGCGATCGACATGATCGTCGATCGCCGTGACATGCGCAGCCGTCTGGCTGCGGTGCTGGGCATGCTGACCCACGCCCCGGCGCCGGGCGCCGACCCAACCGCAGATGAGGCGGAGGGTGAGGGTGAGGGGTCCGTCGAGGTTATCAGTCCCGAAAACGGGGCGGACGGCGAGCGCGTCGACGCGCCGCGCCCCGCCTGAGGCAGTCGGTGCGCTTCACGACCCTGGCGGAGTGGCTTGCCTTTCAGGAGCAACTGCATCCCGTGGGGATGGATCTGACCCTGGAGCGCATTGCCCTGGTGGCCGACCGCCTGGGGCTGCGTGGGGCCGGCAGACCGCCCACCGTGATCGTGGCCGGGACCAACGGCAAGGGGACGGTGGCGACGCGCACCGCGGCCCTGCTGCAGACGCAGGGGCTGAAGGTTGGGCTGTTCACCTCGCCGCACCTGCTGCGCTACAACGAACGCATCCGCATCGACGGCGAGCCCGTCTCCGATGCCGCCCTGTGCCGTGCCTTCGAGGCGATCGACCAGGCTCGCGGCGAGGATTCCCTGACCTATTTCGAATTCGGTGCACTGGCCGCGGTCTGGCTGTTCCGCGAGCAGGGAGTCGCGGTACAGGTGCTGGAGGTGGGGCTGGGCGGGCGCCTGGACGCCGTCAACATCTGGGATGCCGACGTCGCTGCGATCACCGCGGTGGACCTCGATCATCAGACCTGGCTGGGCGACAGTCGCGAGGCGATCGGCCGCGAGAAGGCCGGTATCATGCGCCCCAATCGCCCGGTAGTGCTGGGCGAGCCCGAACCGCCGGCCAGCGTGCTGGAGCATGCCGCACAACTGGGGGCGCAGGTCCTGCGCAGTGGGCGTGATTTCGCCCTGACGCGCGACGCGACGACGCTACGATGGCAGTGGCAGGGGACGGCGCGCGAATGGCGGGTCGAGGGCGCAGCCGCCCGGATTGATGGTGCGGCGCTCCTGAACACGGCTACGGCCCTCGCTGTGGTCGAATCACTGGGACTGGCCCGGGGGCTCGACGATGGTGTCGTCAGTCGGGCCCTGGCGATCTCGGCGCCGGGGCGTCTGCAGGTGGTGCACGGCGAGCCGGAATGGCTGCTGGATGTTGCCCACAACGTGCATGCGGTCAACGAACTCGCGCGCTGGCTGGAGGCGCATCCCGCCCCGGGTGCGGTGGTGGCCCTGGTCGCCGTCATGGCGGACAAGGAGCGGGCCGCCATGTGGAGTCGTCTGGATGGCCTCGTCGATGCCTGGGTGCCGGTCCCGCTGGACCTGCCGCGGGCATTGCCCGCCGCGGCGCTGGCCACCGAGTTGGAGGCGAGCGGACAACGCCGGGTGTCCCGCGTGGATGACGTCGCGGCGGCCATCGCAGAAGCAACGCGTTGCGCCGGACCTTGCGGCCGGGTGGTGGTGTTCGGTTCGTTCTACACCGTGGCGGCGGTACTGGAGCAGTCGCAGGCCCTGGCCGAGCTGGCACTGTCCGGGCAGGCCGAGGCGCTTGGTGCTGCGGGCGAGGTTGTGCATGCCCTTTGAGCGTCAGGAGCGTCATGCCCGACGGCTTGCGACGCCGGCGCGAGCGAGCGTACTGTCACAGGCGTGTAGTGTTTCCTTAACTGGCCCTGGCGCCGCCCTCGGATGACCGCATGACCAGCAGCGACAATCCCATCCGCTTTCGCCTGGTTGGCGCGGTCATCCTGATCGTGCTGGCGGTCATCTTTTTGCCCTGGTTGTTCGACGGGGCAGGTTACGAGTACATGAGCGGGATCGATGACCCGGTGCCCGCGGCGCCCACCTTTGCCGAGCCCGATATCGCCCTGCCATCGGAGCGCCCGGCTGCACGTCGGGACACGGCACCCGCCGCGCCGGCGGCGGAACGCGACAGGCCGGTTGCCGAGTTGCACAGCCTGGAGAACGGCGAGGGCGCGCGCGCGGCCGCTGGGGAGCAGGGAGGTTCCGCGGCCCGCCAGGATGCGCCGGTGCGTTCGGTCGAGCCAGACGAGCCGGTGCAGGCCGGGTGGGCGGTGCAGGTCGGGAGCTTCCGCGGCGAGGACAACGCGCGCGAGCAGGCGGCCCGCCTGCGCGACGCGGGCTGGCCCGCCTTCATCGATGACTCCATGGCCGATGGCCGCCCGATTTACCGGGTGAAGGTCGGTCCGCTGGCGCAGCGCGAGGAGGCCGTCAAGCTGGGCGAACGCCTGCAGGACGAGGTGGAGTTGTCCGGTATCGTGGTGGCACACCCCTGATGGCCATGACGACCGGGGCCCCCTGCGAGGAACCGATGGCTGGGGTAAACTACGCGCCCTTTCAGCACGCGATGCCGGCCCCGTGAACTGGATCGACCTCATCATCATCGCCCTGATCGTTGTGTCAGGGCTGATCAGCCTTTTTCGTGGCTTCGTGCGCGAGTCCTTTTCGCTCGCCACGTGGATCGTGGGCGTGTGGCTGGGTATCCGCTATGCGGCCGAGGTGGCGGAACAAATCCCCCAGGCGGTTTCGGATGCCACCCTGCGCCTGGGCATTGGCTTCGCCCTGATCTTTATTGGCGTCCTGATTGTGGGCGGCATCCTCGGAGTAGTGGCCAACCGCCTGGTCAAGGGGACCGGGCTGACCGGTACCGACCGCTCGCTGGGCGTGATCTTCGGGCTGCTGCGCGGTGTGCTGCTGGTGGCGGTGCTGATCTTCCTTGCCTCGCTGACCTTGATGCCGGACGAGTTCTGGTGGGAAAACAGCCGCCTGATCCCGGAGTTCGAGCGCCTGGTGGATTGGCTGATTGCCCAATTGCCGGAAGGCTGGCAGGAACAGATCCATGATCTGCTGGCGAGTGACGAGCCGGTCGAAGAAGTAATCCCCGACGCCGACGAGCCGGCGACGCCCTAGAAGCGAGCTGTAAACGGCATTTGCAGCGCAACGTGTGCTGACAGGCCGTGAACGGCTTTGGTCAGCGTTTGCAAAACCCTGGAGCCTGAAACCGTATGTGTGGAGTTGTCGGAATCGTCGGGCGCAGCCCGGTGAACCAGCCCCTTTATGACGCCCTGCTGGTCTTGCAGCACCGGGGCCAGGATGCCGCAGGCATTGTGACCTGTGACGATGACGGGCGGCTGCATCTGCGCAAGGACAACGGTCTGGTGCGCGATGTGTTCAACAACCAGCACATGCAGAGCCTGACGGGCCATATGGGTATCGGCCACGTGCGCTACCCGACGGCCGGTTCGTCCAGCTCGGCCGAGGCGCAGCCGTTCTACGTGAACTCGCCGTTCGGGATTACGCTGGGGCACAACGGCAACCTGACCAACGCGCGCGAGCTCAAGCAGGCGCTGTACGCGACGGATCGCCGGCACATCAATACCGACTCGGACTCCGAGATCCTCCTGAACGTCTTCGCCCAGGAGCTGCTGCGCTTCCTCGACAACGGGCTGACGCCGGATTCCGTGTTCGATGCGGTGGAACGCGTGCATCAGCGGGCGGAAGGCGCCTACGCGGTGGTCGCGATGATCGCCGGGGGCGGTTTGCTGGCGTTCCGCGATCCGCACGGCATTCGACCCATTGTTTATGGCTCGCGCGAGGCCGAAGAGGGCGGGCGCGAATGGATGGTCGCCTCCGAAAGTGCCGCGCTGGAGTCCCAGGGCTTCGACCTGGAGCGGGACCTGGCACCGGGCGAGGCGGTGTTCATCACGCCGGACGGCGAGGTCAGCACGCGCGTGTGTGCCGAGGGGACTCGCCTGAACCCGTGCATCTTCGAGCACGTCTACTTCGCGCGCCCGGACTCGGTGATCGACAACGTGTTCGTCCACCGCGCGCGCATGCGCATGGGGACCGCATTGGGTGAAAAGATCCGGCGCATCTGGCCGGACCATGATATCGACGTGATCGTGCCGATCCCCGACACCGGCCGTACCGTAGCGCTGGAGATGGCGCACGAGCTGAACATCAAGTACCGCGAGGGGTTCATCAAGAACCGCTACATCGGGCGTACGTTCATCATGCCGGGCCAGACCAAGCGGCGGAAATCCGTGCGCCAGAAGCTCAACGCGATCTCGCTGGAGTTCCGCGGCAAGAACGTGATGCTCGTGGACGACTCCATCGTGCGCGGCACGACCTCGCGCGAGATCGTAATGATGGCGCGCGAGGCCGGGGCGAAGAAGGTCTATTTCGCCTCGGCCGCGCCGCCGGTGCGCTATCCCAACGTGTACGGGATCGACATGCCGGCCGCCGACGAGCTGATTGCCCACGGTCGGGACGAGGCCCAGGTGTGCGAGGCAATTGCCGCCGACCGCCTGATCTACCAGGACCTTGAAGACCTGCAAAAGGCCGTGCGCCGCGGCAACCGGAACATTCAGGAGTTCGACTGTTCGGTCTTCACCGGGGAGTACGTGACTGGATTGCCTCCGGACTACCTGGAACACCTCGCGGCGCTGCGCGGTGACGGGCTGGTGAACACGCCGGTCGCCGGCGAGGTGCTGGATCTGGCCAACAAGAAGTAGACGCGAGGTGCTCTTGCCCAGTCTCCAATGGATCGAACCCGTCGTCCGGGATGCCCGCGAACGAGCCCCCAATGCGGATGATGTCCCGGTGGTGGTGGTCCGGGTGGACCAGCAGCGGCTGTACCTCTGGGAGGCCGGACGGGTGACGGAGATCTTCGATGTATCGACCTCGGCGCGCGGGGTAGGTTTCGAGGAGGGCACCTTCAAGACACCGCTGGGCCTGCATCGGATTGCCGAGCGCTTCGGTGACAGCGCGCCGCGTGGCACGATCTTCCGTGCCCGTGGCAACACCGGCCAGATCGCGGAAATCCTGACCGAGCCGGGCGCGCAAAGCCCGCGCGACAACATCACCTCGCGGATCCTCTGGCTGGAAGGGCTGGAGCCGGGCATCAATCGGGGCGGCAATGTGGATTCGCTGCGCCGGTACATCTACATCCACGGGACCGACGAGGAGGGACGCATTGGCGAACCGGCCTCGGAGGGCTGTGTGCGCATGCGCAACGATGAAGTGATCGAGCTGTTCCCGCGCCTGCCGGTCGGGACGCTGGTGATGATCCTCGAGGGTCCGGGCGTGCCGGACCTCAGTCGCCCGCCCGGCTGACAAGCCAAGTGCCCGGACGGGCACGTCCGTCATCTCCGGTACCCATCGGAAAAGCGCGTCTCCGCTCGGGCGTATCGTCTCTTCGTCCTTCCTCCCCCCTGCCTTCTGCCAAGGCTGGCCCGTTGCCGATTCGCTCTTGTGCCGGGGAACTCCGTTGCATGGAACGGTTCTGAATACCTACGTTAGCATTCCGTGATCTTTCTTCATTCGCCTGCTAGAATGAGGGAATTATTCCCGACTACCATTGTCAGGTAAATAAGGAATTATTCTTGACAGGCGTTGTCAGGAATTAAGAATGGATGCCAGCCTGCGAACGGATGTCGAGCAGGACACATACTCAAGGTTATTCGGAGGCAACAAGCATGAAACTCTCAACCAAGGGCCGCTATGCAGTGACGGCCATGATGGATCTCGCGATTCACGACCGGATCGGGCCCGTGACGCTTGCCGACATCTCGCAGTGCCAGGGCATTTCGCTGTCCTACCTCGAGCAGCTGTTCGCCAAGCTGCGCAAGGCCGATCTGGTGGAAGGCGTGCGGGGCCCGGGTGGCGGTTATCGCCTGGCCAAGCGTGCGGACCAGATCAGCATTGCCAACATCATTACGGCGGTCGATGAAACAGTCGACGTGACGCGCTGCAAGGGCCACAAGGACTGCCAGGACGGCGATCGCTGCCTGACCCACGAGCTGTGGGACGACCTGAGCCAGCAGCTCTACGACTTCCTCGACGGGATTACCCTGGCGCAGTTTGCCAACCGTCCCGAGGTGCAGAAGGTCGCGCGGCGTCAGGACGAGCGGCGTGGTGCCCGGCACCACTTCATCTTCCGTAACGACGCGGCATAAGGCGTTATTCGGGGCGATTCGCTCACGCGGATCGTGGACAGAAAACGGGGCCGTCCGGGTCAGACAGACCGGGCGGCCCCGAGTCGTTTTGGGGCGCCGGAAACACGGGCGCGCACTACGCGTGGGCAGGGTCCGGTCCGGGCGCGGGCGGCTTCCCGCGCGGTACCGCGTACAGCAGGCTGCGCAGGTGACGCAAATCCTCCCGGCGTTGTTCGGGCGTCAACGGGGCGAAACGCTGGCGGTTGTAGGCCTCTGCGAAGGCCTTCAAGGATTCCCTCAGATCCGGGCGCGCCCGTGCGACGCGGCGGGACCAGGCATCCACAGGTTCGTGGGCCTGGCGCGCCAGGCGGCGGTCGTGGCGCGCGATGCGGCGCGATAGTCGTTGCAGCACGCGATCGGCGGGTGCGTGCCGCTGGCGTGGCCGGCGCAGCCCTACCCAGGTCAGGGCGATCAGTGCCAGGCTGCCGAACCCAGCCCCCAGCGCGATCAGGACCGAGCGCCAGTCCTGCGAATCCAGCCCGAGGCGAGCGAACAGCTCGCGCTGGCGTTCGGGGTCGAAGGCCAGCACCCAGCTTTCCCAGCGAAAGCGTACGAAGTCGCCCCAGTCGTCCATCCCGAAGCGCGCCCGCTGCAGCCAGGAGAGCCCCTCCCCGCGGCGAAGAAAGCCGGGTATCTCCTCGCCGGTGTCGCTGGCCAGCCCGGGCAGCCCCTGTTCGATGCGTTCGGGTGCGATGGCGGCGGTGGGGTCGACCCGGATCCAGCCTTCGCCATCCAGCCAGACCTCGTTCCAGGCGTGGGCATCGGCGTTGCGCAGGCGCAGGTATTCGCCACGGGCCTGCCATGCTCCGCCCTGGTAGCCGGTGACGACGCGGGTCGGGATATCGGCCGCGCGCATCAGGACTGCAAACGCGGAGGCATAATGCTCGCAGTAACCGGCCTGGGTCTCGAACAGGAAGGTGTCGGTGGTGTCGTCTTCGAGGCGTGGCGGCTGGAGAGTGTAGCGGTATGGCTCGGCGCTGAAGCGTTGCAGGGCCGCCTGGATGATGGCGCGATCGTCGTCTCCGTGGGTGGCGCGCCACAGGGCAACCTCGGCCCGCGACCGGGGCGCGGCGGAAGTCGGCAGGTGCAGTGCGCGGGTACGCTCCTGTGGATCCAGTGTGGGTTCGCCCGCTCCGGGTGGGGTGGTCAGGGCGGCCTCGGCGCTGTACTGGATGCGGCTGGTCACGGGGCGATCGCGCAGGACTTGGTAGTTCGCGCGCAGCTCGGCATCCTCGGGCAGGGCGCTTGGGTAATCCAGCATCGGCAGATAGCGCGCTCGGGTGGGCTCCAGGGTGGCGGTGTAGCGGATGACGTTGTCGGTGTCGGCGGCCGTGGGCTGGATCACCGAGCGATTTTCGTCTGCGGACCAGCGTCGGCCATCGAAGTCCGTCATGACCAGGGCGCGCCAGTATTGCGCCCGCAGGGGCGGCACCTGGCGGTCGAATTCGACCCGCAGCGCGGTCGTTTCGTCCTGCAGCAGGTTGGCGATATCGCCGGGATTGAGCTCGCCGGATAACCCGGTGCGCGCGGTCTGCTCGCGTTGTGGGTCGCCCCACAGCGGACCCTCGACGCGCGGAAAGACGAAGAACAGGATCAGCATGAAGGGCAGGGCATGCAGCAGCATGGCGCCCGCCTGCCGCGCGAGGCGCGGGCGGGGGATCACGCGTCCGGCATGCACCTGGATCAGCGCGGCGGTGAGCAGCCAGGTGGCCAGGAGCGAATAGGCCGCGATCAAGATGGATTGGTCGAAGAAATAGGTGGTGACCACCACGAAGTAGCCGAGGAACAGTGCGATCACGATGTCGCGGCGGTTGCGGGTCTCCAGCAACTTGAAGGCGATCATCACCAGCAGCAGCGCGGTGCCGGCCTCCTGGCCGAATACGGTGCCAAACTGCGCGAAGGTCAGGCCACCGGCGATCACGGCCAGTACGCTCATCACGCCCAGCGAAGGCGCGGGGCGGCCCGTGCCCAGCAGCCACGCCCGCGCGGCGATCGCGAGCACGACCAGCACGGTGATCCACGGTGGCTGATGCCAGACGTGTGGCAGGGCGGCGACCGGCAGGGCGACCAGGGCCAGCTCCAATCCGCGCAGATCCGTGTGGTCTGCAGGCCTGGCGGTCTTGTCTCTCATGGGCCCGGCTCCGGGTTCATTTCGACCGGGGTGCTGCGGAACCGCGCAAGGGCATGCAGGCAGTGATCGCGGTGAACGACCCCCTGGGCCGGCTCCAGGGCCTGGTCGGGCAGGCGCAGGCCGAAGACGCGGCCCTCCGCGTGGGCCGCGAGTACCTGATGGCACAGCATGGACAGGCGGGTCTCGGTATCGGAGGCGGGCATGGCCCCCCATTCCAGCCACAGACGATCACCCTGGCCGCTGGCGAATTCACGGACATGCAGCTTGCCGCTGCGGGCGAAGGCCTTCCAGACGATGCGACCGGGTGGATCGCCTGTGCGGTAGGGGCGGATCTGGTCGGGCGCATCGCCCTCGCGCCGGTCGTACGCCCCTGCGGCTTCTTCGCCATCGTCCCCGGCGGTGTGTCCCGGATCGATCGGCGCCGGGTAGACCACGATCTCCGGCGCCAGGGTCAGCCAGCTCCAGACCTCCAGGATGCCCAGCGGGTAGCGTGTGTCCAGCCGCTGGCGTGGCAGGCGGTAGACGCCGCGTGCGAGTCCGGGCAGCTCCAGCTGTGCGGTATGGGTCCCCTGTGCCAGGACCGGGAAGGGGGCGCTGGTGTGCGTCCCGATGCGCAGGACCAGGGCCTCGCGGGCCCGTCCAGCGGTCTCGCTCAGGCGTAGCGGGAGGGTCAGCGGTTGACCGGCAAATACCGCAGGGACGGGCAGGGTGGAGACCTGCAAACCCAGCAGGTTGCGATGGGTGTACCACATGGCGTTATGGCCGATGCCCACCAGCAGGAAGGTCAGCAGGAACGCCATGTTGTTGGAGTAGTTGATCGATCCCAGGAGCATCACCAGGATGATGCCGAACAGGGTGTACCCGGCACGCGTGGGCAGGATGTAGATGCGGTCGCGCCCGAGGTGCGCCTGGTCGCCATCGTGTGCGTGGCGCCGGGTGATCCAGCGGATGGCATCGTCGCGCAGGCGGGCCATGCGGCCGCGCGAGCGGGCGGGTCCGGTCACGGAGTCGGGACGCATTCCATCAGGCGCGCGACCGTGCGTTCGGGGGCCTCCGGCTCGCGTGCGCGCACCCGATGCCCGGCAACGGCTGGCAATACGTGGGCGATATCGTCGGGTGTCGTGTAGTCACGGCCCTCCAGGAAGGCGTAGGCCCGGGCCGCACGCAGCAGCCCCAGCCCGGCACGCGGTGACAGGCCGTGGGCGAAGCGCGCTCGGTCGCGGCTGGCACTGATCAGGCCCTGGAGATAGTCGAGGACCTCAGCGCCGGCATGGACCTCGGCCACCCGGTCCTGCCACTCCCGCAACTGGTGCGGGGCCACCAGGCGGGGCGGGGTGGGGTGGCTCTCCGCCACCGGTGCGGCCGCGGGGGCGGGCCCGCTGCGTTCCAGCAGGGCCCGTTCGGCGCCGGCGTCCGGGTAGCCAAGCTGGATGCGCATAAGGAACCGGTCGAGCTGGGATTCAGGCAGCGGGTGGGTGCCGACCTGCTCCTCCGGATTCTGGGTGGCGATGACGAAAAATGGCACCGGCAATTCGCGGGTGGCGCCCTCCACGCTGGCCTGGCGCTCTTCCATTGCTTCCAGCAGGGCACTCTGGGTCTTCGGGGGCGCGCGGTTGATCTCGTCGGCGAGCAGGACCTGGGTGAAGATCGGCCCGGGGTGGAAGCGGAACTGGCCGCTGGCCTGCTCGAAGATGGAGACGCCGAGGACATCGCCGGGCAGCAGGTCACTGGTGAACTGCACGCGCTGGTACTCGAGGTTCATCGCCCGGGCCAGGGCGTGGGCCAGGGTGGTCTTGCCCACCCCGGGCACGTCCTCGATCAACAGGTGCCCATTGGCCAGCAGGCAGGCCAGCGCCAGGCGGACCGGCTCGGGTTTGCCAAGGAGGACCTCGTTCAGTGCGTGTTCTACCTGTTGCAGGGCGTCCTTGGCCGATGACATTCGAGCCTCGTTGTTGGTTGCGGCGGATGGATTGGCAGTCTGCCTTGAAGAGTTCTTCACCGGCGAATGGTTCCAGGTGCCAGGATGCGGCTACCATGAAGGCTCGTTTTCCGCGAGTCACGCGATGGATTCCACGGCCGCCAGTGCGGAACCCCCGTTCGAATATGATGCCACAGTCGATCCCGCGCCCCGGCTGCGCCTGTCGGGGCGGCTGGATGTGCATGCCGTAGAGCAACACTGGGGCTCGCTGCGGCGCCGTGCCCGCGATCTGGGGCAGCAGGCGGCGGGTGCGGTGCTGGTGGACCTGCGGGGCGTCGAGTATTGCGACGGGGCGGGGGCGGCGTTGCTGCATGCGCTGGAGCAAGACTTTGCGCGCGCAGATGCGGAGGTCCGGTTCGAGGGTATGGGCCGGATGGTCGAGGAGCAGCTTGCCCCGTACCGCGAGCTGGATGCGGTCGAGCCGGCTCGCGCCGCCGATGGACGTGGCTGGTGGCAGGGCTGGATGGACGGCGTGGACCGGGTAGGGCGTGCGGCACACTCGCAGTTCAGCTTTGTCGGCGAGTTGACCCGAGCCGTGGGCAGTGCCCTGCGCCACCCGCGCCAGGTGCGGTGGGGCGATACCCTGCGGGTGGCGGAGGCGGCGGGCTTCCAGGCCTTGCCGATTGTTTCGCTGATTGCCTTCCTGCTGGGCGTGATCCTGGCCTTTCAGTCGGCGATCGCGATGCGCCAGTTCGGGGGCGAGATCTTCGTGGCCAACCTGGTCGCGGTCTCGCTGTTCCGCGAACTGGGGCCGTTGATGATGGCGATCCTGCTGGCGGGCCGCTCGGGGGCCGCCTTCGCGGCCGAGATCGGCACGATGAAGGTGAACGAAGAGGTCAACGCCCTGAAGACAATGGGGCTGGATCCGGTGCGTTTTCTTGTGTTGCCGAAGGTGCTCGCGGGGTTGCTGGTTGCGCCGTTACTGGCCCTGTACGCGAACATGATCGGGCTGATCGGCGCTGCGGTGGTGATGCAGGGCTTCGGCATTCCCTGGGTGGCGTTCTTCAATCAGGTGACGTCCGCGCTGTCACTTTCGGACCTTTTTTCCGGGCTGGTCAAGGCGGTGGTGTTCGGCCTGGTGGTCGCCGGGGTAGGCTGTCTGCGCGGATTGCAGACCGGTAGCGGGGCTGCCTCGGTCGGGCTTTCCACCACCAGCGCGGTAGTGACATCCATCATTCTCATTGTGGTGCTGGACGGCGTGTTCGCCGTGCTGTTCTACCATCTGGGGGTCTGAGGCATGACCGACGCGGGCATGACCGTCCCGGATGGCACGCAAGGCGAAGTGGTTATCCGTGTTCGCGGGCTGACCATGGGTTTCGATGACCTTGTGCTGATGCGCGACCTGAACTTCGATGTTCGCCGGGGCGAGATCTTCGTCATCCTGGGGGGCTCCGGTAGTGGCAAGAGCACGCTTCTCAAGCACATGATCGGGCTTAACCGGCCGCAGGCCGGGCATATCTGGGTAGCCGGGTCGGATATCGCCGAAGCGGAGGGCGCGCAGCGCGAGGCGATTCTGCGGCGGGTCGGCGTTATGTACCAGATGGGCGCATTATTCGGGTCGATGACCCTGCTGGAAAACGTGCGTCTGCCGCTGGAGGTGCATACGAAATTGCCGCGCCAGGCGATGGACGCCATCGCGCGCGCCCGTCTGCAGCTGGTGGGGTTGGGTTCGTTTGCCGATTTCATGCCCTCGGAGATCAGCGGTGGCATGCAGAAACGCGCGGCCATCGCGCGCGCCATGGTGCTGGACCCGGAGGTCCTGTTCCTGGACGAGCCCTCGGCCGGGCTGGACCCGATTACCTCGGCGGACCTGGATCGGCTGATCCAGCGCCTGGCGCGGACCCTGGGCATGACCATGGTGATTGTCAGCCACGAACTGGCCAGCATTTTTGCGATTGCCGACCGGGTGATTATGCTCGACAAGGAAAGCCAGGGGATTGCAGCCGAGGGCGACCCGGCGACCCTGCGTGACACATCGAATCATCCGTGGGTGCAGCGGTTCCTGCGGCGGACGGATTCCGACGAAGAGAGGCCCGCATGAGTGCCCGACATCATTTCCGGCTGGGGTTGTTCATCCTCGGCGGGCTGGCGGCCCTGGTGGCGGCATTGCTGATCCTGACGGCGGGTAACCTGCTGCGTCCGTCCATCCAGATCGAGACGTACATGGATTCCTCGGTGCAGGGCCTGGAGGTGGGCGCGCCGGTGAAGTTTCGCGGCGTGAACATCGGGGAGGTCACTGATTTGACGTTTACCTCGGTGGTGTATGAATCCGACGTGCGCCCGCGTGATCGCCGGCGCTACGTGATGGTGCGGGCACGGCTGTATCCGGACCGTTTCGCCGCCAGTGCACAGGAAGGCGAATTCGAGAACCGTATTCTCGAGAGCCTGATCGACGCGGGTCTGCGCGTGCGCATGGCGGCGCAGGGGATCACCGGCATGAACTACCTGGAGACGGATTTCTCCGACCCGGAGACTCATCCCCCACTGGCGCATGACTGGGAGCCGCATTCGATCTATGTCCCGTCGGCGCCCAGTACCGCAATGCAGTTCCTCGAATATGCAGAAAGCCTGCTCAAGCGCATCGACGAGCTGGATATCGAGGGTGTCGTGGATAACCTGACCAGCCTGCTGATCACGGTGGACACCGCGCTCAGCGAACTGGATACCGGGCGCCTGGCGGAACAGGCGGATGAAATGATCGAAGAGCTGAAGACCACGACCCGCACGGCGAACCGGGTGATGGAGTCGGTGGAGCGTCTGGTCGAACACCCGGATACCCAGGCCCTGCCCAGCGAGACCCGCGCCGCGCTGCGCGAGCTGCGCGAGACCGCCGAGGCCGCCGATGTCGGACGTCTGGTGGACCGGATGGATTCGATGGTGGAGCGCCTGAATCGTGGAATGGACGTGAGCGAGGGCAAGTTGCTGGAAACCCTCGACGAACTGCAGGCCGCGATGGGTGGATTGCGTAGTCTGTCGGACGATGTTCGCCGTAATCCGGGCGGTGCACTGTTTGGTGCGCCGCCGCCGCGCAGCACGATGGACGAGGAGTAACTGATGATCCGATGGGCCTTACCCGCCGTACTGCTGACGGCCTGGCTTCTGGGCGGTTGCACGTTGATTCCCGAGCGCGATGCGGTGGACCGGTCATGGTTCCTGCTGGAGTTACCGGCCGAACCGGCCCCTCTGCAGGCCGAAACGGATCGTCCCCTGGCGGTCGAACTGGGCTCGGTGCGCGTGGCGCCGGCCTACTCCGGCAAGGGGTTGGTCTACCGCCTGGGCGACCATCGTTACGAATCCGACTACTACAACGAATGGTTTCTGACCCCGGGCGAACAGATCGAGCAGCTGTTGCGCGAGCGCTGGACGCGGGAGGGTGCGGCCGTCGAACTGGTCGGTAGCGCGGCTGACGTCCGGGCCGAGGGGCGACCCGCAGTGGAGCTTCACCTGCTGGTGACGGCCCTCTATG
Source organism: Thioalkalivibrio sp. ALMg13-2 (assembly GCF_000381185.1). Lineage (NCBI taxonomy): Bacteria > Pseudomonadati > Pseudomonadota > Gammaproteobacteria > Chromatiales > Ectothiorhodospiraceae > Thioalkalivibrio > Thioalkalivibrio sp. ALMg13-2. The sequence goes on along the minus strand of NZ_KB906111.1, from coordinate 7,528 downwards.
GCGATCTCGACGCCGCGAACCTGGACTCGCTTCCGGCGGCGGATGCCGAACAACCTGTGCGGGGAATGGGCCGCGTGGGCCTGCGGACCCAGTTGCGCACGGCGGAGCGTTCCCGCCTGGTCCACATGGAGGCACAACACACCATCGACCGGCGTTCGGCGGCGCGCCTGGTCTCCGCGTTGTCGCAGGCGACCGCTGATGTCCTCGCGGAGCTGGAGCACGAACTGCTGCGCGAAGCCGAAGGGGAGGCCCGCGAATGAGCGACGTTTTCGACTTTTCCGCGCCGTTGCCGGAGGGAGGCGAGCAGCCGTTGGCGGACTGGCGGGGTGATGTCCTGCTCATCGTGAACGTCGCGAGCGAGTGCGGTTTTACCCCCCAGTACGAGGGCCTGCAGGCCCTGCATGATCGCTACGCCGAACAAGGGTTCCGGGTGCTGGGATTTCCCTGCAACCAGTTTGGCGGGCAGGAGCCGGGTGATGCGGACCAGATTCGGGCCTGCGGGGTGAGATTCGGGGCCTCGTTCCCGGTATTCGCCAGGATCGAAGTGAACGGGGACGGTGCGCATCCGCTCTACCGGCACCTCAAGGCACAGGCGCCGGGTGCCCTGGGAACGCAGGGCATCAAGTGGAACTTCACCAAGTTCCTGGTCGGCCGCGACGGCCGCGTGATCGACCGGTTCGCCCCGCAGAAAAAGCCGGCCGACCTGGCGCACGCGATTGAGTCGGCGCTGGCCAAGCCCGGACCGCAGGCCGATGGCGGACGCTAGTCCGGTGCCCGCCGGGGCCGATGGACCTCGGCCGGAGCAACCGGAGGCCCACGACTTCTGGATGGCCCGGGCCCTGGAAGAGGCCGGACGTGCCGCCGAATTGGGCGAGGTCCCGGTCGGGGCGGTGCTGGTGGCCGCCGATGGAACCTGTTTGGCGTCCTGTCACAACGCCCCGATCGCGCAGCACGACCCGACCTCCCACGCCGAGGTCCGGGTGTTGCGTGCGGCCGGCGAAAGACTGCGGAACTACCGGCTTCCGGGTACCACGCTCTATGTGACTCTGGAGCCATGCAGTATGTGTGCCGGAGCCATGATTCACGCAAGGGTGGCGCGGCTGGTTTTCGGCGCAGTCGACCCCCGCACAGGCGCTGTTGGCGGTGCCCTGGACCTGATTCACCATCCCTCTCATAACCACCATATCGAGGTATTGCGCGGTGTTCGGGGAGACGAGGCGGGCGATCAGCTGCGTCGTTTCTTTCGCGCCCGCCGGCGCGTTAATTCGCCGTTAGTCGATGGGTAGTGACCGCCTTGTGCTGGCAGGGTCGCCCGAGGCAAAGTTGTGACGCAATCGACATTACGGGGGGCGTTGATGGATCGGGCACCCGCCCCCGCTTTGAAGCTGCCTTCTGAGGGATACCTATCAACCGCCACGATGCCGATGAACCGGACGATACCGCGAGGTCGAAACCGGACGAACAAGAGGCCGCAGCAGGGCCTGTGGGCGATGCGACGGCCGCCACGGAATCTCTCCCGGTTTTGGATGCAAGCGATCGTCCCGATCCCCTTCTGGGCGGGCTGATCCTCATAGCGCGTACCCATGGCCTGAACCTGACGGCGGATTCGGCCCGTGCCGGCCTTCCCCTGGAAGACGGGCGTCTCAGCCCGGGCCTGGTGGATCGTGCCGCCCGGCGCGCGGGGATGACCACGCGCACGGTGACCCGCGAGCCGCGGGCGCTGAAAGAGGAGCTCCTGCCGGCCCTGCTGCTGCTCGACAACCACGAGGCCTGGGTCCTGGTGGGCTGGAACGAGGACAAGAGCGTGGCCCGCGTCGTCGACCCGGAGGTGGGTGACGCGGTGATCGAAGTCCCGCTCGATCGTCTGAAGGCACGCTATCTGGGCCGCGCGATCTACGTTCGCCCCGAGTTCCGCCTGGACGCGCGGGCACCACGCGTGTCGAAGGAAGACAAGGGACACTGGTTCTGGCGGGTCATTCGCGAGAATCGGCCGTTGTACCGCGACGTGCTCGTGGCGGCGGTCATGATCAACCTCTTTGCCCTGGCGATGCCGCTGTTCGTGCTGAACGTGTACGACCGCGTCGTCCCCAACCACGCGACGGAAACACTCTTCATGTTCGCCGCGGGCGTGGTGATCGTGCTGATCGCCGATCTGGTCTTGCGCACCATGCGCAGTCATTTTGTCGACAAGGCCGCGATGCGGGCGGACGTAAAGCTGTCCTCGCACATCATGGAGCGGGTGCTGGGGCTGCGCATGGAGCATCGGCCGGCCTCGGTGGGCTCGTTCGCGTCCAATATCGGCGCGTTCGAGTCGGTGCGCAGCTTCATCTCTTCGGCGACGATCATCGCTTTTGTCGATCTGCCGTTTGCGCTGTTGTTCATTGCGATCATCGCGCTGATCGCCTGGCCGCTGGCGGTACCGGTGGTGATCGGTGCGCTGGTGTTGTTGCTGTACGCGACGGCGATCCACCGCAAGCTGCATGCGCTGGCGGAGGAGAGCTACCGCGTCGCAGCGCAGCGCAACTCCACGCTGGTGGAAAGCCTTGCCGGTGCGGAGACCCTGAAGGCGCTGAGCGCCGAGGGGCGAGTCCAGGCGACCTGGGAGCGTTCGACGGCGCATCTGGCCCGCACCAGTGCGCAGAATCGCCTGCTCACGGCGAGCGTTACCCATACAGCGCTATGGGCGCAGCACACGGTCGGGGTGGCCATTATTGTCCTTGGCGTGTTCCTGCTGATGGAGGGCGATCTGTCGATGGGCGGCCTGATTGCCGCCTACCTGATTTCCTCCCGGGCGATGGCGCCGATCAGCCAGACCGCGGGGCTGTTGATGCAATACCACCAGGCTTCCACCGCGCTGGGCTCCCTTAACGAGATCATGACGCTGCCGGTGGAGCGGCCACCGGAATCCACGTTCCTCAGCCGCGATCGCTTCGAGGGGGCAATCGAGTTCCGCAATGTGGACTTTGCCTACCCCGAGCAGCCCAACCCGGCCTTGCGCAACGTCTCGTTGCGCATCCAGCCGGGGGAGCATGTGGCGATCCTGGGGCGGGTCGGTTCCGGCAAGAGCACACTGGCCAAGCTGATCATGGGCCTGTACCAGCCAACCGGCGGCGCGGTGATGGTCGACGGCATCGACGTGCGGCAGCTCGACCCGGCGGAGCTGCGGCGTTCCTTGGGGTATGTGGGTCAGGAGGTGACGCTGTTCTACGGTAGCCTCCGGGAAAACCTGGTCGCCAGTGATCCGCTGGCTTCGGACGAGGCGATTCGCAAGGCGATCGGGATATCCGGTATCGAGGACCTGATCAACACCCATCCGCAGGGCATCGACATGCAAGTCGGGGAGCGCGGCGGGCGCCTGTCGGGAGGCCAGAAACAGAGTGTCGGGGTGGCCCGCGCGGTGCTACACGAGCCGAACATGCTCCTGCTGGACGAACCCACCAGCTCCATGGACAACTCGACCGAGCAGGCGATGAAGCGTCGCCTGGCCGAATTCATGGAGGGCCGCACGACGGTGATCGTGACCCATCGCACCTCGCTGCTGGAGCTGGTGGACCGCATCATTGTGCTGGATCAGGGCCGCGTGGTGGCGGACGGGCCGAAAGACCAGGTGGTCCAGGCCCTGCGGGAAGGCCGCGTCGGGAAGGCACAGGCGTGAGCAAGCGAAAGGAAGGACAGGGGTTCGAAGACCTCGGGCGCGGGATGGATCGCGCCGGCAAGGTCGGCGCGCCCATGGTGGACCGGATCTTTCGGCCCTGGCTGACTAAGGAGGGCGCGGACCACCGGAACTGGGCTTCGGATGCCGACTGGACCCAGATTCAGGAAAAGCCGTTGCGTGCCCGTGCGCTGCTGTACGGGATTCTGGTGACGCTCGCCTTGCTCGTGTATTGGGCCTCGGTGGCGGAGATCGACGAGGTCGCGCGGGGCGATGGGCGCGTGATCCCCTCACAGAACCTCCAGGTGCTGCAATCGATGGATGGGGGTGTGGTCTCGGAGATTCTGGCGCGCGAGGGTGACGTCGTTGAGCGCGGCGATGTCCTGGTGCGGATCGACCCCACCCGCTTCCTTTCCGATCTGGGCGAAGCGCGCGCGAGCGAATTTTCGCTCCGCGCCCGGCAAGCCCGGCTGATCGCGTTGCTTTCGGATACGCCCTTCCTGGTTACGCCGGACTTGCAGCAGGGCCCACCCGCTATCGTCGAGCAGGAACAGCAACTGTATGAAGAAAGCCTGGCGGAACTGAACTCGCGCATCCGGATTGCCGAGGAACAGATGCGCCAGCGCCAGGAGGAGTTGAACGAGGTACGGGCGCGCCGCACCCAGGCCGTGCGGGCACTGGAACTGGCCAGCCGGGAACTGGACGTTACCGAGCCGCTGGTTCAAAGCGGGGCGGTTTCGGAGGTGGAAGTGCTCCGCCTGCAGCGGGAGGTGTCCAACGCGCGTGGGGATCGCGACCAGGCTACGGCGCAGATCGCCCGCCTGAATGCCGCCATCGAGGAGGCGGAAGAGAAGATCCGCGAGGTGCGGCTCAATTTCCGCAACCAGTGGCGCGCCGAGCTGGCCGACACGCTTGGACGCCTGCAGGAGCTGGCCGAGGGGACCGAAGGGCTCGAGGACCGTGTGCGCCTGTCCGAGGTGCGCTCCCCGATGACCGGGATTGTGCAGAGGATGTTCGTGACCACTCGGGGCGGCGTGATCTCGCCGGGGCGCGAGGTGGCGGAGGTGGTCCCGTTGGAGGACGAACTCCTGATCGAGGCCCGAGTATCGCCACAGGATATCGCCTATCTACGGCCGGGCCTGCAGGCGCGGGTGAAGTTCACGGCGTATGACTTCGCGATCTATGGCGGGCTGGAGGCGACGGTCGAACACATCAGCCCGGACACGATCACGGACGACGATGGCAACACCTTCTACAAGGTCCGCGTGCGGACCGAGGAGACCGGCTTCGACGAGGAGCACCAGATCATGACCGGGATGGTGGCCCAGGTGGACATCATCACCGGGCGACGAACCATCCTGCAGTACCTGCTGAAGCCGATCCTCCGCGCGGGCGATCTGGCCTTTACGGAGCGCTGAGAGACATGCAGATCTTCCTGATCGTTCAAGATTCGCGGCCGTCGCCGCGCTGGGAGGCGGCGTTTCCGGACGCGCAGGTACTCCGGCCGCCGTTTCCCGCGGCGTTGCCCGAGGGCGCCGAGGCGTGCTGGGTGGGCACGGATCTGGCCGACTGGGAGCAGCACGTCAAGCAGCGCACGCGGGTGCACCGCGTGATCGTGCACTCCCGCCACCCGAACGACGAAGAAGGCATCCGTGCCTTCGACGCCGGCGCGCACGGTTACTGCCACACCCTGGCGAACGTCGCCCAGCTGCGAACGATTGCAGCCACCGTCACCGGGGGCGGTCTGTGGGTGGGCCCGGATTTGATGACCCGCATGATCCGCACAGTGCGCAGCGCGCAGCCGCGTGATCCGGAAACACCGCCCGAGGGCTTCGAGGAACTGACCCCGCGCGAACGCCAGGTCGCCCTTGCCGTGACCACAGGCGCGCACAACAAGGAAATCGCACGCCAGCTCGGGATGACCGAGCGCACGGTCAAGATGCACCTCGGTTCGGTCTTCAAGAAGCTCGACGTCGACGATCGCGTCCAGCTCGTCCTGCACCTTACGCGTCTGCGCGAGTCCTGGCCCACGGCCTGATCCGGTCCAGGCGATCCTTCTGGTCGTCGTCCGGGGGTGATGGGGTTCGCGACCCACATGACCATCCTGCGGGCCGCGCCGCCTGACGGGTGGCTCGCCTTCGGGGCTCGACTCGCTCGGTTCGTGGATGTGGCGAATCATCTCGCCCGAAATCGAGACCCACATCGTTACGAGTGCATCTGGTTTTCCCGGTCGAGTCCTACGGCCGTTCCTTCTGCCCCCCTGTACTTCAGTACAGCTGTCGCGCCAGCGGCTGCTTCCCTAGCATCTTATCCAGCAAAAACTTTCAACTAGTACCGTATCCAAGGGGATCGTCATGTCCGAAGTCGTCGTAGCGACCGTTGAATCCATTGTCGGCACTGTCATTGCGCGGGACGAGGACGGCAACACCCGCGTCCTGCAGCCGGGCGACCAAATCTTCCATGGCGAAGAAGTGATCGCCGAAGACGGCGCCTTCATCGAAATGGCCTTCGAGGACGGGTCCACCATGACGCTGGCCGGCAACGAATCGGCCACCATCACCCCGGACCTTGCCGAATCCGCCGAACCCGAACCCCAGGACGCCGAGGTGGCCGACGCCACCGTTGAGGAGATCATTGCGGCTCTGGATCGGGGCGAAGACATCACCGATCTGATCGAGGCCCCGGCCGCCGGTCTGGACGGCGGTGTCGCCGGTGAAGGCGGTGGCTTCGTCCGTATCGCTCGCGGCTCCGAGGAAGTAGGCCAGGTCACTTACGCCTATGACTCGAATTCCTTACGCGGACCGGGCGAGGTCGACGACGGCGGAACCTTTGGTGAGACAGCGGATACCGGTGAACCCGGTGAGCCCGGCGTTCCCGAAGAAGTGACCCCGTCTGGCGCGATTTCGGTGTCGTCGTTTATGTACGGCCCGGGAGAGCGTGGGCCGGTCGACGACTTTATGCCCCAGAACATGGATGCTCAGTCGGACGTCTTGAGCATTGCGATGGACGACGGGTCCCAACAGTGGGTGATGGCATCCATTTCCGGCACGACCGAAGAGATCCCTGCGGGTTCATTCATTCGTCTGATGATTACAGACTCGGAAGGTAATAGCGTCGAGTTTGGCAGCACGGATGGCGGCAACGGTAATGAAGAAGTGATTGTCCAGGAAGACGGTACCTGGACCGCCACGAATGTTGACATCACTTCGCTCAGCCCCGGTGAGCTCCAAGTCGAGGCCTTCGTTGTTGACCAGAACGGTGACGAGCAGTCGGATTCCTTGGACGTCGAATTCACGCTGCCCTCTGTCGAGATCGGTAACTTCGAATTTTCGCCGGAAGGCTTTGATGGTGGAGAGGGTGGAGCCCCCAATCCATCCCTGAACATCAGCGCCTCGGATGCAACTAGCGTCATCGTGTTCGTATCTGGGCCCGACGGGACCCAAATTGTGGATGCGACGCAGGAGAACGGCGAATGGGTCGTCGACCTGAGTGGGTTGAGTTTCGAGCAAGGGGTGGAGTACACGGTTTCTGCCGAAGCGACTGACAACCTGGGTTTTGTCGACCAATCGGGAATCTTGCAGGCGTCGTTCGATCTGCCGACGGTGGACGTGACCTTCGAGCTGGGATCGGAGAACAACGAGGTCTCGGCGGAGATCAATGGCACCTCGAGCAATGCGACCTCGATCGAGGTGGTGGTCAGTGGCGAAGGTGTGGACGAAACGTTCACGGTGACGCCGGGCGATAACGGTGACTGGTCGGTGTCGGACGAGGATCTGGACGGTCTGGACTTCCAGGACGGCGAGACCTACGAGGTGACGGCGACCGCGTCGGATGGTGACGGCAACACGGCGGAGGCGACGGCCACGGGTGCGTTCG
>NZ_KB906110.1:0-85768 GCF_000381185.1 Thioalkalivibrio sp. ALMg13-2 | reverse complement strand
TTCGAGCTGGGATCGGAGAACAACGAGGTCTCGGCGGAGATCAATGGCACCTCGAGCAATGCGACCTCGATCGAGGTGGTGGTCAGTGGCGAAGGTGTGGACGAAACGTTCACGGTGACGCCGGGCGATAACGGTGACTGGTCGGTGTCGGACGAGGATCTGGACGGTCTGGACTTCCAGGACGGCGAGACCTACGAGGTGACGGCGACCGCGTCGGATGGTGACGGCAACACGGCGGAGGCGACGGCCACGGGTGCGTTCGATCTGCCAAGCGTTGACCAGCTCGAGGTGGATCTGAGCGACTTCGGCGGCCTTCAGACTTTCGATTCGGGCACCATCGGCGAAGGATCGAGCAAGGCCGAAGCGAATCTTTCGGAATACGTCACGGCTTCTGGGTCGGTGGGCTCTGAATCGTTGACCCCCTCATTGAGCTACGCGCTGAAGGCCGAAGAAGGCGTTTCCGGCCTTACAAGTGGCGGTGAGTCGGTTTATCTGTCCGTCCAGGACGGTGTCGTGACCGGTCAACTCTCGGACGAAACGGTCGTATTCGAGATCCGAATCGACGGTGGCACTCTGGAGATGGAGCAGTTCCTGCCGATTGACCATCCGGATACGGATAATCCGGACGATATCGTCTCGTTGTCCGGTCTGATCGACCTTGCAGTGACCGCGACGGTGGAAGATGGATCGGGGAATACCGCGACCGCATCCACGACCGAGGCACTCGGCCAACTGCTTGAGATTGTCGATGATGGTCCGAGTGACTTCGCCCCGGATCAGGCTGCCCTTGAAGATGGGCATACGGGCTCTCTGAATTTCGCCGAAAACGCCGGAGGAGATAGCGTCGGAGATGTTGTGTTTTCCTTTGACGACGGTGAGCTGGCCAAGGATCGGGACGGAAACCAGTTGTATGTCGGTGGTGAAGCATTGTCGCTTTACAAGGGTGACGATCCGACCTCTATGGAAGCGCGTACAGAGGAAGGGACAGTCGGATTCCGTATCGACCTCGATGCCGAGAACGACCAGTACACCATTAGTGATGTGAATGATGTCTATACGTTGAACCTCTTTGGGGTGGACCTGGTCGGCTTTAACGGAGGAAACGATCCGCTGTACTCGTTGAGTTCGACCACCGAGGGCGCCTCTGAAGGCGTTCTGATTTCGACGGAGAGCGGGTCGAATCTGAACACTAGTGGGTCTCAGGATCGGGGTCTTGGCGTTAATAGTGCAAATAGTTTTGAAGCGGGCGAAATGGCTCGGTTCAACTTTGTCGACGGTCTCGAGCAGACGGATGACTCGGCTGATTGGGACCGTAACCTGTCTGTGACTGAATTTACCCAGACTATTAGTACCAGCCAAGGGAATAATGGTACGCACCATCTCGAGATTCGTGCCTTCTCCAATGTGAGCAACCTCTCTGATAAGGGGGAAGGTGATCTGATCGGCCACGGTGAACCCGTGGCTCTTGAGCCCTCCGATGTCGAGATCAGGGATGCAGATGGTGAGTCGGTCGACTTCACGACAGACGGTTCCAGCACGGTTGATGTTGATGTGAGTGCCGATGGATATTCTCTCTTCATCACCGGACTGGAAGATGGGTGGACATACTCGATCAACTCGAGTGAATCGTTCCAGGCGCTCGAGATCGAGGCTGCTGAAGGGACGGACAATTTCAATCTCAACGGATTTGAGTTCAGCAGTATCGAGCAGGCGACTGGCAGCGGGATTCACTTGCCGATCGAAGGTGTTGACGGGGATGGTGATGGTATCGAGAGCGCCCTAACCGCCTGGTTTATGTCCACAGACGGTAGCGGCGAGATCGTGGTCGCGGATTCCGAGGGAGAGACGATTGCCGCATCCGACTCGGAGGATAGCGAGCTGGTAGGCACTGACGGAAATGACATCCTCATCGGCGGGCTTGGCGATGACCTGCTGGACGGTGGCGCCGGAGATGACATGCTCATCGGGGGTGGCGGAAACAACATGCTTACTGGCGGCGATGGCAACGATACGTTTATCTGGGTCGATGGATATCAGGGGGATGCGGGTTCACCGACAGAAGACGTGGTAACGGACTTCAGCAATGGTGAGAATGTGCTCGACCTGAGGGACCTTCTGCAGGATGAGGAGGGGAGCGAAACCAATATTGCCGATTACGTGATCGCTCAGGAAGATGCGGAAAACACCGATAACACCGTGTTGTACATCAACTCGCAAGGTGAGCTCGATGGCAGCTCTGATAATGCGGATCAGATCATCGTGCTGGAAGGTGTACAGCACAGTGATGACTTGATCAGCAACATGCTCGAGCAAGGGCAGCTGAAAATCGACCAGTAAGCGGTCGTGTTGGGAGCCCCGCCGGTCTGGATCGGCGGGGCTTTTTCGTGTCTGGGGGTGTAGTCTGGGAAGCGGAGTCGAAAACGGCCGGAGGGGCCGCGCATGTATGTGAGACGGGATACGGAAGGCAGGATCGACCAGGTGAGCCGCGAGGCGAATGCCGCTTGCACGGAGTTCGTGGCAGCGGATGCGCCGGAGATGGTGGCGTTTCTCGGCGGGGATGTCGGCGAGCCCGCGCCGGCCGCGTTGCAGGCCTCCGACCTGGAGCTGATTCGCGTGCTGGAGGACCTGGTCGAGGTGCTCACGGACAAGGGCGTGATCCGGTTTACGGATCTCCCGGAGGCGGCACAGAAGAAGCTGTTGGGGCGCAAGGATCTTCGTGCCTCGGCGCAACGTCTGAACCTGGTGGAAGACGATGAGGGCTTGCTTTAGACCGGCCGGGAAGTAGATGGGGCGCGATAGAGTCGAGTGTGTCCGTGGTGGCACAATCGGGTGATCCGCGACAGCTGGATTGAAAAGTTACAGGTGAGCGTTCGTATGGGCCGGTCTGCAGGATTGGCGTAGGAGGGGGAGAATGGCTGTGAATGCTGTGGTAGCTACTGTTCAGGCGTTGACCGGGACGGTGATAGCCCGGGACGCCGAGGGCAACTCGAGAGTGCTTGGCGTGGGCGATCCGGTGTATGCGGGCGAAGAAGTGATCCCGCTGCGCGGCGCGTCGGTGGAACTGGAAGGGATGGACGGTGCCGGCGTTTCTCTCAGCGAGGGCCAGCAGGCCCTGATGGGCGAGGCCCTGGCGGAGAGCGGGCGGGCCGATAATCCGGAGATCCCGACGGCGGAAGAAGTGATTGCCGCCCTCGACCGCGGTGAGTCACTGGACGCGCTGATCGCACCTCCCGCAGCCGGCCTGGAGGGCGGTGAGGGCGAGGGGGCCGGGTTTGTACGCGTCGCGCGCATTAGCGAGCCTGTGGAGCCGATTAACTACACCTTCCCGGTGAACGCTTTCGATCGGCCGGATGCCTTGGGCGAGACGGTAGCCGTCCCCGGGGGCGAAGCGGTCGAGACGGGCATTCCGCCCGGTACGCCACCGACCGATCCATCGGTAGATCCCCCTCCGGTGGAACCGCCGCCTGTCGACCCGCCGCCCGTGGATCCGCCCCCTGTTGCGAACCCGACGCTTGCGGTATCCGTTTCGGTGACAGCGGGGTACGGCTACGAAGATGCGAATGACGCCGCTGCGGGTGACGTGGTTTTCGATGTGTCACACGTCCTGAATCTGGACGGGTTGGACCCATCACTGGCCGGGGCGATCGCCTACAGCATCGTGGGTGGGGATACAGCCTACCTGGCGCTGGCCCAGGACGGATCGGGTAACTGGGTGGTGGTTCTGACCGAGGCCGGAGCCGCTGCGATTCGCGCCGGCCTGGTGGATGGCAATCAGCTGAATGTAACGATCGAGGGCACGGTGGTCCTGTCCGGGATGGACGATCTCGTGGATACCGGTAGTGGCGTGGCTCCCGTGCCCGAGCCGAGTGGCGAAGAGCCGCCGGAACCGGTTCCGGATCTGCTGGCTTCTGCCCACACGGTTGGCGGCAGTGACGTTCAGGGCACGATGGCGAATGCGAACAACCTGAAGGAGACCGGCTCGCAGAGTGCAGCCGTCTCGCATCAGGATGGATTTTTCGCGATCGACCATCAGGGGGCTTCGGATGACCCCAACGCGATCGAGTTCGGCGAGGCCCTGCTCTTTACGCTGGTCAGCCCGGCCGATACGGCCGTGTTCCAGATCCAGGGCGCCATTAACGGCGGTTCCTATCACCTGTACGACGCCGAGGGTGTCCGGATCGGTGATGCCCGTGATCTGGCAAGCGATGTGAACGAGAACGGCTTCCTGGAGCTCGGTGGCGAGACGTTCTCCTTTATTGCATTCCAGGGTGGGAGCACGGGTCCTGGAGCCAGTGGGGACGAAAGCGCGTTCGCGGTGAAGCCAGTCGACCTTTCGGTGCAGGTGGGTCAGGGCGAGGATGCGGAGTTCTATCCCGCGGGTGGCGAAGAGGCGCTTGCCGCGGAAGTGGTCGATGCCCTCGGTGAAGCCGATGACTTCGGGGCGAATTTCCTGACGGTCGATTCGGATCAGGAGATCTTTGTCGTGTCGCAGGGTGGTGAAGGCAGCATGGAGGATCCAGCACGCTTCGTGATCCAGGGCTTCAGCCTGGAGAGCAACGATCCCGGTGCCCAGATCACGCTCGGTGAGCTCCTGTCCAGCGCGAGCCAGGAGACGATCGACCAGTACCTGATGGCGGAAGCGCAGGGCGAGGATACCGTGCTGCACATCAGCTCGGGCGGCATGCTGGGGAGTGACACGGGCGGTGCCGATTACGCCATCACGCTGGAAGGGATCAGCATGAATGGCTTCGACTCGTCGTACGACTTTATCCAAACCCTGATCGAAAACGGGCATCTCTCCATCGATCAGTAGCGGTCCCTACCATCGGGATCAAGGGCCCGGCGCCGCGATGCGGCCCGGGCCTTTTTCTTTTCCGGAATGGAATCTCCGAGCAAGTGAAGTCCGGATTAGAAACGAGGATCAGCCAGTGGCGGGGCTCATTCGGGGACGTGCATGGACCGTTCCGGGCCACTTTGAGTCAGGCCTTCTTGGGAATGTCACCCTCCTGAGGCCCCTTACCCCTGCACAGTCATCCCGGCCGGAGCGAAGCGAAGAGCCGGGATCTCCCCCGTCGGGGCAACCCCAAGCGCGGAGATCCCGGATAACCGCTACGCGGTTTCCGGGATGACGAAACAGGGGGCCGCTGGAGACGCGAGCTCGACCCTGGCCCGCACGGTCCTTGGGCCTAGCTGACTCTCGTTGCTAATCGGGAGGAGGGTTCGTGCTGGGCGAGTAGCGGACAGTCGTTCCGGCCTGGGGCCGGTCGGACAGTTGGCTCCGTGCACGGGTGACCATGCAGACGCCTGCGATCCGGCACGATGCCCTAACGCGTCGGCTCCCGGACCGCGCTACCCGTGATGGCATCGATGCCGGCATCCATCAGTGGATCGATGTCGTCGCTGCTGTCACAGCCTTCGGCGATCACAAGGATCCCGATGGAGTGCGCCAGGGTGCAAAGCCCGCGTATGAGGGCCTGGGTCTCGCTGGAGCGATGCACGCCGTGGGTCAGGGAAGCCTGCAGTTTGACGTAATGGAGGCCAAAGGTGGTCAGGTCGTGCGCCTGAAAGGCTTCCGGTCCCGCGTGCTCGAGCCCCACGGTGAACCCCGTCAGGCGCGCGATGCGGCAGAGATCGCGCAGTTCCGCAGGGTGTGCGAGTGCACCACGAGCCGGGAACTCGACCCACAGGCGTCCCGCCGCTCGGGGGTCCAGTTGCAACCGGGCCTCGAGGGCCTGACGGAAGTGGGTGTCACGCAGGCTGTCCACCGAGAGGTTGATGGCCAGGCGTTCGTCGGGCGATTGCAGCCGGGACAAGGCCCGTTCCAGGACGGCGTCGTCGAGCCGGCGGATCAGATCGAGGCGCACCGCCCAGGGCATGAAATAGCCCGCGGGTCGCAGTTCGCCGTCGAGTAACAGGCGCATCGGCGCTTCGTGATGCATCAGCTGTTGGTCGGCATCGATCACTGGAAACCGACCCAGCTCCACCCCGTGCTGGTCAAGCGCGTCGGTGATGGCCGCCCGCCATTGATGCTGATCCGAATAGGGAAGGGCGGCATGGGGCTCGTGGGCGACTGCATCGCCGGGCTCCAGTTCCGCCCGCGCCAAAGCGAGATCCGCTCGCGCAAGAACCTCCCCGGTGGTGTCTTCGGGATGGTAGAGCGTCGCGGCAACATGAAGCGTCAGGGCGTCGGGTGCGTCGTCGCCGAGCGTATCCCGAACGCCGCCCAGAAGGGACTGCGCGAAGCGGTGACTGTCCGCGATACTGTCACCAAAGACCGCGATGTCGGAGCCGTTGAGCCGTCCGGCGGCACCATACTCGGTATGGGCGACGGCCTGTTCCATGACCTTCGCGATTCGCGCGAGCAGCGCATCGAGGTTCTGGTGGCCGACGATCTGGTTGATCGTGGCCAGGTCGTGGATGCGGAGCACCACGAGGCTGCCGGAGGAGCCGGCATGTCGGTTATCCAGCGTGGCCTGCAGGCGGGCGAGAAAGGGCTCCCGGGCCAGCAGGCCCGTCACGTCATCGTGCTGCAGTCGGGTCTTCAGGCGTTCCAGTCGTCTCGACTCTTCAACGAGCATGGCGCGGACATGCTCGGTCAGTTGGTTCATCGCGCGTACCAGGGCGCGGAATTCCCATGTGCGCGGTTCCGGGGTGGTGATGAAGCGGCGTGCACCTACCGCTTCGGCCTGCTCCACGACTTGCCGGAGGGGCTGGATGAGTCGTCCGAGCAGGAACGACCCCAGTAGACCGATGACCAGGAGCCCCACCGTGAAGATTGCAGTCAATCGAAGGGTGCCGGCCCAGAGTTCTTCGTATGCGTAATTGGTCTGGCTCTCGACGATCAGCGTGCCAAAGGACGACCAGCCGTCGGACACCTGTGCCACTCCGGGGCGGACATCGAAGTTCAGGGTGTCGATGAACCACATCGGGACACCCCGAGGCGCTTCGGGATTGCGTCGTTCCAGCATGAGATCGCCCGTGGGATCCTCGAGCCGGATATGGCGGTAGTGGCCGGTATCGAACTGGGAGGCAATCTGCAATTCAACGGTCGTATCGTCCTTGGGCAGCTGGGACAGCGACAGTGCCAGCGAGGCTGCATTGTCGATGTTCTTGGTCAGGAGCTGCTGGGCCAGGTAGTTGCGCGCCGAAAGGGTGCTCGCCACGATGCTTACCAGCAGTGCGAGCAACATGATGATTGCGATGGCAACCCAGAGTTGTTTTCTCAGTGTCATGGCTGCGCCCTTGTTTATGGGGTCGGGGTGATCGGTTGGTTGAGGTCCAGGCCATACTCATCCAGTTGGTCCAGGACTCGGCGCCACCTGGACAGGCGGGCGGTGGGGTCGCCTGCGGACTGGGTGGTTCCATCGGGCCACAGGCCCTGGCTATTGAACGAGAAAATAGGCGTGAGATCGTCGCGCTGCGAGGCGCGTTCGACGCGGGTGATCAGGTTGTCTAGCACTTCGGGCTCGCCGCGGGGGTCCGTGAAGTACCCGAGCACCATGTGCGCCTGACTGATGTTGCTGCCCGGCCCACCCATACGCGCCCGCACGTAGAAAAGGCGAAGGCGCTCATCCGGAATTCCCAGTTTGCGCAGACTCACGTACTTGGCAATGCTGAAGTCTTCGCAGTCGGCGGCGCCCTTGTCCATGGCTTCCAGCGGGGTCGCCCAGAAATCCTCCTGGCCCCAGGTGATCTGGTCATCCTGGTAGCGAAGCATGCGATTGAAAAACTCGTTCACCCGCGCGACTTGCACCCGTTCGTCTTCGCCGGCTAATTCCTCGAGCAGGTTGCGCCACTGCCGGACCCGTTCGGCGGCCTCGGGACCGTAGCGGATGGCCGCGACCTCTTCGAGTTGCGCCAGGTCATCAAGCCCCGCTTGTGGGGTGCCCAAGACCCATGCCGACATCGCCAGAACCAGAGCAAAGGCCAGGTGCTTGATTACGAGCGGCGAATTGCGGGCACGAGAGCGGAGCACGTTGGCGTGCCCTCCGGTGGCTGAGAATGGCGCTGTTAGGCAAATGATGGGCCACGTAAGCCGGGAAAGCCAGAAACAGACGGGCTACACGAGTTGAAGGTGGTGGTCCGCGGGGCTTTCAGGCGTTTGCCAAGCGTTAGGTGGGATCTTTGCTTCTGTTTGCGCAGCGAAAGAGCAGCCCATAGCCTGAAGACTTTTTTGCAAGTAGTTTGTTCGAGTAGTGAAGCGCGTTTGCCCGCGAACCAATGGGTGAACTTTCAAGTGACATGTGGGGGGGACACATCATGGTGAATGGATTTGGGTTTACGGCCGGCAAGGGAACCTTGCTGGCACTGACAGCAGCCGTAGCGATGGTCGTCGGCGGGACAGCACAGGCCGAGCCGCCAGAACCGCTGCGGGACGCCGCGATGGAAGCGGTGCTTTCCAACCCGGACGTACAGTCACGCTGGCACGCATTTCGTGCGGCGGGCGAGGAGCAGACCGGGGCGCGTGGCCGGTTTATGCCCGAGATCGATCTGAACGCCCGTGCTGGGTACCAGAGCCAGCGGTCCAATAACGACAACTTCAACAACTTCTCGCGCAACCCGCGCGGGGTAGACATCACGCTGACGCAGATGCTGTATGACGGCTTCGAAACGGCCAGCGAGGTTGGGCGTCTGGGCGAGATCCAGCGCGTGCGCTACTTCGAGCTGCGTGAATCGACCGAGGAGACCGCGCTGGAAGCGGTGCGGGCCTTTGCGGATGTGCAACGCCAGCGCGCCCTGGTTGAGCTTGCGCAGGAAAACTACGACGCCCACAAGGACGTCTACGATCAAATCGTGGATCAGACCGATCGGGGTGTTGGCCGGGGTGTGGATCTCGAACAGGCCTCTGGCCGTTTGGCCCTGGCGGAGTCGAATCTGCTGACCGAGCGGCAAAACCTTCACGACGTCAACGCGCGTTACTACCGCGTGGTCGGGCAGATGCCTGCAGACGAACGTGTGGATCTCGTGGGGACGTTCTCCGACGAGCCGATTCCAGCCACGGCGCAGGAGGCCCTGACCGAGGCGATCACCAACAACCCGGCGATGTTCGCCTCGCTGCGCAACATGGAGGCCGCCCAGCAGCAGCGCAATGTCGCACGCTCTGCGTTCCATCCGCGGGTCGATCTTCAGCTGCGTCACGCCTATGAAAACGACATCCTGGAGCGCGATGATACCCGTATTCGCGACACTTCCGCGTTGGTCGTGATGTCCTTTAACCTCTTCCGCGGCGGGGCGGATCAGGCGCGTGTTCGCCAGTTCACCGAAGAATTCAATCAGGCGCGCGATCAGCAGGAAGGGGTGTGCCGCAATGTGCGCCAGACGGTTTCCGTGGCGTATAACGATATCCGTTCGCTCGAGAGTCAGCTGCGTTTTCTGCGTCAGCATCGGGACTCTTCCGATCGTGTTCGCACGGCATATCGTCAGCAGTTCGGCATCGGGCAGCGAAGCCTGCTGGATCTGCTGGATACCGAGAACGAATACTTCGAGGCGAGTCGTGCTCACGTAAATGCGCAGCATGACATGGAGATCGCCAAGGCTCGTGCCCTGAACGGGCTGGGTCGCCTGCTGGAGTACCTGGATGTGTCACGTGGCGACATGCCGACTGCGGAGGACCTCGGCCTCGTGGACGAGGCTGCGCGGATCGATCCAGAAGCGGTCTGTCCGGCCGACGCCCCGCAGATGACGGAAACGCGTCATGAGAGCATCTTCCGCTAGGAGGCGGATGGTCTCGCGGGTTTGAAGAAAGGGTCAGTCTTCGGGCTGGCCCTTTTTAATGGTGGCGTCTGGACCTAGCAGCACGTTGAACCGCCCCGGGTGTCGCGGAGAGCTCTTGTCATGCGTGGACCTGATCCGGGGAAGTCAAAGGCCGGGCAGCCAGAACGCTAACAGCTTGATGTGTGCCAGCGGGGCTCATTCACGGAGTCTGATTAACTAACTGAAAAAATGGAGCCGGCGACAGGAGTCGAACCTGCGACCCTCTGATTACAAATCAGATGCTCTACCAACTGAGCTACACCGGCCTGGTGCCAGGGGCGCATCATTGGATGCTTCCCTGGGGTTTGGGCCTGGCGGCAGGCCCGAGAAAATTTGGTGCCGGGAGCGAGAATCGAACTCGCACTCTGTTGCCAGAACCGGATTTTGAATCCGGCGCGTCTACCAGTTCCGCCATCCCGGCTTGTGGGGCCGTAGTGTAGCGCAGGTTCTCTGCGGCACAAACGGGGCAGAGCGATCTTCCGCACTCCGCGCCGCGTCGAGTGGTGCGTGGTAGGATCGCGCGCCATGCGTGTTGCCGATTTCGATTACGAGCTCCCGCCGGAGCTGATTGCACAGTATCCGCTACCGGACCGGGCGGGTTCGCGTCTGTTGGTCCTGGAGGAAGAGCGCCCGCGGGACGCGCGCTTTGCAGAGATCGAGGATCTTCTGCGGCCGGGTGACCTGCTGGTGCTGAACGATACCCGGGTGATTCCGGCGCGTGTCTTCGGGCGCAAGGAGAGCGGGGGACAGGTGGAGGTTCTGGTCGAACGAATCGAGTCGCCCGGCCAAGTGCTGGCGATGGTCCGCGCCAGCCGGGCGCCGAAGGTCGGGGCCCGGCTACGCCTGGCGGATGCCTTTACCGTCGAAGTGACCGGCCGCGAGGGCCCGTTCTTCCGCCTGGCCCTGGTTGATGCCGACGATGTGCTCGCGTTGTTGCGCGAGCATGGACACATCCCCCTGCCGCCCTATATCGAGCGCGCCGACGAGGCGCATGATGCCGATCGCTACCAGACCGTGTTCGCGGCGCGCGAGGGTGCGGTTGCTGCCCCCACGGCAGGCCTGCATTTCGATGATGCCCTGCTGGGGCGCCTGCGCTCGGCGGGGGTGGAGACCGCGACGGTGACCCTGCACGTCGGGGCGGGGACCTTCCAGCCGGTGAAGGTCGAGGACACTTCGGCGCATGAGATGCATGCGGAGTGGTTGGAGGTGTCCCCCGAGGCCTGCGCGGCGGTAGCGGCCTGCAAGGCGCGTGGCGGGCGTGTGGTCGCGGTCGGTACGACCTGCGTGCGCTCGCTGGAGACCGCGGCCGCTGGGGGGGAACTGGCGCCGTTCCAGGGCGAGACGCGGCTATTCATCCAGCCGGGGGATCGATTTCGGGTGGTGGACCGGATGGTGACCAATTTTCATTTGCCGCAGAGCACGCTGTTGATGCTGGTGGCGGCATTTGCCGGCTATCGCCGGATCCTGGATGCGTATGCCCACGCGGTGGCGCAGCGCTACCGGTTTTTCAGTTACGGCGACGCGATGTGGCTGGCGCCGGGGCAGGGCGATGATCTGCCCCCGAGTATGACCACCGCCGCGGGAGAGTCCGATGGAGTTTGAGAATCTGGCCGCCGATGGCGCGGCGCGCCGCGGCCGTCTGCACTTCCCGCGCGGGACGGTGGAGACCCCGGCCTTCATGCCGGTGGGAACCTACGGCACGGTCAAGGCGATGACGCCGGAGGAGCTGCGTGAGCTGGGCGCAGAGATCATTCTCGGTAACACCTTCCACCTGATGCTGCGCCCGGGCACGGAGGTGATCCGGGCGCATGGCGATCTGCACGATTTCATGCACTGGGAGGGCCCGATCCTGACCGATTCCGGCGGATTCCAGGTCTTCTCGCTTGCGGAGATGCGCAAGATCAGCGAGGAAGGTGTGCGTTTCCAGTCACCGGTGGATGGCTCGAAGGTGCTGATGACGCCGGAGTCCTCGATGCAGGTGCAGCGCGAGCTGGGCTCGGACATCGTGATGATCTTTGACGAGTGCACGCCATACCCGGCCACCGCGGACGAGGCGCGCCAGTCGATGGAGCTGTCACTGCGCTGGGCAGCACGTTCGCGCACGGCACACGGTGACAACCCGGCGGCGTTGTTCGGCATCGTGCAGGGCGGGATGTACCCGGACCTGCGGCGGGAGTCGGCCGAGGGGCTACAGGCGATCGGCTTTGACGGTTACGCGATCGGCGGGCTGTCGGTGGGCGAACCGGAGGACGAGCGCCTGCAGACGCTGGATGCCACCCTGCCGCTGCTGCCGCAGGATCGTCCGCGTTACTTGATGGGGGTGGGCCGGCCGGAGGACATCGTCGAGGCCGTGCGACGCGGCGTGGACATGTTCGACTGCGTGATGCCGACCCGCAACGCCCGCAACGGGTTCCTCTATACCCGCGAGGGCGTGCTGCGCATTCGCAATGCGCGCTTCCGCGACGATGTCGGCCCGGTCGATCCGGAATGCGGGTGCTACACCTGTCGTCACTATTCGCGGGCGTATCTGAAGCACCTGGACAAGTGCAACGAGATCCTCGGTTCGCGCCTGGCGACGACCCACAACCTCCATTACTACCAGGATTTGATGCGCGGATTGCGCGAGGCGATCGCGGCCGGCGCGCTGAGCGAGTTCGTGGCCGATTTCTACGGCCGACGCGGCATGGCGATCCCGCCTGTGCCATAATCCGCGCGGTATTTTTTTCGCTCGCCGGGTGTGGCCCGAGCTCCCCGGTGGCGTCCGAATCTGAACCGAAGACGGAGTGTTTCGATGGACTTTCTGATTTCTGCAGCGCATGCCCAGGAAGGTGGAGCGGCCGGCGGCGGCATGATCGAGTTCCTGATCATGATCGTTATTTTCTTTGCGATCATGTACTTCCTGATCATCCGCCCGCAGAGCAAGCGCGCCAAGGAGCACCGCTCCATGGTCGAGGCCCTGTCCAAGGGCGACGAGATCGTCACCAACGGCGGTGTGGCCGGCAAGATTACCGAAGTCAGCGACGACTTCATCAAGGTCGACATTGCCGACGGCGTGAACGTGGCGGTACAGAAGCAGTCGGTCGCCTCCGTGATGCCCAAGGGCACGCTGAAAGATCTCTAAACGCCCTCCAGGGTTTTTGATATGCGCAATTCCTATCCGGCGTGGCTGTACGCCCTGATCGTCGTGGTCGTTCTGGGCGCGGGGCTGTATGCCGCGCCCAACCTGTTCCCGGAAGACCCGTCGGTGCAGATCGGCAATCCGGTCACCGGCGAGATCGACGGGAACATCCGTGACCTGATGGGCACCATCCTGGGTGCCCAGGGCGTGACGCCGAAACAGGTGGAGGAGCAGGACGACGGGCAGCTACTCCTGCGCTTCGAGACCAGCGACGAGCAGTCGCTCGCCGCGGAGATCCTGCGCAATGCCCTGGATGACAACCACACCGTCGCCCTGAATCTGGCCCCGGCGACGCCGAACTGGCTGCGCGCGATCAACGGTCAGCCGATGGCACTGGGTCTGGACCTGCGCGGCGGGGTGCACTTCCTGATGGAGGTGGATCTGGATGCCGTGATCGGAACGGCGATGGAACGCTACTCCAACGAGCTGCGCGGCAGGATGCGCGACGAGCGTCTGACGTTCGACACGATCGAGCGCAGTTCCAGTGACCTGACCGTCATGTTCGCGGACGAGGAAAACCTCGCGGCAGCCGAGAGCTGGCTGACCCGTGAATATCGCGGCGAGCTGGAATGGGAGATCCGCGGTAGCGGCGACACCACCCGCATGGTGGGCACCCTGAGCGATGACCACCTGACCGAGCTGCGCCGTCAGGCCCTGCAGCAGAACATCTCTACCCTGCGCTCGCGCGTGGATGAGCTGGGCGTGGCCGAGCCGATCATTGCCCAGCAGGGCGAGCACCGGATCGTGGTTCAGCTCCCCGGCGTGCAGGACACTGCGCGGGCCAAGGAAGTGCTCGGCGCGACCGCCACGCTGGAGTTCCGCCTGGTCTCCGAGGCCGGTGACCCGATGGAGGCCGCTGAATCTGGCCGCGCACCGTCCGGGACGCGTCTGTACCGCGAGCGTGACGGGACCCCGGTGCTGCTGCAGCGCCAGGTGATGCTCACCGGTGACTATATTACCGACGCCTCTTCCGGGATTGCCCAGGATAGTGGCGGCCCGGCCGTGTTCATCAATCTCGATGGCCAGGGGGCGCGCATCTTCTCGCGGGTGACCTCGGATAACGTGGGCCGCCTGATGGCGTCGGTGTTCATCGAGACGACCACCGAGACGGTGGAGGAAGACGGCGAGCAGGTCATGCGTACCTCGCGCAGCGAGGAGGTCATCAACGTTGCGCGCATCAACGAGCCGCTGGGCCGACGCTTCCAGATCTCGGGTCTGGATACCACGCGTGAGGCGCGCAACCTCGCGCTGCTGCTGCGCGCCGGTGCGCTGGCCGCGCCGATGTCGATTGTCGAGGAACGCACGGTGGGTCCGAGCCTGGGCCAGGAGAACATCGATCGCGGCATGCAGTCGGTGGTGATCGGATTCATCCTCGTGATGATCTTCATGATCCTCTACTACCGCGCCTTTGGACTGATCGCGAACGTGGCGCTGGCACTGAACCTGATCTTCATCGTCTCGGTTTTGTCGATGCTGCAGGCGACCCTGACCCTGCCGGGGATTGCGGGGATCGTGCTGACCGTCGGCATGGCGGTGGACGCCAACGTGCTGATCTTTGAGCGCATACGCGAGGAGATCCGCAACGGACTGTCACCCCAGGCGGCCATTTCGTCGGGCTATGACCGAGCGTTCACCACCATCGCGGATGCCAACGTGACCACGCTGATCGCGGCGCTGGTGCTGTTCCTGTTCGGTACCGGGCCGATCAAGGGCTTTGCCATCACGTTGTCGATCGGGATCATCGCGTCGATGTTCACCGCGATCATCGTGACCCGCGCAATCGTCAATCTGACCTACGGGCGCCAGCGTCGGCTGACGCGCCTGGCCATCTGAGCGCGGAGAAAACTATGCTTCCGCATCTGAATTTCGCTGAATCGAACATCGATTTCCTCGGCAAGCGCAAGATCACGATCGCGATCTCGCTGGTCCTGATCATTATCTCGGTGGCGCTGCTGGCCACCCGCGGGCTGAACTTCGGGATCGACTTCACCGGGGGGACCCTGGTGGAAGTGGGCTACCCCGAAGCGGTGGAGCTGGATACGATCCGCGAGACCCTGTCGGCGGGCGGCTATGCGGGGGCGCAGGTGCAGACCTTCGGCACCTCGCGCGATGTCCTGATTCGCCTGCCGCCAAGCGAAGACGACGACAACCCGGCGATGTTGTCCAACCGGGTGTTGAATGCTCTTCGGGATGGCGGGCCGGACGATCCGGATCTTCGTCGGGTGGAGTTCGTCGGTCCGGCCGTCGGCGAGGAGCTGCGCGAGCAGGGCGGTCTGGCGATGATCTATGCGCTGGCCGGCATCCTGATCTATGTGGCAGTGCGTTTCGAGTGGCGCTTCTCCATTGGATCGGTGCTGGCGCTGGTGCACGACGTGCTGATCACGCTGGGGATCTTCTCGCTGCTGCAGATGGAGTTCGACCTGGGGGTGCTCGCCGCCGTGCTGGCGGTGATTGGCTACTCGCTGAATGACACCATCGTGGTGTACGACCGAATACGCGAGAACTTCCGTGTGCTGCGCAAGCAGAGCACGGAACAGGTGATGAACAATGCGGTGAACAAGACCCTGGCGCGGACCATCGTGACCAGCATGACCACCCTGCTGGTGTTGCTCTCGCTCGCCTTCCTGGGTGGGGCGGCCCTGCAGAACTTCTCGATTGCGCTGATCATCGGGGTGGTCGTGGGGACGTACTCGTCCATCTTCATCGCGGCGACCGCGGCGTTGATGCTGGGTGTCGACCGTCAGGTCCTGCTGCCGGTGAAGAAGGAAGGGGCGGAAGAGGATCAGACGCCCTGACCCGGTTCACGCCTGTCCGAATCACCCTGTCCTAGCCATGTAGGACAGGGGGCATAAAAATGCCCGGGGCCGCAAGGCTGCCGGGCATTTTTCGTTGCGACAATGGTCCCTGGGATCAGAAGGCGAGGGCTTCCTTGATGATGCGCTCGACCAGTTCGTTCACGGCGCGCAGGCTTTCCTTCGAGTCCGTGTCGCCGACCTCGGGAACCGGCGTGTAGCCCATGTAGATTGTGCCCGGTTCCTCGGAGAGCTCGTAGACCGTGATGATGTAGGGGCAGAAGAGCATGTTGTGCGGATCGGCCTCCATGGTCGCGCGCGAGTAGGTGGCGCTGCAGAAGTCGACCGATTGCCCGTTGAGGTAGATGCCTTCGCCGCTTTCCTGTCCACCGGTGCGGTCCAGCATGTTGGCGATGTAGCCGACGTTGTTGATGACCAGGCCTTCAGCGGCGATGGCCTCTTCGACCATCTCGAAGTAGAAGTCGTATTCGCCTTCGGTCGTGAAGATGACGCGTTCGTCGGTCTCCATGAACGTCTCATAGGCGCTGGCGGTGCCGCCAACGGCGAGACCGAGGCCCAGGCCGATCGCCAGGGCGGAGTGGCGCAGGGTGCGCGAAATACCGGTGAGTGTTTTCATGGTTCCTTCCTCTATTGTGATTCCAGGCCTGGCCAGGATGGGGTTGTATGCGCGCCGTCAGCGGTGGATCCGGCGACGACGGGCGTGCTCTGATCGCGGTCAGTTGAAGAAATGACCGGCAAAGCGGGTTCGGGGCGCCCAGTACGGGTTGTCCAGATGCTCGATGCGAACCTGACCCCGTGCGCTGGGCGCATGCACGAAGCGGCCGTCTCCCACGTAGACCCCGACGTGGTCGATTTGATTCCCGTTAATGGCGAAGAACACCACGTCACCCGGGGTGGGCGGTCCCTCGCGCCGGGTCGCGGCGCGGGCCTGGTCGCGTGTCGTGCGCGGGACGGCGCGCCCGGCCTCGCGGTAGGCCCGCTGGACGAGGGCCGAGCAGTCCAGCCCGGTGGCATCGGTGCCCGCCGTACTGGTACGGGGTATCGAGGTGACCGAGGGCGGTCAGCACGACTTCGGAGCGTTCCAGGCCAGCCTCGGGCGTGGGGCTCATTGGGCCGTCCGCAAGGCCTTCGGGTGTGGCAACGGGCGCGGTGTCCCCTCCGCGGGGTTCGGGGCCCGCACTGCAGGCCGCAAGCAGCAGAAGCCCGGGGCCGGCCAGGGCAAGCGGCAGCCGTCGGCGCCAGGTGTCAGAAAAGATCGCGTTCGGCATAGCTGTCGGGGACGCTGAAGAGTGCGGCGCTGAGGGCGTCGGTGGAGATGCCGGCAAGCCGCGTGGTCACGCCGCCCTTTTCGCTGACCTGCAGCGGGATGCCGTCGACGCGCGGCAGCAAGGAGGCACCCATCTGCGAGGCCATCGGCCCGCCGGCCTCAAGGGCGCTCAGGGACAGCTCGTACAGGCGATCCATCAAGGCGCCCAGGGTCGCGAAATCCGCGCTGCCCAGACCCAGGGTATCCGGCTCCGTTACGCAGACCGTGCTTTGCACCTGGCCGTCGATCAGCACCTCGTAATCGTCGCAGACGAAGTCCCCGATTTCGCGTTGTTCGCCGGTGGCGCGGGTGTCGATCTCGGCATCGAAACCTTCCGCCCCGATGCCCAGCTGCTCCTCGAGCTGCTGGCGCACCTCGGGCGGGAGCTGCTCCATTTGCCGGCGCAGGTCGCTGACCATGTCGGTCATGGCGCGCATCTGCTGGTCCATCACCTCGCGAGTCAGCGGGGTGTAGGTCTGTTCCGTGTCGTCCACGACCGTCAGCTGATCGGTTCTGGCGTCGAAGAGCATGTAGCCGGAGGTGCCGCTGATGGATTCGTTGAGCTCCATGCGCACGATGTCGCCGCGCACCAGGATCTGGCTCTCCAGTCCTTCGTCGTCGACGTAGTGCAGCAGGGCATCGGCCTGGGCGGTGGAGCCGATGGCCAGCAATCCGCCGACAGCAATGGGCGTGAGGGTGCGGCGGATTCGGTCGAGCGCACCGGGGCGGTGATGATGCATGGGGGCTCCTGCGGTTTCCTGGTCGGGTTCCGGGCTCGAGGGCGAGCGTGCCAGTTCCTGTGTCTCGAAGTTGACGGAGTATCCGGGGTCTGTCTATCGCTGATTGTACGCGGTCGCTCAGCTTGCGACGGGTTGCAGCAATTGGCGGGCGAGCGCGTCCGGATCCAGCGGTGCCTCCGGGGCCACCTCGATGCGGCCCTCCTCGGGGGCGGGCCATTCCTGCTGCGGCTGTTGCTGTTCCATCACCTCGACGCCGGCATCTGAGGCATCACGGCCCGCACGGGTGCGGGCCTCGAGTCGTTCGCGCAGCACTTCGTCCCGGGCGCGACAGGCAACCACCGCAAAGCCGGCCGCCTGCTCCAGTGCCAGACGCTGGAACGGGGCGCGCTGGTCCTGGGTCAGGAAGGTGGCGTCGACCACCACGGTCAGGCCGAGCGCTAGCAGGCGTTGGGCGCGCTCGCGCAGATGGCCGTAGATCTGGGCCCGGGCGTCGGCACTGTAGGAGACGGCGTCGGACAGGCGTTTGCGTTCGATATCCGAGCGCAGGCGCACGGCGCCCAGGGCTTCGATGATCTGTGTGCTGATCACGGTCTTGCCGCTGCCGGAGACGCCATGCATCAGGATCAGGCGGGGGGATCCAGGTTCGGTCAGGCGCTCCGCGAGCGCTAGATAGCGGCCCATCTCCGCCTGGTGGGCCGCCTGTTCGTCGGAAGGGAGCTGCGCCTCGGCCCCGTGAATGCCCTGGACCTTGGCCCGGATCAGCGCACGGTAGACCTGGTACAACGGCAGGAGCGCGAGACCGTCGAAGTCTTCGCGCCCGTCCAGGTAGGCATTGAGTAGCCGCCAGGCGTGGGCGCGCGACTGACGGGCCAGAAGATCCATGGTGGTAAAGGCGATCTCGGAGATCACGTCGATCCAGCGCAGGGCGGGGTCAAACTCGATCGCGTCAAAGGCGACCGGCACTTCCTCGCCGTTCTCGTCATCGACATAAACCAGGTTGCCCAGGTGCAGGTCGCCATGGCCATGGCGCACGAAGCCCTCGTCATGCCGAGCTTCAAGTGTAGCCTTCAATCGACTGATTTCCGATCGCGTCCACTGTTCCAGCCGTTCCAGGCGTGCCCGGTCCGACGCACCACGAACGGTCTCGTTCAGGGCCGGAAAGTTGTCCAGCATCGGTTGGGTGGCGGCCTCTGCGGTGCCGTACTCGGACTGCGCATCGGTGCGTTCGGTGCGTTCGTGGAAGGCGGCGATGTAGTGCCCCAGTGCATCCATGGCGGCGGCGGGCAGTTGGCCCTTGTCCAGAAGGTGGTCCAGCTGCCGTTTGCGGTCGAACCGGCGCATATGCACGGCGTAGTCGAGGATGGGGCCCTCGCCGTTGATGACGGGGTGGGCATCGTCGCCATTGAGGGTGGCAACCTCCAGGTAGATCTGGGGTGCCAGACGGCGATTGACCTCCAGCTCGGTCTCGCAGTAGTGCTGGCGAGCATCGAGGGTGGAAAAGTCGAGGAAACCGAGGTTCAGCGGCTTCTTGAACTTGTAGGCGTCCTCACCCGCGAGGATGACCGTGGAGATGTGGGTTTCGATGGTGCGCACGGTGTTGGCATCCGGCACCGGGGCGGGAAATCCGCGGTCCGCGACCAGTTGGTGCAGGCGCTTGTGGTGCTGTTCCAGTTCGGTCATCGGGGCTCCGCAGTAGGCCATGGGGGTGTTGGGCATCGGGAGCCGGGTCTTTTTCCCGGAATCGCCGGCCATGCACCCGTTTTCGCTTACGCATCAGGTTACCATTGCTGCCGTTTCGGTCACCTCGCCCATCACACGCCATGCCGCGAAAAGCCACTACACGTTCCCGCAAGCGAAGCGCGCCCCGAAGGGGCCGACTCCGGCGCCTGTTCGGTGCGGGCAGCTGGACCCTGGCGGGGCTGCTGCTCGCCGGCCTTACGGTGGGTGGCATCTATGTGCATCAACTGGACCGCGAGATTCGTGAACGGTTCGAGGGGCAGCGTTGGGCGCTGCCGGCGCGGGTGTATGCGCGGCCCCTGGAGCTCTATGCGGGGCGGCCGTTGACCACGGATGCGCTGGAGACCGAGCTGCGCACCCTGAATTATCGCCAGACCCCGGATGGCGCCGGGCCCGGCGAGTTCCGCATCGAAGGCAGTAGCGCGCGCCTGACCACCCGGCCGTTCACCTTTGGCGACGGTCGGGAGCCGGCGCATTCGGTGCGGGTGCGCCTGTCCGAGGGCCGCGTGGAGTCGGTCGCCGAGCAGTCCAGTGGGCGCAATGTGGACCTGATGCGAGTGGAGCCGCTGCTGATCGGGAGTATCTATCCGACCCACGGGGAGGACCGTATCCTGGTCGATATCGACGAGGTCCCGCGCGAGCTGATCGGGGCCTTGCTGGCGATCGAGGACCGCCGCTTCATGTCCCATCGGGGGGTGGACCCGGTCGGCATCGGGCGGGCCGCGGTCGCGAACCTGCGGGCCGGACGCACGGTGCAGGGTGGCAGCACCCTGACCCAGCAGCTGGTGAAGAATTTCTACCTGACCCGTGACCAGACGCTGACCCGCAAGCTGAACGAAGCGGTGATGGCTCTGCTGCTGGAGCACCGGTATGACAAGCGGGAGATCCTCGAGGCCTACCTGAACGAGGTCTTCCTGGGGCAGACCGGTGAGCGGGCGATCCACGGCTTCGGTCAGGCTGCGCAGTTCTACTATCAGCGCCCGTTGAACGAGTTGCGGCTGGACCAGCTGGCGCTGCTCGTGGGGCTGGCGCGCGGGGCCAGTTACTACGACCCCCGACGTTATCCGCAGCGTGCCACGCAACGCCGGGACCGGGTGCTGGAGGCGATGGCCGAGACCGGGCTGGCCGAACGCGACCGGGTGGACCGGGCGCTGGCGACGGCGCTGGATGTTTCCCCGGTCATGCCGGAAGGACGCAGCCGCTTTCCGGCGTTCCTGGATCTGGTGCGCCGGGAGCTGCGTACGGATTACGCGGACGAGGACCTGCGCAGCGAGGGCCTGCGGATCTTCACCACCATGGACCCGGTCGTCCAGATGCGCCTCGAGGAACGGCTGGTACGCGGCGTGGACGACCTGGTCCGGCGTCGCGGGGGCGGGACCGTCCTGGACGATTTGCAGGCCGCGGCCGTCGTGACCGACCCGCAGGCTGGGGAGGTGCTGGCGGTGGTCGGGGATCGGAACCCGCGTTATCCCGGCTATAACCGGGCGGTGGAGGCCCAGCGGCAGGTCGGTTCGGTGATCAAGCCGTTCGTGTACCTCGCGGCCCTGACCAACCCGAACCGATACACCCTGGCGACGCTCCTCGACGACAGCCCGCTGACCCTGCAGCTGCCGCATGGCGAGCCCTGGACACCGCGCAACTTCGACCGCGAACACCGGGGGCCGGTGACCGCGTGGGAGGCCCTGGTGCAGTCCTACAACATCGCTACGGTGCGTCTGGCCGAAGATATTGGGATCTCGCAAGTGGTCAGCTTGCTGCAGACGCTGGGTCTGCAGCGCACGCCGGCCCCGTTGCCGTCGCTGGCGCTGGGTGCGATCGAGCTCTCGCCACTGGAGGTGGCCGGGCTCTATCAGGCCCTGGCGAACGGTGGCTATGCGACCGAAACCCGGGTGATCCGCGACGTGCTGGATCAGGACGACGAGATGCTCTCGCACTACGGGCTGTCCCTGCAGGGCGCGGTGTCGGATGGTGCGGTGCGTTTGCTGACCCACGCGCTGCATGACGTGACCCGGGAAGGTACTGGGAGCCGGATCAATGCGCGCCTGAACGGTGAGGTCGTGGCCGGGAAGACCGGGACCACCAACAACTTTCGCGACAGCTGGTTTGCGGGTTTTGATGATCGCCACGTGGCGGTGGTCTGGCTGGGTATGGACGATAACCGTCCTACCGGTCTGACCGGTGGCGTGTCCGCCGCGCCGGTGTGGGCGGAGATCATGGCGGGGATCGGGGTGCAATCCCTGCGCCTGGAGGGCCACCCCGGCATCGACTATCAGGGGGTCGATCTTGCCTCCGGGTTGCGTGTGGAAAGCGATGACCACGCCTGCGAGTCGGTGAAGAGGCTGCCGTTCTGGCAGAATTCGAGCCCCGAGACACGCGCCGAGTGTGATCTGCGCAGTGATTCCAGCCCGCAAGGCTGGTTCGAGAGGCTATTCCGGTGAAGATGTTCAGTACCGCACGATCCCCGTTTCGCGTCGCGCTGCCCGCCGGTTCGGCATGGCGCCCGGCGCAGTGGCTGGGTGCTGTTGCGCTGGCCGCGCTGCTCGCCGCCTGTGCGACGCCGGCGCCCCGGGATGCGAGTGCCCCGGTGCCCGACGACGGGGATATCACCGGCGAGGATGCAGCGCCCAGCGAAGATCGGGCCGAACCCCGTGAGCCGGAACGCGCGGCGACACCCGCCGCGGCCCTGAACCTGGCCCAGCAGGCCGAGTCCGCGCGCCAGGCCGGGGACACCGCGCGCGCGGAGCAGCGTCTGGAGCGCGCCTTGCGGATTGCGCCGCGGGATGCCGGGCTGTGGCACCAGATGGCCGCGCTGCGCATGGAACAGGGGCGCTATCAGCAGGCCGAGCGGCTGGCCGGTCGTTCGTTGCAGATGGTGGACGGTGCGGACCGCGAACTGGCCCTGCAGAATTGGCGACTGATCCTGAAGGCCCGCGAAGCGCAGGGCGACGCGGCCGGGGCCGACGAGGCCCGCGAGGCGATCCGCCGCCTGGAAGCCGACATTGTCTGACTCGTCGAACGCGGTAACGGTGGAGTCGGCGGCGGTACGGGCCCTGAGCCCGGGCGGGGACCTGGCCACTGCGGTCGCAGGCTTCCGTCCGCGCGAGCCGCAGCAACGCATGGCCGTGGCGGTCGAAGAGGCGCTGGCGACTGCGCCCACCGCCCTGCTGGTCGAGGCGGCGACCGGCGTCGGCAAGACCTTCGCATATCTCGTGCCGATCCTGCAGTCGCGTCGGCGTGCCCTGATCTCCACCGGAACCAAGACCCTGCAGGATCAGCTCTTCGATCGCGACCTGCCGGTGGTCTGCGAGGCCCTGGGATACCGCCCGCGGGCTGCGCTGCTGAAGGGCCGCGCCAACTATCTGTGCCACTACCGCCTGGAACTGGCCGCGGCCGAGGCCGGGGGTGCGACCGGCAGCCCCGTGCGCCGCGAGCAGTTGCCGGTCATCGAGGCCCTGCAGCGGTTTGCGCGTACAAGCCCTACCGGCGACCTGGGGCAGGCCGGGATCCTCGCGGAGGACTCCAGGTTGTGGCCGCAGGTCACCTCGACCGTGGACAACTGCCTGGGAGGGGAATGCCCGAGCTACAACGACTGCTTCGTGGTGCAGGCCCGCAAACGGGCACAGGAGGCCGACGTGGTGGTGGTCAATCATCACCTGCTGCTCGCGGATATGGCCCTGAAAGAAGAGGGCTTCGGCGAACTCCTGCCGGAGGTCGACGCGGTGATTGTCGACGAGGCTCATCAGCTGCCGGATATCGCCGGGTCGTTTTTTGGCATTGCGGTCGGCACGCGCGCGTTGCGCGAACTGGCACGGGACACCCGGCGCGAGCAGGAACAGCATGCCCCGGAGATGCTGGATATCCGCCAGCGCATCGCGGAGCTGGAGGCGAGTGTGGCCGAGCTGCTGGATGCCTCGCGCACCTGGGAGGGCCGCTCCAGCTGGGATACGGTCAGTCCCGGCGGCGAGCTCGATCCGTTGCTGGATCGGCTGGATACGAATCTCGGTTTTGTCGGCGACGCGCTGGAGGCCGCGGCCGCACGGGCACCAGGCCTGGAGCAGCTGCGCGGGCGCAGCGCCCTGTTGCTGGAACGCCTGCGCGACTGGCGCGAGGAGACCCCGGACACGGTGGCCTGGGCGGAGCGTTTCAGCCAGAGCCTGATCCTGCACCGGACACCGCTGGATGCGGCACGGCCGCTGGCACAGCGGCGCGCCGCGCGGCCGGCGGCGTGGATTTTTACCTCGGCCACCCTGGCGGTGGGCGAGGACTTCGGCCATGCGGCGCGCCGACTCGGCCTGCCGGCCGATGTCGTAAGCGAACGCCTGGACAGCCCGTTCGATTTCCCCAATCAGGCCTGCCTGGTCCACCCACAGCCGCCGCTGCCCAATCCGAACGACCCGGGCTATACCCGTACCTGCATCGCCTGGGCCTGGCCGCTGCTGCGCGACAACCCGGGCGGCGGATTCTTCCTGTTTACCAGCCATCGCGCATTGCAGGAAGCGGCGGCGATCCTGCGTGCAGAGTTGCCGGCTGATCGCGAACTGCTGGTGCAGGGCGAGCAGCCGCGGGGCGACCTGCTGGCGCGTTTTCGCGAGTCGGGCAATGCGTGGCTGCTGGGGGCGCACAGTTTCTGGGAAGGCGTCGACATCCGCGGCGAGGCACTGTCGGTGGTGATCATTGATCGTTTGCCGTTTGCCGCGCCCAATGACCCGGTGCTGCAGGCGCGCGCGTCCGCGCTGGAGGCGGAGGGGCGTTCCCCGTTCATGGAATTCACCCTGCCGCAGGCCGTGCTGGCGCTGAAACAGGGCGCGGGGCGGCTGATTCGGGACGCCGAGGATGCGGGCATCCTCGCCTTGTGTGATCCGCGGCTAACCGGGAAATCCTACGGCCGGCGCTTTCTGGCCAGCCTGCCGGCGTTTCACCGTACGCGGGAGCCGGCCGCCGCGCTGCGTTTTCTCGAGCAGGCCCGGGGACGCAACACATGCGCTTGATCGCACTGGAGACCGCTTCCGAACAGTGTTCGGCAGCCCTTTATCTTGATGGCGAGATCCATTGTGTGCGCGAGCGCGCGGCGCGCCGGCATGGCGAGCTGATCCTGGGGCAGATCGAGCAATTGCTGCGCGAGGCGGACGTGCCGCGCAGCAGTCTGGATGGCGTGGCCGTCGGACGGGGGCCGGGGGCGTTTACCGGTGTACGCCTGGGGCTGGGCGTGGCGCAAGGGATTGCCTTCGCCCTGGACCGTCCGGTGGTTCCGGTCTCCACGTTGCAGGCGCTGGCCCAACAGGCGCTGCGCGATGATCGCCGGCCGGCGGCCGTGCTTGCGGCGCTGGATGCTCGCATGGGGGAGGTGTACTGGAGCCTTTGTCCGGTTCAGGGCGAGCGCGTGGGCCTTGGGCCGGAGCAGGTGGCCGCACCGGAGAGCCTGGTCGTGGCCTGGCCGGTGGGCGAGCGCTATGGTCTGGGGTCGGCCTTCGCCACCTTCCCCGATCTGGCCGCCGCGCAGGGGCTGGCGAGCGAGGCGGTGGACGCCGACGCGTTGCCCGATGCGCAAGAGGTTGCGCTGCTGGCAGTGGATGCCTGGGAGCGTGGCGAGGCGGTGGCGCCTGAAGACGCGCAGCCGGTCTATGTGCGTGACGATGTTGCCCGGCCGGCATCCCCCCGATGAGTCAGGAGCCCGAGATGAACGCGACACCCTACCCCTGGCACCCGCCCCTGACCGCGATGATCAAGGCATGCCCGGAAGATTTCCGGGTTGAGGAATTGCCGGCAACGACGCCCGAAGATGAGGGGGAACATGTCTGGCTGGAGATCGAGAAGCGCCTGCTGAACAGCGAGGACGTGGCGGTCTGGTTGGCGCGCGAGTCGGGTGCAGGCCGGGGCAAGGTCAGCTACGCCGGGCGCAAGGACCGCCAGGCGGTGACGCGCCAGTGGTTCAGCGTGCAATGCCCGCCGGAGTCCGAGCCGGATTGGACGGCCCGGGCCGAGGCCTGGAATGCCGCCCAGGAAGGCGGGGAGGCGGCGGGCCGGATGCGGGTGCTGCAGATCGCCCGCCATGCGCGCAAGTTGCGTACTGGGCACCTGGCGGGCAATCGCTTCGAGATCCGTCTGGGTGATGTGCAGGGCGATCGCGCGGCCGCGGAACAGATCCTCGAGGCGATCCGTAGCGGGGGGATTCCCAACTACTTCGGGGCGCAACGCTTTGGCCGCGACAACCTGGCCAAGGCGCGCGCCTGGCTGGGGGGCGGTCGCGCGCCGCGCAGCCGCAACCAGCGCAGTCTGCTCTTGTCCGCCGCCCGTTCCGCGATCTTCAACGCGGTACTGGCCGAGCGGGTCCGCCGCGGCGACTGGGACCGGTTGCTGCCGGGCGACGTGGCCAATCTCGAAGGCTCGGGCAGCGTGTTTCCGGTGGCGGAGGTGGATGCCGAGCTGGAGGCGCGCGCTGCCCGGCTGGATCTTCATCCGACGGGGCCGCTGTGGGGCAAGGGTGCGATGCAGACGGAAGGCGAGGTTGAGGCACTGGAGACAGCGATGGCCGCTGGCGAGCCGGCGTTGGCGGAAGGACTGGCCAAGGCGGACGTGAAGGCGGCGCGGCGCGCGCTGCGCATGGTGCCAGGCGCCGTGGAGTGGCGCTGGGAGGGGCATGACCTGTGGCTGACGCTGGAGCTGGGGGCCGGGGAGTATGCGACCGGTGTGCTTGAGGCGATCTGCGTCCCGCGGGCGGCGGATCGCGCCTGAGTCGGCGTCAGGCGGAGTTCTTGAGCTTGCGTTCGGCGCGTTCGGCGCGCTGCTCGGCTTCCACGCGGTCGGTGATGTCTTTCTGGATACCGATGTAGTAGGTGAGTCGGTCTTCGTCGTTGAACACCGGGGTCAGCGACAGCTCGTTCCAGAACAGGCTGCCGTCCTTGCGGTAGTTGCGCAGGGTCACACGGCAGGGCCGGTTTTCGTCGATGGCCGCACGAATCTCCTGGCGCACGCCCTGGTCGGTATCCTCCCCCTGCAGGAAGCGGCAGTCGCGGTAGAGGATCTCCTCGGAGCGATAGCCGGTCAGTTCCTCGAAGGCACGATTCACGTAGATCAGGATATTGTCGTCGCCCTCGCGCTCGGCGATCACGATGCCGTCATTGGAGGCATCCACGGCGAGGGCAAGCAGTTCGGCATCTATGGTTCGCGTCATATATGGCGTTTCGGTCGGGTCTGGGGGTCGTGCGCGCGGAGGGGCGTTTTGCTCGCGCCCCTCTCGGCTTTCATGGCACGAAAATAGCACGTTCCGGTGCGGTTGTGCTCAAGGATGGAGGCTGTGGTGGGCGCCCCGGCATGGTCCCGGCCACAAAAAAGGCCGCCCGGGGGCGGCCTCTTCCGATGGGCCCGGGACTCGGGCCCGATGGTCCCGGAATGCCTACATTTCCTGGGTCACGGTGAAGGCGCCGCGCACGTCACCCTCGCGGAAGCCGGTCGCCTGGTCGTCGGGGTAGAGACGTTCCAGCGCGTGCTTGACGTCGCCACTGACGTCGGAGCCGTGGCAGGTCAGGCAGGCGCCGCCGGTCGGGATGGCCGCCATGAAGCGGAATTTCGGGTCACCATCATCGGATTCGACCACGCCAAAGCGCGGCGGCAGATCCGTGGCTGGAGTGCCAGCCGCATGCTGGGCCTCGAAACCCTGCAGGGTCAGGCGTTCCCAGCGGTCGGGGGCGTTGTCCTGGTTGCGCAGCTTCAGGCTGGTTCTCCCGATCTCGATGCCGGTTTCCGCCGAGATGTCACGCGCAATGGCGGGGGCGCGCTCGTTGCACACCTGGATCGCCTCGGTGGGGCCGCCGGACTGCATGGCGGACATCAGTTCGCCCTGGAGCGTGCTGGCAAATTTCTGAATGGCGTCACGATTGGCAGCGATGCGCTCTTGCAGGTCGTCCTGAGAGAGCTGCGGCATGCTGTCTGCGCCCGCTTGGCCGCTGGCGGCAGAGAAGGCGATCAGGCCGAGGGCCAGGGGGGCAAGCTTCCAGTTCTTCATGGCAAATACCTCGTAGTGCAGAGTCCGTTGCGTCCTGTGTCTGTACAAGACCTGTACAAAGCATGGACCGATCGTGGATAAAGTGCAAGGTCGGTGTTCACCAAATGATAGATGAATCCGGGTCAGGATTCCGGGGTCCGCCTTGCGGGTCTGGATCCAGTCTAAGCATCCAAATCGCAAAATGCGAATATATCGAAAGGCGTATGTGAGGGCGCCGTTTGTCGCGTGGAAGATGGTCTCTGGATGCGGGTTTCAGCGGCCGGGATCCGGGCTCCGGGAGCGCTTGAGGAGGACATAGACGGCACCGGTGCCGCCGTCGGTCGGCCGCGCGGAGCAGAACGCAAGGACATCGTCGCGCTGGCGCAGCCAGTGGTCGGTCAGCCCTTTGAGTACCGGGCCCTTGTGGCGTGAGCGCAGGCCCTTGCCGTGCACGATGCGTACGCACAGCGCGCCGCCCCGGCGGGCATCGTCAAGGAACAGGCCAATGGCGCGGCGCGCCTCGTCGGCGAACAGGCCGTGCAGGTCGATCTCGTCCTGTACGCGGTAGTGTCCGCCCCGCAGCTTGCGGAAGACGCGCGGGCTGATGCCGGGGCGGGCAAAGCGGAGTTCATCGCCCGGTTGCAGATCGGCGGCGTTAAGCGGATCGCTGAGCCAGTCGGCATGAGCGCGCGCCTCGTCGGCCTCTCGCTGGCGTGCCCGGGCTGCGGGAGGCGGGGGACGGACATCGGCCTGATCACTGTGCAGCCGTCGCACGTTGCCAACGGCCTGCAGGAATTCGTCGAAATCGTTGGGATCATCCCCGGAGTTCATGGCAGGATACTCGCACTTTTCGGGGGGCGGGCGCGATCGAGTCGATTCGAGAGCGTCTCCCTGGACGGTTTCCAGTATATTGAACGCCCTCCCAACGGCCCTGTTCCTGCATGCGCATTCTGGTTAGCAACGACGATGGAATTCACGCCCCGGGCATCCAGTGCCTGGCGACGCATCTGCGGCGGATTGCCGAGGTGCACGTGGTGGCCCCGGACCGGGATCGCAGCGGTGCCAGCAACAGCCTGACGCTGGTGCGGCCGCTGCGGGCGCGTCACCTCCAGAGCGGTGATGTACAGGTCGACGGGACCCCGACGGACTGCGTGCACCTGGCGATCACGGGGTTGTTGCAGCAGGAGCCGGATGTGGTCATCTCCGGCATCAATGCCGGTGCGAACATGGGCGACGACGTGCTGTATTCCGGCACGGTGGCAGCTGCGATGGAAGGACGCTTTCTGGGGCTTCCGTCGATTGCGGTGTCGCTGGTGGGTCCGGATCTGCAGCACTACGACGCTGCGGCAAGCGTAGTGGTTGAATTGCTGGACCGCATCAACCGCGTGCCGCTGCCGGCGGCCACCATCCTGAATGTGAATGTGCCCGATCTGCCGCGCTCTGAGATCCGTGGTGTGCAGGCCACGCGCCTGGGGCATCGCCATCGGGCGGAGCCGATGATCGCGGACGAGGACCCCCGCGGGCGCCCGATCTACTGGGTCGGGCCGGCCGGGTCGGAACAGGATGCCGGCCCGGGTACCGACTTCCACGCGGTGCGCGAGGGCTACGTCTCGGTGACGCCGATCCAGGTGGACCTCACGCGCTTTGACGCCATCGACACGGTGGGACGCTGGCTGGACGACTCGCTCCCGGAGGCTGGACATGGTTCCTGACGCCACCGGCGCCGGTTTGACCTCGCAGCGTGCCCGTGACCGACTGGTCCGGTTGCTGGAGGGGCAGGGCATCCGCGACCCGCGAGTACTGGAGGCGATCCGTTCGATTCCGCGCCACCTGTTTGTTGAGGAGGCGCTGAGCCATCGCGCCTACGAAAACACGGCGTTGCCGATCGGACATCGCCAGACCATCTCCCAGCCCTTTATCGTCGCGCGCATGACCGAGGCACTGCTCGAGGGCGAGCGCCCCCGGACGGTCCTGGAGATCGGGACCGGCTCCGGCTATCAGGCGGCGGTCCTGGCGCAGATCGTGGATCGGGTGTTCTCGGTGGAGCGCATTCAGGCGCTCAGCCGGAACGCCCGTGAACTGTTGAGCCGTCTGGGCATCAACAACGTCAATCTTCGGCACAGTGACGGGGCCGACGGCTGGCCGGACAAGGCGCCGTTCGACGGCATCATCCTGACCGCAGCGCCGAAGGAGGTCCCCGAGGCATTGCTGACCCAGCTGGCGCTGGGCGGGCGCCTGGTCGCGCCGGTGGAAGGCCCGGATGGGCGTCAGCAGCTGGTGCGCTATACCCGGACGGAAGAGGCCTATGTGCGCGATATCCTGGATGCGGTGATGTTCGTGCCGATGCTTCCGGGGGCCGAGCAATGACGGCGGACCGTGCAGGTCGAGGCATTTGTGGCTGAACTGGTCGCGGTGGTACGGCATCGATGAAGCTCTTCGAGCCGCTCTACGACCGGGTGATGGCCTGGTCCCGCCATCGTCATGCGCCGCGTTACCTGGCTGGGCTCTCGTTTGCCGAGTCTTCGTTCTTTCCCATCCCTCCGGACGTGATGCTTGCGCCGATGGCGGCGGCGCAGCCGCGTTCCGCCTGGCGGCTGGCCGCGCTGACCACCCTGTTTTCCGCGCTTGGCGGTTTGCTCGGGTACCTGATCGGGTGGCTGGCGTTCGAGTGGATCGGGCCCTGGCTGCATCAGGTCGGGTACGGCGAGGAGTTAAGCCAGGCCGAGGCCTGGTTTGACACCTGGGGAGTCTGGGTCGTCCTGGTCGCCGGCTTTTCACCGATCCCCTACAAGCTGTTCACCGTGACCGCCGGGGCGCTTTCGATGGCCCTGTTGCCGTTCTTGATCGCGTCGCTGGTGGGGCGCGGGCTGCGTTTCTTCCTGGTCGCGTTGTTCATGGCCTGGGCCGGGCCGCGTGCGGAGCGCCATCTGCGACCGTATATGGAGCGTCTGGGCTGGGCGGCCATTATCCTGCTGGCCGTGGCCATGGCGATCTATCTGGTAATGGACTGACATGCGCCGGCGCCTGGTTCAGGGATTGGTGACGGGGTTGGTGCTGGTCCTGGTTACGAGTGTCCTGGCCGGTTGTGCGGCGCGTGCGCCCAGCGGGGCCTCAATGCCGGACACCCACGTGGTGCAGCGCAACGAGACGCTGTATCGCATTGCCCAGCGCTACGGCTTGGAATGGCGCGATCTGGCCCGACGCAATGCCATCGGTGCCCCTTATGTCATCCATCCCGGTCAGCGCCTGCGGCTGCGAGGTGCGGCGCGCTCGTCGCCGCCCAGCGCGCCACAGGCCTCTTCAGCGCCGAGCACGCGGCAACCATCCTCGGGCGCCTCTGGCCGCGACAGCGGTGGCGGAACCTCGTCCGGCTCTACCTCAAGCTCGTCGACTTCGAGTCCGCCGCCCTCCGATCCGGGTGGCTGGCAATGGCCAGCGGCGGGCGAGGTGCTGCGCGGATTCTCCAGCAGCGGCACGCGCCGAGGGCTTGCGATCGGCGGCGAACGGGGGGATCACGTACGGGCAACGCGGGCCGGGGAAGTGGTCTATGCAGGTGGAGGC
The DNA here is from genome assembly GCF_000381185.1 of Thioalkalivibrio sp. ALMg13-2. Lineage (NCBI taxonomy): Bacteria > Pseudomonadati > Pseudomonadota > Gammaproteobacteria > Chromatiales > Ectothiorhodospiraceae > Thioalkalivibrio > Thioalkalivibrio sp. ALMg13-2. Next base: position 54,699 of record NZ_KB906110.1, on the reverse strand, counting down.
CTGGTGGGGTATGGTCGATTGATCATCCTCAAGCACGACGCGCGGTTCCTCAGTGCCTACGGGCACAACGATGAATTGCTGGTGAGCGAGGGTGACCAGGTGCAGGCGGGCGACACCATCGCGCGTCTGGGGTCATCGGGGGCCGAGCGCCCGATGTTGCACTTCGAGATCCGGGTGGACGGGACGCCGGTAGACCCGGCGCGATACCTCCCGGACCGCTGACTCGATCGAGAGCAGGACACTACATGGCCAAGACCCGGCAACCGGCCGCTCCGGAACTGCACAACGACAACCAGACCCACGATCCGGATCCGGAGGAGGCGACCCAGGTGCCCGAGGATCTGGCCCATCCGGTCGAAAAGATCGAGGAATCCGAAGATCCGGAAGACGTCTCGGAGGCGGTGCTACCCGACGTCACCGCCGGCTTGAAACCGGAAGAAGGCGCTCCGGTCCGGCCGAAAACCCTGCGCGACGCCCGTCCCGCGGAACTGGATGCGATCCAGATCTACCTGCGCGATATCGAATACCGCCCGCTGCTGACCCCCGAGGAAGAGCGCAAGTACGCGCGTCTGGCGCGCGAGGGAGATGAGAGTGGCCGCCGGCGCATGATCGAGTGCAATCTTCGGTTGGTGGTCAAGATCGCCCGTCGCTACCTGAACCGGGGTCTGCCGCTGCTTGACCTGATCGAGGAGGGCAATCTCGGCCTCATGCACTCGGTGGAAAAATTCGACCCGGAGCGCGGCTTTCGTTTTTCCACCTACGCCACCTGGTGGATCCGCCAGACCATCGAACGGGCCCTGATGAATCAGGGGCGGACCATCCGCATTCCGGTGCATGTGAGCAAGGAGTTGCGCATGCACGCGCGGATTGCGCGCAACCTGACGCAGGAACTGGGCCGCGACCCCACCGAGGAAGAGCTGGCGGAGCGCCTGGGCCGGCCGGTGGCGGAGATCCAGAAGCTGCGCGCGATGTCCGAACCCTCCACCTCGATGGATTTGCCGTCGGGCCCGGACGGCGATCGCTCGCTGGCCGATATCCTTGCCGACGTGAATGCGCCCGAGCCCTCCACTTTGCTGGAGGATCAGGATCTTCATCATCTGGTGGATGCCTGGCTGGAAGAACTGGACTACAAACAGCGCGAGGTGCTGGTGCGCCGGTTCGGGCTGCACGGTTTCGAGCGCTCGACCCTGGAGCAGGTCGGGGCGGAGATCGGCGTGACCCGGGAGCGGGTGCGGCAGATTCAGATGGATGCGCTGAAGCGGCTGCGGAAGCTGCTGGAGTCGCGTGGAATGAAGGGTGACGAGGTCCTGCCGAGTTCCTGAGAGGGTTGCCGGGGCGGGTCGCTTATCCGTTGATGATCAGGGCAGCGGCGACGTCGCGGCCCTCGGCCATGATCAGGTTGTACGTGCGGCAGGCGGCCGCGGTGTCCATGATCTCCACCCCCAGGCCCTGCGAGCGCAGATGACGCCAGACCGCGCGGTCCGGGAATTGCTGGACCGTACCGGTGCCGATTAGCAGGACCTCGGGCGGCGCGTCCAGTATTGCTTGCAGGTGATCCACGCCCAGTTGTTCGACCGAGTCGACTGGCCAGTCGGTGCGCAGTTCGTGCGGGCGCACGATCAGGCTGCGGCTGTGCGCAATCTGGTTGATTCCGACGCGCCCCGACTCATAGCCGGTCACGATGTAGGAGTCTTCGCTGGTGACTTCGGAAAACAGCATCCCTTTACGCTACTCCGAGCCCGCGAAAGGCTCAAGATTCCATCCCCGTCCGGCGGGGTGTCCGAACCTCGGTTCGTTGACAGCCGGGGGCCCGGGTTATACTTTGGCGCGCTTTCCGGTGCGGCATCCGGAGGGGCCGTTTTGGCCCTGCAAAGCGATCCCCAAGGCCCCAACCAGGACCCAGAATCCGTGACCGACGTCTTTCCCCGTATCGAGCGCCTCCCGCCCTACGTCTTCAACATCGTGAACCAGTTGAAGGCCGAGGCCCGCGCCCGCGGCGAGGACATCATCGACTTCGGCATGGGCAACCCGGACCAGCCGACGCCGCAGCACATCGTGGACAAGCTGTGCGAGGCGGCGCAACGCGGCGATACCCACCGCTATTCCGTATCCAAGGGCATCCCGCGGCTGCGCCGCGCGATCACGCGCTGGTACAAGACCCGGTTCGACGTCGATCTGGACCCGGAGACCGAGGCGATCGTGACCATTGGTTCCAAGGAAGGCCTGGCGCACCTTGCGCTGGCGACCCTGGGGCCGGGCGATGCGGTGCTGGTGCCGAATCCGGCCTATCCGATTCATCCCTATGGTTGTGTGATTGCCGGCGCGGATGTGCGCCATGTGCCGTTGACGCCGGATGTCGACTTCTTCGCCGAGCTGGAGCGGGCGATCCAGGACTCCTGGCCGAAGCCGAAGATGCTGATCCTCAACTTCCCGGCGAATCCGACCACCCAGTGCGTGGATCGGGAGTTCTTCGAGCGGGTCGTGGCGATCTGCAAGGAACATGGCATCTGGATCGTGCACGACCTGGCCTATGCCGAGATCAGTTTTGACGGCTACAAGGCGCCTTCGATCTTCGAGGTGCCGGGGGCGAAGGACATTGCGGTGGAGTTCTACACCCTGTCCAAGACCTACAACATGCCGGGCTGGCGCGTCGGCTTCATGTGCGGTAACCCGACCCTGGTCGCGGCGCTGGCGCGGATCAAGTCGTACCTCGACTACGGCACCTTCACCCCCATCCAGGTCGCCGCGATCGCTGCGCTGGAAGGCCCGCAGGACTGCGTGGAGGAGATTCGCGAGCTCTACCGGGTGCGCCGTGATGTCCTCTGCGAGGGGCTGAACAAGCTCGGCTGGCAGGTCGAGAAGCCGAAGGCAACCATGTTCGTCTGGGCGCCGATCCCCGAGCCCTACCGCGAGATGGGCTCGCTGGAGTTTGCCAAGAAAATGCTGAGCGACGCCAAGGTGGCGGTCTCGCCGGGGGTGGGTTTCGGTAACTACGGAGACGACCACGTGCGCTTCAGCCTGATCGAGAACGAACAGCGTACGCGTCAGGCCCTGCGCGGGATCAAGGCGATGTTCCGCGCGGACTCCATCCTGGCCGACGCCTCCGAGGAAAATCCGGGTTCGGGCAGCTAGTTCGAGCGCCGCAGACCCTCAACGCAATGAACACGGGGCGCCGCTGGCGCCCGACGTCAAGGACAGCAAGGCTATGACGCCGGTAAAGATCGGAATTCTGGGACTGGGAACCGTCGGCTGCGGGACGATCAACGTGCTCGCGCGCAACGGCACCGAGATCGCCCGCCGCGCGGGTCGCGACATTCAGGTCGTGGCGGCTGCCGCGCGCGACATCCAGCGCGAGCGCGAATGCGATTGCTCGCAGATCCGCCTGACCACCGATCCGGCCGAGGTCGTCAACGATCCGGAGGTCGAGGTTGTCGTCGAACTGATGGGCGGGACGGATCTCGCCCTGAGCCTGGTACTGGCCGCGATTGACGCGGGCAAGCACGTGGTCACCGCCAACAAGGCCCTGATCGCGCTGCATGGCAACGCGATCTTCGAGCGCGCCCAGGAGAAGGGCGTGATGGTGGCCTTCGAGGCGGCAGTCGCCGGTGGCATTCCGATTATCAAGGCGATCCGCGAGGGTCTCGCCGGCAACCAGATCGAGTGGCTGGCCGGGATCATCAACGGTACCGGAAACTTCATCCTCAGCGAGATGCGCGACAAGGGTCGCGACTTCGAGGACGTGCTGGCCGAGGCCCAGGCACTGGGCTACGCCGAGGCCGATCCGACCTTTGACGTGGAGGGGATCGACGCCGCGCACAAACTGGCTATCCTGGCCTCGATCGCCTTCGGCATCCCGCTCCAGTTCGACCGCGTCGCGGTGGAGGGGATCAGCGATATCACCCGCGAGGATGTCGGCTTCGCCGCGGAACTGGGCTATCGCATCAAGCACCTCGGGATCGCCCGGAGGACGCTGAAGGGCTACGAGCTGCGGGTGCATCCGACGCTGATCCCGGAGCGCCGGCTGATCGCGAACGTCGACGGCGTGATGAACGCCGTGCTGGTGCATGCCGACGCCGTCGGCCCGACGCTTTATTACGGCGCCGGGGCCGGGGCCGAGGCGACCGCCTCCGCAGTGGTCGCCGATCTGGTCGACGTTGTGCGCGCCCTGACCACCGATCCGGAGAACCGCGTGCCGCATCTGGCGTTCCAGCCGGATGCCCTGTCGGACAAGCCGGTGCTGGATCTTGCCGAGGTGGAGACCTCCTTCTACCTGCGCCTGCGCACCCAGGACCGCCCCGGCGTACTGGCCGACATTACCCGGATCCTGGGCGAGCACGGCATCAGCATCGAGGCGATCCTGCAGCGCGAGCCGGACCCGGAGCGCGGCGAGGCCACGATCATCATGCTGACGCACAAGGTCCGCGAGGGTGCGATGAACGAGGCGATTGCCGCGATCGAGGCCCTGGATCATCTGTTGACCCCGATTACCCGTATCCGCATGGAAGGACTGGCGCGCTAGTTGGCGCTCTATCCCTTTCGCAACGACGAAGAGAACACCATGGCCTTTGGACATCGCTATACCGGACTGATCGAGCGCTACCGTGACCGCCTGCCGGTACACGACGACACGCGCATCATCTCGCTGGGCGAGGGCAACACGCCCTTGATCCGTCTGAACAACATCCCGCGCGAGCTCACGCGCGAGGTCGAGATCTACGTCAAGTTCGAGGGGCTGAACCCGACCGGGTCGTTCAAGGACCGGGGGATGACCATGGCCGTGACCAAGGCCATCGAGGAGGGCTCGCGGGCGATTGTCTGCGCCTCCACCGGCAACACCTCGGCGGCCGCCGCTGCGTATGCGGCGCGTGCGGGCATTACCGCGTTCGTGGTGATCCCGGACGGCAAGATCGCCCTGGGCAAGCTCGCCCAGGCGATGATGCACGGCGCCACGGTGATCCAGATCGAGGGCAACTTCGACGACGGCATGCGTCTGGTCAAGGAGGTTGCCTCCAATACGCCGGTGACGCTGGTGAACTCGGTGAACCCGTATCGCCTGCAGGGCCAGAAGACGGCCGCCTTCGAGATCGTCGAGGAACTGGGCCGTGCCCCGGACTACCACTGCCTGCCGGTGGGCAACGCGGGGAACATCACCGCGCACTGGATCGGGTACAGCGAGATGGCGGCCAAGAGCAGCGACGACGTGACCGAAGCCTGTTCCTATTGCAAGGGCCACTGCAAGTATGCCGGTGGCGGCATGGTGGGTAACCGTCCGCACATGGTCGGCTATCAGGCGGCGGGATCCGCACCCTTCATGCGGGGGGCGATGGTCGATAACCCGGACACCGTGGCGACCGCGATCCGTATCGGCCATCCGCAGTCCTGGGACATGGCGTGGAAGGTCCGCGAGGAATCCGGCGGTTGGTTCGACGAGTGCCAGGACGACGAGATTCTGGCTGCGCAGAAGCTCCTGGCGGAAAAGGAAGGCGTGTTCTGCGAGCCGGCTTCTGCCGCGTCGCTGGCGGGTGCGCTACGCGACATCCGCGAGGGCAAGATCCAGGAAGGCTCCACTGTGGTGTGCACCCTCACGGGCAACGGCCTGAAGGACCCGGATACGGCCATCGCCCAGAGCGTGATTCAGCCAGCCAAGGTCCCGGCGGAGCTGGACGCGGTCTCCCGCGCGATCCGCGACAACCTGGTTTGAGGCACCCCGCCATCGCGCGTGACGCGATGGCGAAGAGCGAATCTGGGTCGGGTCAGGGCTTGCTGCGCAGGTCCAGGTCGAAGAGGGTGTCGCCGCCGAGGCGGAAGATACGGCAAGGCGGGCGCAACGCCTGATCCAGCGAATCGATCTCCGGCAGGGTTACACCCGGACGCCCAGAGCCGATCAGCATGGGTGCGATGGTCAGGTGCAGCCGGTCCAGAGTGTCGGCCTCGAGAAAGCGCGAGACCGTCTGGCCGCCGCCTTCGACCAGCAGGCGATGCAGGCCCATCTCCGCGAGTTGGCCGCGGATCCTGGCGGGGTCGAAGCGGTCGTCGGCCCCGGTGGGCATCTCCAGGCATTCGACATGCTCGGGCAGGCCGCAGGGTCCATACCCGGCTGCGTGCAGGACAATGGTCCGGACCTCGGCATTGCGAAAGACATGGGCATCAGCGGGAATGCGGCCATCGGGGTCCAGGATCACGCGGACCGGGTTGGGGCCCTCGGTCTTGCGCACGGTCAGGCGAGGGTCGTCGGCCACGACCGTGCCGGCGCCGACGATCACGGCATCGACCAGGGCCCGCAGGCGATGCAGGCGCTCGATATCCTCGGGGCCGGTGACGTAGTGCGACTTGCCGCTCGCGGTGGCAATGCGCCCGTCCAGGCTCTGGCCGAGCTGGGCCACGGTGATGCTGGGGGCCTCGACGATCGGGCCGTAGAGATCCAGCAGCTCGTGGGCACCCGGTGCCAGGGGGCCGGGCAGGGGGCAGCACCCGGGATCGGCCCGCTGTGCCAGCAGCCAGCGCCAGGCCTGCTCCTCGGTTACCGGATAGGCCGTCATGCCGCAATCCCCGGGGTTACGGGACCGCAAGTAGCGAGTTGGGGTAGGCTAACGCCGTCTTCGACCTGCCTGGCCAAGCCGGGAGCCGCCTCCGGGGAATTCGCGGTTTGCGGGCTGGTCATAAACAAAACTCCGTATGGAAGCACCCGATGCACAACGCCGATCGCGGGATCTTTGATCTTCGCCGGGGCCATCCGGTCCTGGTGAGTGGTTCGCAGTCGAGTGTACTCGTTGCGGCCGTCGAGGGGCTGACCCCTGTGTTGCTGGATCGCCTGACCCACATGACCGGGTCCGCGCCTCGACTGATTCTAACCGCGCACCGCGCCTCTGCAATGGGCTGGTCCCAGCCGCTGCAGGAAGGCTGGGAAGGTGTCGCCCTGGAATTCGCTCCGAATACCGATCCCGAGGCCCTGTTTACACTGGCCAGCGCCCCGGAGGCCTCGAACGAGACCACCCACCCGTACGCCGCGATTGGGCAGCCCACGGTGGTTCGTGCGCTTCCCGCAGAGGTCGCGGCCCTGGAGCTTGTGCGTGCGGGGCGTCTGTTGCCGGCGGTGGTGGCCGCGCCGGTCCCCGAGCCGGTGCCGGAGGCCATTCGCACGGCGCTGGCGGACGGCATGTTCCTCGACGTCGACGAGCAGGAGGCGCGCGCGGTGGCCAAGCACCCGCGCCTGGAACTGGCCTATGTCAGCGAGGCCCCGGTGCCGCTGGCGGATGCGCCGGTCACCCGATTCATGCTGTTCCGCGAGGGCAACGGGATCCTGGAGCACGTCGCGGTACTGATAGGGGAGCCCCGTGACTGGCCGGATGCGGTTCCGGTCCGGCTGCACTCGGCCTGTCTGACCGGGGATCTGTTCGGCAGCCTCCGCTGCGACTGCGGTGATCAGCTGCGCCAGGGCGTGAAAACCATCAATGACTCGGGCGGCGGCGTCCTGTTGTATCTCGCGCAGGAGGGTCGTGGTATTGGACTCGCCAACAAGTTGCGCGCCTATACCATGCAGACGGCCGGACTGGATACCATCGATTCCGATTGCCAGCTGGGTTTCGAGGCCGATGGCCGGCGCTACGACGCGGCGGTGGAGATGCTGGAGTTCCTCGGCATCGACAGCGTGCGGCTATTGACCAACAATCCCGGAAAAATGGATGCCCTGCGTGCCGGTGGCATCGACGTGGTGGCACGCGAGCCGGTGCATGGCAAGCTGAATCCGCACAACTTGCGCTACCTCAGCACCAAGGCCGACCGTGGCGGCCACTGGCTCCAGGAGCTGCTGGCCTCGGAGGCCGAGCGCGGCTGACGCACCTCGCTCCCTCTCAGGGCGCGAGATGCATCAGGTCGAACCGCGCGGCGTCGCGGATCGTCGCGGCCAGGGTGCGAGCGTAGTGCTCCACTAATTGCTGTCCCAACTCGGCGGTTGCGCCGCGGGCATCCCCGACGACACCGGTCGGGTGGAGGTCACCCGCCATCCAGGCGAAGGCGGCGCGCCCTTCGGGTTCCAGGACTTCCAGCTTTTCTGCTAGCGCCGCGCCCAGTGAAGGCGCGTCCAGGGCCGATTCCATGCGCACGTGCTCCGGAGCGAGGAACCGCATCATCGCGGTCTCGATCAAGCCGCCGTGCAGGCCGTGGCGAAGCTCGTCGGGCGCGATGCGGGACGCGTCCGGCGGGGGCTGGGTGAAGTAGTGATGCTTGACCACAAGCATGCCGTGGGCGCGGCGCAACTCCAGGGCCGCGAGGTCGCAGATCGCGGTATTGCCGCCATGACTGTTGACGAGCAGCAGGCGCCGCAGGCCGCTGCGGGACACGCTGTCGCCGATGTCCCGCAGGGTGGCCAATGCGGTTTCGGGCTGCAGGCTCAGGGTGCCCGGGAAGCCGGTATGTTCGGTACTGGTGGCGATCGCCACCGGCGGCAGGACCGCGAGCGGAAGGTCCTCCGGAATGGTCTCGCAGGCGGCCTGCAGCAGGCCCAGCCCGATGCGGTAGTCGGTATCCAGCGGCAGGTGGGGGCCGTGTTGTTCGATGGCCGAGAGGGGCAGGATCGCGACCGCATCGCGGGCGGCGAGCGCGGCGATCCCGTCGCTCGTGTGGTGTTGCCACCAGGGGAGGTTGTCGGCGTTCATAGGCTCAGCCTTGCCGCTCGCACTGGTTCCGTCAAGGCGCCCCCATCAAGCATCGTGTCGGCGGGCGTACAGGTCGCCCGAACCCAGGTTTTCGCCGTGTCGCTCCAGCCAGGCAAGGATCGCTGCGGCGGATTGCCAGTCGGCGAAGTGATACTGGCGGCGTTCGCCGCGGATCAGGTTGTATTCGTACGTGCCCAGTTCCGCCAGCTGGTCGAGGCAGTCGCGGGTGACGTCCAGCGCGCCGGCCACGAACTCGAAGGACAGGGCGGAGATGGGGTGGCTCAGGCCGCGCAGAACCTCGGCCTCCATGCCCTCCACATCGATCTTGCAGAATGCTGGAGGCCCGTATTCGGCGATGAGCTGGTCGAGGGTGACCATGGGCACCGCGATCTCTTCGTCCCAGCGTACGTGTTCAAAGCTGCGGTTGCGGGTGCGCAGTGATCGCACCCAGGGACGCGAGGCGGAGGAGACGGTCGGGTGGCGTCGGCTGACCTGCAGCTGTGCGGTACCAGGACGTGGCCCGGCCACCTCGCGCCGAATCGAGATGCCCGGGCGCCCGCGCACCGCGCGGCGCAGCCAGGGCAGGAGCTGCGGTTGCGGTTCCAGTGCGACGACACGCGCGCCAAGATCGGCGAAGGCGCGGGTGCGGTCGCCGACATGGGCTCCGATGTCGAACACCAGATCCCCGGACTGAATAAACGGGGCATACATATGCTGTAGTCCGCGCTGGCGTCCGGGGCGGCGATAGATGATCAGAGATCGCAGGACACCGATGGTCTGATCCAGCCAGGCCAGGTGGCGTGGGTTTTGCGGGGGTGTGCTCATCCTTTCAGGCTAACCGAGCGGAGGTCTCGGGGGAACGCTGGAGGCGCCGCAGGGTCTTCTGGATAGTTTGGCCGTGCCGGTACCCGGTCTCCGGGTTCGTGGAAGAGTGGGCGTTGGAAAATGGTCCCGCGCGTAGTGGGTTCGCAACGAGGAGTACTGCATGCAGGCGGGTTTTCGGGTGGGGACATGGGTGGGCGCGGTTGGCCTGCTGGCGACCTTGTTGGCGGGTACCGTGAAGGCGGGCAGTGATTGTCCGGCTCCGGGGGCGTGGTCCACGCCGGCGGGCGAGCCGCTGGATGCCGCCGAGCTGTATGCCGACCTTGCCACCCGCGAGGTGGTGTTGCTGGGCGAGCGCCACGACCGGATGGATCATCATCGCTGGCAGTTGGGCACGCTTTCTGCGCTGCATGGTCAGCGCCCGGACATGGTGATCGGGCTGGAGATGCTGCCCCGCTCCAGGCAGCCGGTGCTGGATGCCTGGGTCGCGGGCGAGCTGGACCCGGAGGCATTCCTGGAGAAGAGCGGTTGGTACGAGCACTGGGGTTTCGACCCGGAGTTGTACTGGCCGATCCTGCACTTTGCCCGGATTCATGACGTGCCGCTGCTGGCGCTGAACCTGGAACGGGAGTATATCCAGCGTCTGGGTCACGAGGGCTGGGATACCGTGGATGCCGATACGCGCGATGGGGTGTCGGCCCCGGCCGCGGCGAGCCAGGGCTACCGTGACTATCTTGAGGCCGTGCTGGAACGTCACCCAGCGGGCATGGGACCGGATTCGGAACGGTTTATCGCGACGCAGTTGGCGTGGGATCGGATGATGGCCGGCGGGATTGCGGCGCGCATCAAGGCGGGCGGCGATACGCCGCCACTGGTGGTCGCGATCATTGGCTCCGGGCACCTGGAATACGGCTATGGGGTGCCGCATCAACTTGCGGATCTGGGCGTGACCGAGGCCGCGGTGTTGTTGCCGCGCGAGCCCGGCGGTTGTGCGGACAGCGATCCGGCGCTTGCGGACGCCGTCTTCGGTGTGCCACACGACGAGCGTTTTGAACGTTCGAGTTTGATGCTGGGCGTGCACCTGGAGTCCGATGACGCGCCGGGGATTCGCATCCTGCGCGTGCAGGAGGGGTCAGTCGGTGAGGCGGCCGGCCTGGAGGCTGGAGATCGGGTTTTGCGGGCAGGCGAACAGACCATCCGCGCCGCTGGCGATCTGCAACGCGTGGTGCAAGCGACGCCACCGGGCATGTGGCTGCCACTGCAGATCGAGCGTGAGGGCAAGCGGCTAGAGCGCGTGGCACGCTTTCCGCGCGAGGACTGACGCATGCGCCCGGGGTTGTGGGTGTGCAGTGTTGCCTTGTGGCTGGCCAGTGGAGCGGCTTCGGCCGACACGCCATACGATGGTGTGACACTGGAGGTGGAACTGGATCCCAGCCAGGCGCGGCTGGAGGGGCGGTTCGAGGCGGATCCGGCCCGGATCGATCCGGCCTCGCTGCGCCGGTTCCGACTGGATCCGGGCATTGCCGTGGATGCGGTGACGCTTGGCGGGCAGGTAGTCGAGTTCGACCGCAGCGAGGATGGTTGGCTGGAACTGGCGCGCGAGCCGGGTGCGGATGACGGGCCTTTGGCGATCCGCTATGGGGCGCGTCTTGCGGCACCGGACCAGGCACGTCCCGGGAGCGGATATCTGGGCCCGGACGGCGGGTATCTGCCGCCGGGCGCCGACTGGTATCCGCGCCGTCCCGATGCCGAGCCCCACGCTGTGCGGATCGAATTGAAGAGCCTTGGTGGCCATCTCGGGGTGGCTTCCGGCTCCCGCGTGGCCGAGGAGCGCCGGGGGGACGAATACCATGCCACGTTCGAGCACCCCGCTGGTCGCGCCCTGGCGATCGCTACCGGCCCCTGGGAGTCGGCCGAGCGACGGGTTGGAGATGTGGAGGTACGCACCCTGTTTCCGGTCGGCCTCGAGGAGCGATTCGGGGAGACCTATCGCGAGCAGGCGGCCAAATACCTGCAGCGCTTCAATGACGAGATCGGCCCGTACCCGTTTGCGACCTTCACGATCGCCGCGAGTCCGCAGCCCGTGGGGCTGGCGTTTTCCGGCTTTACGTTGTTGGGGGAGCGTGTGATTCCGCTGCCATTCATTCCGCACACCTCGCTGGGCCACGAGGTCCTGCACGCCTGGTGGGGAACCGGGGTGTACGTGGATTATTCCGCAGGCAACTGGTCGGAAGGGCTGACGACCTACATGGCCGACTATCAGTTCAAGCGTGACCGCGGCGAAGGGCGGGACGAACGGGGCCAGTGGCTGCGAGATTACGCGGCCTTGCCGGCCGGGGAAGATCGCGCGCACGGGAGCTTCCGGGGTGGAAATTCCGGGGCGGCTCGCATCGCCGGCTATCACCGCGGCGCGATGCTGTGGCGAATGCTGGAGGATCGAATCGGGCGCGAGGCGCTGCTGTCGGGTGCGCGGGCCATGTACGACGAATGGCGCTTTCGTGAGGCGGACTGGGACGCCGTGATCGGGGCGTTCGACGGAACGACGGATGAAGACCTGCGGCCCTTCTTTTCCCAGTGGGTAGAGCGCGCTGGCGCGCCTGCGCTGGAACTGACGGGACTGCGCCGCGAGGCGCGGGGAGAGGGCTGGCGAGTACAGGGCCGGCTGCAACAACGCGACGAGCAGGCCCCTTGGGAGCTGTATGTGCCGCTGGAGCTGGAAACCGAGAACGGCCGCGAGACGCATTGGGTCGAGCTGAATGCGGCAGAGAAGGGGATTTCGCTGGAGACCTCCAGCCGACCCCTGGCCATTGCCATCGACCCTGACTGGCGAATGTTCCGCCATCTGGCAGCGGACGAGTCGCCCGCCATCCTGCGTCAGGGGGCGCTGGACCCGGAAGCCCGGGTGGTGGCGCTGGAGGATGCGGAACCCTCCGAGGTCGCCCCCTGGCTGGGTCGAGTGCCGGGCTCCGCGGACGACGCAGGAGGCATGCGGATCGTGCTGGGCTCGCATTCCTCCGTGGCCGGCTGGCTGGGGCGGCATGACTTGCCGAGCGACCCGGTAGCACTGGCGAATGCAGGCGAGATCGGTCCGGGTGCGCGGGCCTGGGCCGTACCGGATTCCCGGTTGGTTGTGATCAGTGGGGCGGACGCGGATACACGGCGCGAGGTATTGGCCGCATTGCGGCATCGATCCCACTACAGTTACCTGTTGCCCGGCGCGAACGGCGAATGGCAGACCGGCCTCTGGTCCCAGCCGGGAATATGGCAGGAGTTTGATGATGACGAATGAATTTCTGCTGGATCCACGCCTGGAGGCCGATACCTGGGCTGTGGCCGAGTGGCCACTCTCGCGGCTGCGGTTGATGGATCATCACGACTATGCCTGGTTCATCCTGGTGCCGCGTCGCGCCGATGTGCGCGAACTGCATCAACTGGCCCCCGAGGATGCCATCCAGCTGGCTCGCGAGTCCGGTGCATTGGCGCGGGCGATGGAGCAGGCCTTCGCTCCGAAGGCGCTGAACGTGGCCAAGCTTGGCAATATCGTGGAGCAGCTGCACCTGCATCATGTAGCGCGCCGCGAGGGGGACCCGGCGTGGCCCGGCCCCGTGTGGGGTGCCCCGAAATCGCGCGGGCTGGAAACGCAAGAGGCCGAGGACCGCATTGCGCGGGTCCTCGGCCTCGTCGGAGACGTCGGCGGCTAGGCCGGCGTCAGACGGTCGTGGCTAGCCTCAGAAGCGGTAGCCGACGTTCATCCCGAAGGTCCAGGGATCGATCTTGACCGTGCCCAGGTCGGCGGTGCCCAGCGACACGTCGGTTTCGATGTCGATCCAGCGAACCTCGGCGTTGACGAACCAGTTTTCGTCCACGGCGAAGTCGATCCCGGCCTGCACCGCGGCTCCCCAGGAATCATCCAGGTCGATGTCCTGCCCCGTCACGTCAGCCGTATCTTCGTCGAAGAAGTGGGTGTAGTTAATGCCGGCGCCGACGTAGGGTCGAACGGCCGTTCCGGTGTTGAAGTGGTACTGGAGGCTCAGGGTCGGCGGCAGGTGGCGTGTGGAGCCAACGTTGCCCAACCCGTCAATCGAAATGTCATGCTTGAACGGGATGGCAACCAGCAGCTCCAGCCCGAGGTTGTCGGTCATCATGTAGGTGATGTTGCCGGAGGGACGGGTGTTGGAGCCGACGTCTACAGAAGCATTGCCCAAGCCAGGAAGATTGCCGTTGTCGGACTTGGGGGCCACGTGGGTCAGGCCGCCGCGCAGCAGCCAGTCGCCAGCGGAGACATCGGCGTTGGCAGCGGTCGCGTGGGCCGGGATCATGGCCGCGGGGGCCAGCAGTCCGGCCAGGGTCAGAGCGCGCAGGGTGGTGGAACGTTGCATGTCGAGCCTCCGAATCGGTGTATGTTCGCAGGCACTATCCCGCCATCGGTATTAGCGGTTGTTGATGCAGATCATGGTTGTGGCGGGTGAGCGGTCAGAAAGGCAGGCGCTGGCCTTCGAAGTCGTGGAAGCTGCCGGACTGGTCGGCCCCCAGATGGTCCAGGACACCGAGCAGACGTTCGCTTGCGTATTCGGGGCTGAGGACCTCCGGGGCGCGTGACCGGTACGGCTCCGACAGACGGGTGTCGCAGGTGCCAGGCTGAAGTGCAATCACCAGCGCATGGCGATGGCTGAAGCGTAGTTCCAGGGCCGTGGTCCGCACGATCTGGTTGAGCGCGGCCTTGGAGGCGCGATAACTCACCCAGCCGCCCAGGTGGTTGTCCTCAATGGAGCCGACCCGGGCCGAGAGGGTGGCCAGGATGCCCTTGCGGCCCCGCGGGAGCAGGGATGCCAGGTGCTTGAACAGTAATGCCGGGCCAATGGCGTTGATGGCGAAGGCATGGGCCATGATCGTCGGGTCGAGATCGCGCAGGCGCTTCTCCGGCCCGTGGCCGTCGATGGTCAGGATCCCGGTGGCGTCGAGGATCATGTCCCACTCGGGTGCCTGGTCTCGCAGCCAGGCGGCGGCGTGTTCGATGCTGGCCTCGTCGAGCAGGTCCACGGGCGGGGTGCTTTGGCGTCCGAGGCCGACCACGCGTTCGCAGTTCGGGTCGTTCTCCAGGTGATCGACAAACGCGGCACCGAGGCCGCCCGTGGCGCCGATGACCACAGCGCGATAGGGTATCTGCAGGGATTCCATGCAGCGTAGGACCATTACGCTTGCGATTGATTCCGGGGCGGCGCCTCGGTTAGGGAGCGCATGAATTTTCTCCACACCCTGGGTCATGCGGCACGCAACCTCGCTCCGATCGTGATCGTGGTGGCGGTGTTCCAGGCGCTGGTGCTGCGCACGGTGCCGGATGGCCTGCTGTCGATGGTGGTGGGCCTGGCCATCGTGGTGTTCGGCGTGGCCTTGTTCCTGCAGGGCCTGGAGATGGGGATCTTCCCCATCGGCAAGAACCTGTCCAACGCACTGGCGCGGCGTGGATCGTTGCTGTTGCTGATGGCCTTCGGCTTTACGCTCGGGTTTGCGACGGTGATCGCGGAGCCGGCACTGATCGCGGTGGCGGAGCAGGCGGAGGTGATCAGCGAGGGCCGTATCGAGGGCATGGTGCTGCGGCTGATTGTCGCGCTTTCGGTAGGGGCCGTGGTGGCGCTGGGGATCCTGCGCACGGTGCTCGGACATCCGCTGCACTGGTACATTCTGACCGGCTATGTGCTGGTGGTGCTGGTGACCTTCTTCGCCCCCGAGGAGATCGTGGGCCTGGCTTACGACTCGGGCGGGGTGACCACGAACATCGTGACGGTGCCGCTCGTGGCGGCACTGGGCCTGGGGCTGGCGGCCTCCATAAGCGGGCGTAACCCACTGCGCGACGGCTTCGGGCTGGTGGCGCTGGCGGTGATGGTGCCGATGATCACGGTGCAGATCTACGGGATCATCGTGTTCACGGGAGCGGAGATCGCGGCTCCAACCGGCGCCGAGACAGCGGCCATGGATCCGGGAACCGATCTGCCAGGCGCAGGCGAGCGGCACTGGCTGTCCGCGATGGGCATGGACCTGTTGCTGATGCTGCGTGACGTGGCACCGATCATCGCGGTAATCGTGGTGTTCCAGTATTTCGTGCTGCGCAAGCGCATCCCGTATCTGCCGCGGGTGATGTTCGGTTTCGTGTTGGTGGTGCTGGGGCTTTATGCCTTCGTGGTAGGGCTGAAGCTGGGCCTGTTCCCGATCGGCGAGAGCATGGCCGAGCAGTTGATTACCAACGAACTGTTCGTGTGGGTTTATTTGTTCGCCTTTTCCATCGGGTTCGCGACCACCATGGCGGAACCGGCGCTGATCGCGATTGGCCAGAAGGCCGAAGAGGCGGCTCGCGGTTCGTTGCGCGGCAACGTAATCCGCATCCTGGTGGCGCTGGGCGTGGCCATTGGCATCACCATCGGAGTGCACCGCATCCTGGCGGGGGACTCCATCCACCACTACATCATGGGCGGCTACCTGCTGGTGATCGTGCTCACGATCCTGGCGCCCAAGCAGATCGTGGCACTGGCCTTCGATCTCGGTGGGGTGACCACCTCCGAGGTGACTGTGCCCCTGGTGACGGCTCTGGGGATCGGCCTGGCGACGCACCTGGAGGATCGCAACGTACTGATCGACGGCTTCGGTCTGATCGCGTTCGCGTCGATATTTCCCATCGTCACGGTGATGCTATACGCGATCGCCGTGGATCTTTACGAACGCTGGTCCGCTCGCGACGAGCGGCAGGAGGAGTGAGCAATGCGATTTTCTGCACTGGTGGCCGTCCTCTCGGATGATCTGGAGGAACAGGCGATTGCCACGGCCAAGGAAGCGGGCGCTGGTGGCGTAACCATCATGGATGCGCGCGGGATTGGCGCCGAGGCCCGCAGGACGTTTCTCGGCATGACCTACGAGGGCAGTCAGTCGGTCCTCTTGTGGGTGCTGGAGAAGAAGGTGGCCCTGGACGTGCTCAAGTGCATCTCGAAGGAGCTGGACCTGGCCAATGACCCGCGGGGAGTGGCCTTTACGGTGGATGTGGCCCATCTCGCCGGTATCGGGCGCAAGCAGATCGAGCAGTTCCAGGAACAGGTCAAGGAAGAACTCTGACGGAGAGCAACATGCTGGTAAGCGAAATTCTAAGACCCAATGTCGTCACTGTGTCTCCCCTGGCACCGCTGCGCGAGGCGATGCAGCTGATGCGCAAGCATGGCGTCAAGTCGCTGGTGGTGGAGAAGCAGCACGCCCACGATGCCTACGGCATCATCACCTATACGACCATCCTCAAGACGATCGTGGCGGAAGAGGGCGATATCGACCTCTCGAATGTCTATGATGTCTGCACGAAACCGGTGATCACGGTGCCCGCCGAGATGGATGTGAAATACGTCGCGCGGCTGATGGTGAGCCAGGGGATCCGGCGGCTGGTGGTGCTGAAGGGCAACGAGCTGGAAGGGATCGTGACGACCAGCGACATTGTCGGGTCGATCCTCGAGATGGCGGACATGGACTGAACCGCGCCGCCCCAAGCGGGTCGGATTTCAGTGACCTCGCGCATGACCCCGTGTCGTGCGTTCATTTTTGCAGAAGGCCCGATATGGCGTCCGTGTCGATCATCGAGGGGTTCGAGAAACTCCGACTGCTGGATGCCGCTATCGAGCAATCGTACAACTCGGTCGTCATTACCGACGCCGATCTGGACGGCGGTCCGCGGATCGTTTACGTCAATGCCGGTTTCGAGCGCATGACCGGGTATTCGCGGGAGGAAGCCCTGGGGAAAACCCCGCGTATCCTTCAGGGCCCGGCAACCTCGCGCGCCGTTCTGGACAGGTTGCGCGGGGCGCTCGTCAGTGGCGAGTATTTCGAGGGCGAAACGGTCAACTACCGCAAGGATGGCTCCGCGTACGAGGTTCGCTGGCACATCTCGCCCGTATACGCCAGGGATAACGACCGTGACATCACCCACTTCGTCTCGGTGCAGAAGGACGTTACCGATGAGCGGCGGCGGGATGACGAGCTGCGGCTGCTGTCGACCGCGCTAGAGGTGTCGGTAGACCCCGTGCTGATCACCGACCCGGAAGGCACGATCACCTATGTGAACGCGGCCTTCGAGGAGCAGACCGGGTACAGCCGGAACGAAGCCGTTGGGCAGAACCCGCGGATCCTCCAGTCGGGTCAGCAAGAGGCCGGGTTCTATCGCGAGATGTGGGAAACGCTCGCCCGCGGTGAAGCCTTCCGTGGCGAGTTCGTGAACCGGCGCCGCGATGGTTCCCTGATGAACATGGAACAGAGCATCAGTCCGGTGACCGATGCCCATGGCCGGGTGACGCACTATGTGTCCATCAGCAAGGATGTGACCGATCGCGTGCGCATGGAGGACGAGATCCGGCGCCTCGCCCACACCGATTGGCTGACGGGCCTGGCCAACCGCCTTAGCCTGGGCAACACGCTGGAGGCGGAGATGGAGCGCAGCCGCCGCTACGGCCGGCCCCTGTCCCTGATCATGTTTGACATCGATCGTTTCAAGGGCTTCAACGACGACTACGGCCATGAGACCGGAGACGACGTCCTCAAACGGCTGGCCGACACGGTTCAGGGCGCGCTGCGCGAGGCCGACGCCCTTGGGCGCTGGGGCGGGGAGGAGTTCATGGTCGTCGTGCCGGAGACCCCTGGCGCGGGCGCCGAGGCCATGGCCGAAAAGCTGCGCAAGGCAGTGGCGGCGATGGAAACGACGTGCCCGGTGTCCGTCACGGCGAGCTTCGGGGTGACGGAGATGCGCCCGGGGGACACGCCAAAGACCTTCGCCCGCCGAGTGGACGAGGCGATGTATCAGGCCAAGGAGGCGGGTCGTAACCGTGTCGTCTTGCTCTGAGGCCTTGGTGCCGGTGGGGCGTCGGCGGCCCTAACGAAAACGGGCCGACCCCGAAAGGGCCGGCCCGTCCTGTCGGGGTTGCACGCCCCCCGATGTTGGTGGTGCCCGGACTACGCGCGGCGGCGCAGCACCCAGATCTCCAGCAGGGCCCAGTCTTCGCCCGGATAGTTCTCCTGCTCCAGCGGCGACAGGCGGCGATGGCGGCTGGCGGTGCTGCCGACGAATTCCAGGTGTTCCAGCAGCAGGCGCTTGGTCGCGTCGGCCTTTTCCAGGGCGAAGGGGTTCAGGAAGTTGACCAGCATGTAGCCCTCGCGCGGTGTCTCGGCGAAGGAGCGGATCAGCTTCTCGATTGCCGGCGGGTCCAGATAGACCAGCGATGCGGTGGAGATCACGATGTCCGCGTCGGCCATGGCCTTTTCGATCGCGGCCTGGGTCTCCGGTGCGGGCTGGTTCAGGTCGGCCTCGAAGGTTTCGTCGAACAGCCCGGCGCTCTTGCCATAGGCCAGCGCGTTGCCCGAGATGTCGATGCCGGTGGTCTTCATCGGCAGACGGCGCGGGGCGGCGACGGTCTTGCAGGCCTCTTCGTTGGCCCAGTTGGCGCGGATCGCTTCGACATCCATATTGTGGATGGCGGCCATGGTGGTGTTGCCAAAGCAGCAGCACAGGTCCACGTAGTTCAGGGTCTTGCCGGCGGCGGCCTGCTTCTCGGCCCAGGGAAGAATCAGCCGGTCGAAAGTTTGCCGGTTGAAGTCGTCGGAGATGTAGTCGAGCGCGTCGATAATGCGCTCCTTGAACGGCACCGGGGTCTCGGCAACGTAGATATCGTCGAAATGCTGTTTCTTCTCCTCGGTCTTCACTTGCGGCTCACTCATCGGCTTTTCCTCATTGTATAAACCCACCATGATCGGGGGTATGCGCGCAAAGCGTCAAGTAACGGCACTCACGCCAGTGATGCTGGTATGGCCTCGCGGAGCCCTTTGGCTATGTATCATGAGGGTATACGCAGCGGAGTTCCGTCCGATGCGGGAATCGAATGATGCCGGTAAGGGGCGTGCATGAAGATCGACTGTTTCAAGGCCTACGACATACGTGGCCGGGTGCCGGACCAGCTCAATCCGGAGGTGGTGCGAGCGATCGGGCGGGCCTTCGCCGAGGAGATCCGGCCGGGACGCACGGTCGTCGGGCACGATATCCGCCTTTCCAGCCCGGAACTGGCGCGGGCGCTCACCGAAGGCCTTACGGCGGGCGGGAGTGACGTTGCCGATATCGGCATGTGTGGCACCGAAGAGGTGTATTTCGCCACCGCCCACTACGGGGCCGGTGGCGGGATCATGGTGACGGCCAGCCACAATCCGCTGGACTACAATGGGCTGAAGCTCGTGCGCAGCGACGCGCGCCCGATCAGCGGGGATTCCGGGCTGCAGGCGATTCGCGCTCGCGCCGAGCGTGGTGACTTCCGGCCCATGCCCCACGGGCAGGTCCGGCACCTGGATCATCGGGCGGACTATATCTCCCGGCTGCTGGCCTCGGTCGACCGCGATACCTTGCCGAAACTCAAGGTGGTCGTGAACCCCGGTAACGGGGGGGCGGGGCCGGTGCTGGAGGCCCTGGAGCCGCACCTGCCGTTTGAGTTGATCCGCGTCAACTTCGAACCGGATGGGCATTTTCCCAATGGCATTCCCAATCCATTGCTGCCGGAGAACCGCGCGGCCACGGCAGAGGCGGTGCGCAAGCACGGCGCCGACCTGGGTGTGGCCTGGGACGGCGACTTCGATCGCTGCTTCCTATTCGACGGCCAAGGCAACTTCATCGAGGGGTATTACATCGTGGGCCTGCTGGCCGAGGCATGCCTGGAGGGGCACGCCGGGGAGCGCATCATCCACGACCCGCGCCTGACCTGGAACACCATTGAGATGGTGTGTGCCGCGGGGGGCGAACCCATCCAGTCCAAGACCGGACACGCCTTCATGAAGGAGCGGCTGCGCCACGAGGATGGAATCTACGGGGGCGAGATGAGTGCTCACCACTACTTCCGGGACTTCTACTACTGCGATACCGGGATGTTGCCCTGGTTGCGAGTGGCCGAGCTCATGGGCCGACGCGGCCAGGCGTTGGGCGAGATGGTGGCCGAGCGCATGGCGCGCTTCCCCTGCAGTGGCGAGCTGAACTTCGAGGTCGAGGACGCCGCCGCCGCCACCGATCGGGTGATGCAGGCCTACGCGTCGGAAGCCGTGGGGCTGGATCATACGGATGGCGTCAGCCTGGAATTCGCGGACTGGCGCTTCAACCTGCGCAGTTCCAATACCGAGCCGCTGCTACGGTTGAATGTGGAGACCCGCGCCGATCCGGCCCTGCTGGAACGCCGCGTGGACGAGATTTCACGCCTGATACGGGGGTAAGGCCGATGGAACCTACGCAAAGCCGGACGGAACTGCAGCCGGTGATCCTGGCCGGCGGATCGGGGACTCGGCTGTGGCCGGTATCGCGCAGTCACTACCCCAAGCAGTTCCTGCCCCTGACCGGGGAGCAGACGTTGCTGCAGCAGACGGCCGAGCGGCTCGACGGCCTGGGCGCGTCGGCGCCCCTGGTGCTGGCCAACGTCGAGCATCGCTTCCTGGCGGCCGAGCAGTTGCGGGCGGCAGGTGTGGAGCATGCCCGCATCGTGCTGGAGCCGGAGGGGCGCAATACCGCCCCGGCGATCGCCCTGGCGGCATTGCAGGCGCAGGCGGAAGGGCGCGACCCGTTGTTGCTGATCTTGGCGGCGGACCACCACATCGGTGATCCCGAGGCCTTCCAGGCCGCCGTGGCGCGAGCCATGACGCTGGCGGAGGCGGGCCACCTGGTGACCTTCGGGATCGTACCTACTGCTGCGGAGACCGGTTATGGCTACATCCACCAGGGTGAGTCCCTGGGGGAGGCCGGGGCGCGAGTGGCGCGTTTCGTCGAGAAGCCGGATGCCGCCACCGCGCGCGAGTACGTCGACAGTGGCGATTACCTCTGGAACAGCGGCATGTTCGTGTTCCGCGCCTCGCTGTACATGCAGGAGTTGCAGCGTTTCGAACCGGGCATCGTCGAGGCTTGTCGCGCCGCGCTGGAGGGCGCCCGCGAGGACCTCGACTTCCTGCGGGTGGACCCGGAGGCCTTCGCCGCGGCCCCGAACATCTCGGTGGACTACGCCGTGATGGAGCGCACCGAGCACGCCGCCGTCACACCGCTGGCCGCCGGTTGGAGCGACATCGGCTCGTGGTCCGCTCTGGCGGGCGTGCGTGGCATGGATGAGCAGGGCAACACCCTGCGCGGGGACTGCCTGCTGGAAGATAGCGAGGGCTGCGTGGTGGATGCCGACGGCTTGCTGGTCGCCGGCATTGGCCTGCGCAACCTGGCCGTGGTCGCCACCCGCGACGCCGTACTGGTTGCCGACCGCGACCGCGTCCAGGACGTCAAACTCATCGTGGAGCGCCTGAAAGCCGACAACCGCAGCGAGCACGTCAATCACACAGCGGTTTATCGTCCCTGGGGGTGCTACGAATCCATCGATACCGGGGCGCGCTATCAGGTCAAGCGCATCACCGTGAACCCCGGTGCGCGTCTTTCCCTGCAGATGCACCATCATCGGGCCGAACATTGGGTAGTAGTCAGCGGCACCGCGCGGGTGACCAATGGCGAGCAGAACTACCTGGTCACCGAGAACGAATCGACCTTCATCCCGATTGGCCAGGTTCACTGCCTGGAGAACCCCGGCGCGCTCCCGCTGGAATTGATCGAGGTGCAATCCGGCAGCTACCTCGGCGAGGATGACATTGTCCGTCTGGAGGACGTGTACGGCCGCGCGTGACCGGGCATCGGGTGGTTCCGGGAATGCTATGATCCGCCCTTTTGGGCGGCGCGCGGACGGGGCGTGGCCTGCGAGCGGGAGTTGGCATGGCCAAAGTGGCATTGATCACCGGGATTACCGGGCAGGACGGGGCCTACCTGGCCGAGTTTTTGCTGGACAAGGGCTACGAGGTGCACGGCATCAAGCGCCGCTCCTCTCTGTTTAATACCGATCGTATCGACCACCTGTATCAGGATCCGCACGAGAGTGATCGCCGGTTCATCCTGCATCACGGGGATCTGACCGATTCGACCTGCCTGATCCGCATCATTCAGCAGGTGCAGCCGGACGAGATCTACAATCTCGCCGCGCAGTCGCATGTCGCGGTCTCGTTTGAGGAGCCGGAGTACACCGCCAACTCCGATGCCCTGGGCACGCTCCGCGTGCTGGAGGCGATCCGCATCCTCGGTATGGAGCAGACCACACGCTTCTATCAGGCCAGCACCTCGGAGCTCTACGGGAAGGTTCAGGCCACCCCGCAGGACGAGACCACCCCGTTCTATCCGCGCAGCCCGTATGCGGTGGCCAAGCTGTATGCCTACTGGATCGTGGTGAATTACCGCGAGGCCTACGGGATGTATGCCTGCAACGGCATCCTGTTCAACCATGAATCGCCGGTACGTGGCGAAACCTTCGTCACCCGCAAGATTACGCGCGCCCTGGCCCGCATCAAGCTGGGGCTGCAGGAACGGCTCTATCTGGGCAACCTGGATGCCAAACGGGACTGGGGACATGCCCGTGACTACGTCGAGATGCAGTGGCTGATGCTGCAGCAGGAAACCCCGGACGACTACGTGATCGCCACCGGCGAACAGCACAGCGTGCGCGACTTCGTGGATGCCGCGGCGCGCGAGCTGGGCATGAGTATCGAATGGCGCGGCGAGGGCGTGGACGAACAGGGATTCGACGAAAAGGGCCGCTGCATCGTGTCGGTGGACCCGCGCTATTTTCGTCCCACCGAGGTCGAGACCCTGTTGGGGGATGCCAGCAAGGCCAAGCGCGAGCTGGGCTGGGAACCGCGCATTCGCTTTGACGAACTGGTGGCCGAGATGGTGCGCGAGGACCTCAGGAGCGCCGAGCGGGACGAGCTGGTGCGCGACCACGGCTACCGGACCCTGAGCCGCCATGAGTAAATCGCAACGCGTCTTCGTCGCCGGACACCGCGGGATGGTGGGCAGCGCGATCTGTCGCCAGCTAGAGGACTGGCCGGGGGTGGAACTGCTGACCCGCAGCCATGCGGAGCTGGACCTGACCGATCAGGCGGCGGTCGAGGCCTTCATGCGCGTGGAGCGTCCAGATCGGGTCTACCTCGCGGCGGCGAAGGTCGGGGGCATCCATGCCAACAACACCTATCCGGCCGAGTTCATCCGCGACAACCTCGCGATCCAGACGAACGTGATCCATGGCGCGCACATCGCGGGCGTGCGGCGGCTGCTCTTTCTCGGGTCCAGCTGCATCTATCCGCGCGAGGCGCCGCAGCCGATCCCCGAGGAGGCCCTGCTGACCGGGCCGCTGGAGCCGACCAACGAGCCCTACGCGATTGCCAAGATCGCCGGCATCAAGCTGTGCGAGAGCTACAACCGGCAGTACGGAACGGATTACCGCTCGGTGATGCCGACCAACCTCTACGGCCCGGGTGACAACTATCACCCGGAGAACAGCCACGTGATTCCCGGGCTGATTCGGCGCTTTCACGAGGCGAAGCGGGCCGGAGCCGGGCATGTGACCGTTTGGGGGAGTGGCACCCCGCGCCGGGAGTTCCTCCACGTGGATGACATGGCGGCGGCCTGTGTACACGTGATGAACCTCGATCACGTGACCTACGCAGAACACACGCAACCGATGTTGAGCCATATCAACGTCGGCACCGGCGAGGATCTTGCGATCGCCGACCTGGCGCGGCTGGTGGCGCGGGTGGTCGGCTTTGCCGGCGAACTGCGTTTTGACACCTCGCGCCCGGACGGGACGCCGCGCAAGCTGCTGGATGTCTCGCGACTCGCGGCGCTGGGATGGAAGGCCCGAATCGAACTTGAAGAGGGGCTCTCCGGGGCCTATGCCGAGTTCCTGGAACGCGGCGGGGATCGGCCGTGACCGAGCCCGCCTCGCGTCCGATTCGGGTCAAGTTTCTCTCGACCATGCGCGAGGGTATCTGGCGCCACCAGTTGCCGGACGGCGAGGCGCGCTGGGGTCGCTGCGAGTTCGTTTTCGACCCCGCGGTAACGGACTACGACTGGCTGGTGGTCTACGACGAATTCCCTTCCAACACCGGGCGCAACCGGCACTACAGCGAACAGCTGACCTGTGGGGCCGAGCGCACGCTCCTGGTAACCATGGAGCCGCCGTCCATCAAGTCCTACGGCCGGCGTTTTACCCGGCAGTTCGGGCGCGTGCTGACCTCGCACCCGGAATGGGCCCTCAAGCACCGGCGGCGCATCCATTCCCAGCAGGGGATGCTCTGGTACTACGGTTTCGGCAGTCAGGGCGAGCGGGCGTACAACGAGATGCACGCGAAGCCGCCGCTGGAGAAGACCCGCGAGATCGCCACCATGTGTTCGGCGAAACGCCAGCGCCACACCCTGCACCGGCGGCGCTATGACTTCACCTGGGCGCTGAAGGCCGAGCTGCCGGAACTGGAGATCTTCGGCAAGGGGGTGCAGCCGCTGGATGACAAGGCCGAGTGCCTGGACGCGTACCGGTACCATCTGGCGGTGGAGAATTACGTGGGCGCGCACCACTGGACCGAGAAGCTGGCGGACGCCTTTCTCGGCGCGACGCTCCCGTTTTACTACGGTGCGCCCAATGCGGCGGACTATTTTCCGCCGGAAAGCTTCATCGCGATTGATATCGAAGACGTGGAAGGAACGGCGGAACGCATTCGCCGCGCCATCCGCGACAACGAATACGAACAGCGTCTGCCACACATCCTCGAGGCCCGGCGCCGGGTGCTGGAGGAGTACAACCAGTTCGCCGTGGTCTCGCGGATTATCGAGGCCGCACACGACACCGAGCCGGCTGGGCCCACGGGGCAGTGGATCCATTCTCGTCGCGCCCTGCGGCGCCGCGATCCGCTGGCCGCTCTGGAGGGCGCCTGGGAGAAGGTCAGCCAGCGCATCGGCCACCTCGCCGGACGTACCTGAACTGGCCGCTTTGCGGTTCAGCCGAAGTCGCGGGAGTGGGTGGCGAGTTCGCCGAGCCAGGTGCTGCGGTCGATCAGGCGCTGCACGATCAGGTGGCCAACGCCGTCGCTGTGCTGCCACTCGCCGTGGGCCTCCAGCAGGCGGCCGTGCAGGACCTCGGCGCGAAAGCGTTCCACCCGATCCGGCCAGACGATCAGGTTCAACGTACCGGTCTCGTCTTCCAGGGTCAGGAATACCGTGCCGTTGGCCGAGCCGGGGCGCTGGCGGGTGATCACCAGTCCGGCGTAGCGGGCCCCGCTGTAGCCGGGTTGTTCGAGTAGCCGGGCGGCGGTGGCCAGGCGGTGCTGTTCCAGGAACGGGCGCATCAGCGCCAGCGGGTGCGGGCCCAGGCTCAGGCCCTGGGTGGCGTAGTCCTGCACCAGGTCGTCCACCGCATCCGGGCGGGGCAGCAACGGGGTCACGTCGGCCTCGCGCACGGTCTCGCCCGGTCCTTCGGCGAACAGTGGCAGGGGTTCTTCCACCGCCTCGGTCGCCCAGCGCGCCTGGTGGCGGTTGCCGGCCAGGCCCTTGAGCGCGTCGGCGCGGGCCAGGCGATTGGCCTGGGCGCGGGTGAGGGCGGCGCGGGCCACCAGGTCCGGGACGTCCGCGAAGGCCCGTTCAACGCGGGCGGCCACCACGCGCTCGGCGACGTCGCGCGCCAGCCCGCCGACGCGGTTCAGGCCCAGGCGCAGGGCCAGCGCGTCGCTCCCGGCCAGCGGTTCCACCGTGCACTCCCAGTCGCTGTGGCGCACGTCCACCGGGCGGACCTCCACGCCGTGGCGGCGGGCGTCGGCGACGATCTGCGCCGGGGCGTAGAAGCCCATCGGCTGGCTGTTCAGCAGGGCGCAGGCGAAGGTCGCGGGCTCGTGGCACTTTAGCCAGGACGAGACATAGGTGATCAGCGCAAAGCTCGCCGAGTGCGACTCGGGGAAGCCGTATTCGCCAAAACCGAGGATCTGCTTGTACAGCTGCTCGGCGAATTTCTCCGGATAGCCGCGTTCGCGCATGCCGTCCATCAGGCGTTCGCGGTAACGCGCGAGCTGGCCGGTGCGGCGCCAGGCGCCGATCGCGCGGCGCAGCCCGTCCGCCTCGCCGGCGGAGAAACCGGCCGCGACCATCGCCAGCTCGATTACCTGCTCCTGGAAGATCGGCACGCCCAGCGTGCGTCCGAGCACGCGTTTTACCTCTGCGTTCGGATAGCGCACCCGCTCCGGGTGGGCGCGGCGCTTGAGATAGGGGTGCACCATCTCGCCCTGGATCGGGCCGGGGCGCACGATGGCGATCTCGATCACCAGGTCGTAGAAGTTCGCGGGCTTCAGGCGCGGCAGCATGCTCATCTGCGCACGCGACTCGATCTGGAACACGCCCAGGGTGTCGGCCTTCTGCAGCATGCGATAGACGGCCGGATCCTCGGCGGGGATGTCGGCCAGGCCCCAGTCGCGGCCCCGGTGATGCGCCATCAGCTCCAGCGCGCGGCGCACGCAGGAAAGCATCCCCAGCGCCAGCACGTCGATCTTCAGCAGGCCCACCGCGTCCAGGTCGTCCTTGTCCCACTGGATCACCGAGCGTTCCGGCATGGCCGCGTTCTCGATGGGGACCAGCTCGTCCAGCCGGCCGTCGGCGATCACGAAGCCGCCGGTGTGCTGCGACAGGTGGCGCGGGAAGCCGAGCAGCTCGGCGGTCAGGGTCTGCCACTGGCGGGCCAGGGCGCCGTCCGGGTCCAGCCCGACCTCGCGCAGGCGCTCGGCGGGGATGCCGTCGTCCCACCAGGCGAGGTTGGCGGTCAGCGCATCCAGCCGCGCGCGCGAGATGCCCAGCGCGCGGCCGACGTCGCGCAGGGCGCTGCGGCGACGGTAGCGGATTACCGTGCAGGCCAGCGCGGCGCGCTCGCGGCCGTAGCGCCGGTAGATGTACTGGATCACCTCCTCGCGGCGTTCGTGCTCGAAGTCGACGTCGATGTCCGGCGGCTCGCCGCGCTCGGCGGAGATGAAGCGCTCGAACAGCATGCTGGAGCGCGAGGGATCGACCGCGGTGATGCCGAGTGCGTAACAAACCGCCGAGTTCGCGGCCGAGCCGCGCCCCTGGCACAGGATCCCGCGGCTGCGGGCAAAGCACACGATGTCGTAGACGGTCAGGAAGTACGGCTCGTAGCCCAGCTCGCGGATGATGCCCAGTTCACGTTCGATCTGTTCCTGCACGTTCGGCGGGATGCCGTCGGGCCAGCGTTTGAGCGCGCCCTTGAGGGTCTCCTCGCGCAGGTAGGCGGACGGGGTCAAGGTCGTCGGCAACGGGTCGGTGGGGTAGCGGTAGGTGACCGCGTCCAGCGAGAAGTCGCAGTCCCGCGCGATGGCTACACTGGCCTCAAGCCAGGCGGTGGGATACAGCGCGGCCAGCTCGGCCCGTGGGCGCAGGCAGCGTTCCCCATTGGGGAAGCGTTCATGCGCCACCTCCGCGACCGTCGAACGCAGGCGCAGGGCAGTAAGCACGTCCTGCAGGGCGCGCCGGCCGCGCCGGTGCATGTGCACGTCGCCGCAGGCGACGAGCGGGAGTCCAGTGGCGGTTCCCAGCGCCCGGGCGCGGGCCGTCAGGGTGGCATCTTCGGGGGTACGCAACTGGCTCACGGCCAGGTGGCCCTGACCTGGGGCGGCCCATCCGGACAGCCAGTGGGCCGCTTCGGCGAGCGATGCCCCTGGGCTGTCGGCCTCGACCCGCAGCAGGCTGTGCCAGCCGGTGCGGCTCTCGGCGGGCAGGGTATCCAGGTCGGCGCGCGTCAGGTGGTAGTGTCCCTTGTCCGCCGCGCCGCGGGCCCGAGTGATCAATCGACACAGGGCGGCGTATCCCGTGGGATTGCGCACCAGAAGCGTCAGGGTGGGGCCATCGGCCAGCCGGAAGGTCGCCCCCAGGATCAGGTGTAACCCACATTCCTTTGCTGCCGAGTGTGCTCGTACTACACCCGCCAGCGAGGCGATATCGGTCAGCGCCAGCGCGCGATAGCCCAGTGCCTGCGCCTGCTCGACCAGTTCCTCCGGGTGCGAAGCCCCGCGCAGGAACGAGAAGTTGCTGAGCGTCGTCAGTTCGGCATAGGCCGGGGGGGCGCCGGCATGCTTGCGGGTGGGGGGATGGGCTGCGGATTCCATATACTGTCTATATATACAGTATATGGAATCCGTCCCACAATGACCGGGGGGATCACCAACCCATTACGCTTCAACGCGGTGCCGGGATAACAGGCCACCTGACGAACCTTCGCCGGTTTTTGTAACCGGCTGTGTACACTGAGCCAAAATCCTCATGTATTCGCTGCGTGCCTGGAGACCCCATGCGCTACGTCCTGCTCCCGGTGGTGCTGATTGCCCTGATCTTTGCGCTGGGGAATGTGGTGCTGTTCAATGCGTTGCCGAAACCGGACCGGCTGAAAGAGCCGCTGGCGCTGGAGTACGGGACTTCGTCGGAGCAGTTCCGGCGGGACATGGGCCTGCTCCTGCAGCAGCCGATCATGAGCGGCAACCGCATTGACCTGTTACAGGACGGCGAGGCCATCTACGCGGCCAAGATCGAGGCGATCGAAAACGCCGAGCATTCGGTCACCTTCGAGGTGTACGAGTACTGGGGCGAGCAGGCGGCGATTTTCTCCGAGGTCCTGGCGCGTGCGGCGGAACGCGGGGTTCGGGTGCATGCCATGCTGGATTTCCTTGGTTCGCGCGATGCTGACCCGGAGATGTTCGAGCGCATGGAAGAGGCCGGGGTGGAGCTGGTGCGCTGGCGCGAGCCGTCCTGGTACCAGTTGTCGCGCTTCAATCACCGCACGCACCGCAAGCTATTGGTGGTGGACGGTCATACCGGTTTCATCGGGGGAGCCAACGTGGCCGATCCCTGGGTTGACGGTGACGACCGCGATGGCTATCGCGACAATCACTTCCGCATCCAGGGCCCGGTGGTCGGCAATCTGCAGGCGGTGTTCCTGGAGACCTGGCTGGACGCCACGGGGCGGATGCCCACCGGCGAGGCGTATTTCCCCGAGCTGTCCGAAATGGGGGATCGCGACGCCCAGATGGTTAACAGTGCCCCGCGCGAGGGGCGTCACCGGGTGCGCCTGATGTTTCTGCATGCCATCGCCGCGGCGGAAGAGCACATCACGATCGGTACGGCCTATTTCTATCCCGATCCGCGGTTCCTGGAGGTACTGGAGGAGGCGGCCGACCGGGGCGTCCGTATTCGCGTGCTCGTCCCGGGCGACAGCATGAACTTCGGTTTCTTCCGTCATGCATCGGTTAATCGCTGGCGGCCGATGCTCGAATCCGGGGTGGAACTGTACGAGTATCATCCGCGCATGTACCACTCCAAGCTGATGGCGATCGACGACCGCTGGGCCAGTATCGGCTCCGCGAATCTGCACAACCGGTCGTTTCGTCTGAACGACGAGGCCAACCTGAACATCTGGGACGAAGGCTTCGCCCGCGAGATCCGCGAACTGATCGAGGTGGACAAGGCCGATGCCGAGCGCCTGACCATCGAGGACTGGGAGAACCGGCCGCTGCGGCGCCGCCTGGCGGGGTGGATCACGCACCTGATTGGTCCCTACCTTTGATTCATTACCACCATATTTCCGCAGGAAAGCACCGTGACACTGACGACCATCCATTCGGCAGACACGCTTGAAATCGGCACGATCCACCTGCTGGAGGGTGGCGCGATCGGTATGACCCGTTGCCCTGGCAAGCGTCGGGATCGCGAGGTCTGCGAGGCGCGGGATGTACAGGCGGATCTGGTGGCCCTGTCTGGCTGGGGCGCAACTGCGGTCGTGACCCTGAACCAGGAGGGTGAGCTGGAAAGCCTTGGCGTACGCGATCTGGGGAAGGCCGTGCAGGCTGCGGGCATGCGCTGGCTGCATTTGCCGATCGGTGACATGGCGGCCCCCGATCGACCCTGGGAAGAGGGCTGGAAGGACATCGGACCACGGGTCCACCAGTGGTTACAGGCCGGGGAGCGCGTGGTTTTCCACTGCGGAGGGGGGCAGGGCCGAGCCAGGACCATTGCCGCCCTGACCCTCATCGAACGCGGATTGGCGTCGGAAGACGCCATTCGAGAGGTGCGATTGGCCCGCCCCGGCGCGATCGAAAGCATCGATCAAGAGCGCTACCTGCTGAATCATCCGCGCCCGACCTGATCGGACTGCCTGGCGCTACAAGCCGTTGCGGGCGAGCAGTGCGGGGATCTTGCGCTTGAAGCGGAAGAACCCGTGGGTTGCATGGGGCCAAGCGAGATCGTCCCACGTCCGGCGCAGGGGGATGATCTCGATTCCGTCTTCCGCCAACTCGTGCGCAAGAGTATCGAGGGCGTCGGCCAAGGGCCCGACGGGCGCCTCGGGTGTGGCAATGGTGGTCACGCTGGCGGCGACGCACTGCACGCGGAGGGCATCAGCGTGTAGCCGCGGGAGCACGGATGCGGGCTTTTGCAGGGCCTCGCCCGCGTGCTGCACCGCGTCCTTGGCCAGTGCGTCGACCCAGGTGGCGGCCTTGGGACCAAACGGCCAGGGCATGTCGGGGTGACCACGCGGAGTGACGGCGACCGCGGCCACGTTGGTTCCTTTCGGCAGCAATTCATGGCCATTGAAGTCGTCTCCGTGAAGCAGGAGCAGCACGCGCCGGTCCCGCGGTAGAGCTCGCGGTGCGGGCAGCGCTCCGGGCGGAGGTGGGGCCTCGTCGCGGATCGCGGGTGCCTGGGGCGCCAGGCCGGTGGGGCGGAATCGGTTGTCGGTAAAGCGCGCGATGTTGTCGGCACTGGCCTGGTAGGTCTTGCCCGGCGTTTGGATGCCGGCGATCCAACGCCAGCCTAGGGTGTTCGAGGCTGGGTCGGCATCAAGCAGGTGACGCATGAAGAAGTCCGCCCCAAGGGTCCATGGAAGCCTCAACGTGAAAATCCAGATGGAGGCGAACCACATGCGGGCGTGATTGTGCAGATAGCCGGTTTCGACCAGTTCGCGGGCCCAGTGATCGAACCCCTCCACCCCGCTGCGTCCAGCCTCGGCGGCAGCGACCGCCTCGCGCAACCCGTTGTCCCTGGCGAGGCGCGCCTGTTCGATGTCGCGCTCGTCTAGGAATGACCGCCAGACCTGGGGGCGCATCTGCAGCCACCCCTTCCAGTAGGTGCGCCAGAAGACCTCCTGGACAAATTTCTCGGCCGCCTTGGGTGAATGGTGGGCGAGCACCTTTGCGATCACCTCGTGTTCGGTAATGGCCCGATGGCGGATGTAGGGCGAGAGCAGGGATACGTTGTCGCGTTCACCTGGACCGGGGTCGCGGTTTCGCTGAGCCGCGTAGTGACGACCCGCGAGGGGGGCGAAGTCCGAGAGCCGTTCCAGGGCGGCTGCCCGCGTCGTGGGGAAGAAGGCGGTGTGACCATCCGGCGCCTGGCCGGTGGACTTGAAGGGGCTGGTCACTGGGCGTGCCGGTCCGGCGCCGGAAGGGCTTGAAGGACCGTGTCGGCCAGTGCTTCGCCGCTGTCGAATGCAGCTTCTACCCGCGGCCCCAGGGCCCAGTCGCCGCAGGCGCCGAGCCGTTGCTCCGCGTCCCAGAGACAGGACTGGTCGGCGGCCTGTTCGACCCGTGCGTATAGCCATCTATGGACCTGATGCTGGAGGAGGCGGGCTGAGCCGAGCAGGGGCCGGAGGGCCGTCAGCAGCGGTTGCGCTAGCTGATCGGGGTCTTTCTGGATGTGCTCACGGGACCAGTCTGGGCATGCGTGGGCCACGAGCGTCTCCGGTTTTGCGTTGCGGCCGGGTTTGGTGTTGTTGCGGGCTACCCAGGCGAGCGGTTGCCCGGAGAGTTCCTGCGATGGTCGGTCCATTGTGATCTGGCCTTCGAAAGCTGCCAACAGCGCAATGCAGGGTGCGTAGCGAACCCCGTCGAGCTCCGGAAAGCCCATTCCGGCGGTAACCGCCAGTTCGGCGGCCTGGGGTGCTGGAAGCGCAAGCAATACTGCGTCGAATGGTCCGTCCAAGTCGGCGTTCTCCGACGGCCTCTCAACTCGTAGATGCCAGCCATCGACTGACCGTAGAAGCGTCTCGACGCGGGAATTGAGCCGCACGTTTAGAGGGGTGGCCAGGGCGTCGGCCGGGGCTGTCATGCCAGGGCAGCCCACCAGCCGGCCGTCTCCCCAGGTCGCTACGACACCTTGCTGCTGCCAAGCCTGGACCTGTCGCGCAAAGCGTGCGCCGCGGGCCGTGAAAAACTGGGCACCGTGATCGAAAGTCAGGTGATTAGCGCGCCGGGTCGCCATGCGCCCGCCAAGGCCCCGGCTCTTCTCCAGCACAAGGCATTCATGTCCGGCATCATGCAGGCGCCGGGCGGCAGTGAGCCCGGAGATACCGGCGCCAATGATCGCTATGCGTGCCAAACCCCGTTAGCCGCCCGCTTGCACCAGAGGTCGTACACGGGAGAAACCGCCATCCACTGACAGGATCTGTCCGGTTACCCATTCGGCTTCGTCGGACAAGAGCCATGCGGCGGCCCGCGCGAGATCCTCCGCCTGCCCGTAGCGTTGCAGCGGATACTGCGCCGTGATCTGTTGCTCGGCACGCGGTGACGCAAACAGGCGTTCGGTAGCTCCCGTCCGGGTCAGACCCGGGGCGATGCCGTTGATGCGGATGCCGTGACCGGCGTAGGTCGCGGCAGCGGCGGGGACCAGGCTGGCGATGGCACCTTTGGCCATGGCGATTGCCTCGTGATTGGAGACCCCGATCTGAGCGACGACGGAGCTGAACAGGACGGCACTGCCGGAGGGTTCGTTGGCTTGTAGCCGGGCCTTCACCCAGGCTCGAAGGGTGTAGAAGGCGCTGTCCTGGTTGGCGGCAATGCAGGCGCGGTACTGCGCCTCCGTCGTGCGGTGCAAGGGCGCCAGAAGCGCGTTGCCCGCGCAGTGGGCGAGTTGCGTGGGGGACTCTCCGAGATGTTCGGAGGCCTGGGCCACAGCCCGATCCGCGCCTTCCGCGGTGCTGACATCCGCGACGATTGTGTATGCCTGGAGGCTCTCTGGCAGGTGGGCACACAGGGTTTCCAGTCCGTCGGCGTCGCGCGAGATCAGGGCGATCCGGTCCCATGCGGGATCGAGTGCCTGCAACAGCGCTCCCGCCACGCCGCCGGTGGCGCCGGTCACCAGTAACGTACGTCCGCTCATCGGGCGTGGCTCCTGTCGGATGGTTCCTCGGGGCAAGACAAAGCGTTCGTCCTGTGCCGGACGAGCAAGTTCAATGTCTGGTTTCGTGCAGCCATTGGGCTGGGGCTCGAGCGAACCTGGCGGCATGCTGGGGAGTCTGCACTGGGAAAGGCTGGGCCGGCGCCTTCGATGCAGGCCGGTTCAGGCCCCGTCTTCCGGAGTCCGTACCGAATATCCGAGCCCGTCCACCTCGTATGGTTCAAGCGCGATCTGCGCGTCGATGATCACGCCCCGCTCCATCACGCCGCACAAGCGGGGCCCATACTGCCGCTGTACATCGTGGCACCGGGTTACTGGGAGCTCTCGGACACCAGCCGGCGTCACTGGGATTTCGTCCGCGCAAGCCTACTGGAACTGGACCAGGCCGTGTCCGAACGGGGTCGACCTCTCGTCGTGCGTGAGGGCGATGCGGTGGAGGTGCTCGAACAACTGCGCGAAGAGATCCCTGTGGTCTCGGTGTACAGCCACCAGGAAACCGGAAATCGCTGGACCGATGACCGTGATGGCGCGGTCGCGCACCTGCTTCGCCATCGCGGCATCCCATGGCGGGAGTATCGCCAGCATGGGGTAGTCCGAGGTCTGCGTAACCGCGATGGCTGGGTGTCCCAGTGGGAGGAATTGATGCGCGAGTCCGCGTTTGTACCGCCCGGGGCCCTGGCCGCCGGACCCGCCGTGGCGGGTGGCGTGGAGCGCCTGCCGCGCTGCCCGAAGGGTGTGGTGGCAGATGCCGTGACCGAACTGCAGGAACCGGGCTCGGAGGCAGGACGCGGGGTTATGCGCGATTTGCTGCGGGAACGCGGGCAGCGTTAGGCCGGCGGTATCAGCAGCCCCGGCCGTGCCTGGACGGCAAGTTCCCGCCTGAGTCCGCATCTGGCCTATGGCACGGTTTCGTTACGCCGCGTGCTGCAGGCCTTGCGTGACCGCCAGATTCAGTTACGGGCACCAAGCGGCCAGGATCGCCGGCAGGCCGCGTGGTGAAAGTCGCTGCGCCAGTTCGAAGAACGGCTGCACTGGCACTGCCACTTCCTGCAGAAGCTGGAAGATGCCCCGGACATCGAATTCCACAACCTGCACCGTGCGTGTGATGGCCTGCGCGAAGACGCCTTTGATGAGCACCGATTTTGTGCCTGGAAGGATGGCCTCACAGGATACTCGCTGGTCGATGCGTGCATGCGCGCGATGGTCGTCGCGTTCGCCTCGTATCGCCTCTGGCTCCACTGGCTCCACTGGCGGCGACCGGCGCTGCATCTGGCTCGCATGTTCACGGGCTACGAGCCGGGCATCCACTACAGCCAGATGCAGATGCAGTCCGGCACGACAGGCTTTAACGCACTGCGAATCTACAACCCCGTGAAGCAGTCACTGGAGCAGGAGCCGGAAGGCCAATTTATTCGTCAGTGGGTGCCTGAACTGGCAAGGGTGCCGGGCGACTGGATTCATCAGCCATGGAAGATGCCGGAAAGCCTGCAGCGCCAATCCAGTTGCCGCATCGGACACGATTATCCGGCGCCCTTGGTGGATCATAAAGAGGCTGCGAGGAGGGCACGTGAACGCTTCAAGGCGGTGCGGGGAAACGGTGCTTTCCGCCAGCAGAATGCTGGCATCCATCGGCGTCATGGCAGCCGGCGTCGACTCTCGGCGCGTATCCAGGGCCGGGCGGGGTAGGGGCGTGCGCGGGATCAACTGGATCTCTTTCCGGACCCGGATCCATGAGTGGCTTCCGGACCTGTCGATTTGGCGCTTCCGGGTGGTCCGATCATCGTGCCCCGTCATGCGGTAGGGTGGCGCATCGCGGTCGGCGCGCTTGCACGGCCCCGCCGCGACAACCCTCCCCTGTACCTGGCGAAACGTTCCATGCGAAGCGCAATCTATGATTTTCTGATTCTCCGGCTGACGGCGCGCTGGTACGCAGCCGCACTGGATCGGATGCCCGAGGGGGCCCGGGTGCTGGACGTTGGCATCGGCACGGGCGGGGCGTTGCTGGCGAATGCTGGGGACGTGAGGCGTAAGCGGTTGCGCCTGACCGGGATCGATATCGATGGTGACTATGTCCGGCGGGCTCGGCGGCGTCTGGCGGGATCGCCGCTTGTGGACAGCGTCGAGGTGTGGAAGGAATCCGTGTATGACCACGTGGCTGGGCCCTACGACGTGGTGTATTTCTCTGCGAGCTTCATGCTGCTGCCCGATCCGGAGCGGGCCCTGCGCCACTGCAAGGGTCTGCTGGCAACCGGTGGCCGGTTCGTGTTCACGCAGACGATTCAACGGCGCACTGTGCGCTGGATGGAGACGCTGAAGCCCTTGCTACGGCGGATCACGACCATCGATTTTGGGCATGTGACCTACGAGGCCGATCTCCGCGCGCAGCTCGCCGCCGCGGATCTGGTGGTGGAGGAATGGAGCGTGCTGGCCACCCATGGGTCGCGCGCTTCCTGCCTTGTGGTGGCGTGTCCGGCGAGCGAAGACGCCGGATTAGGCAGGGGGCTTGCGCGCCAGGATCATGTAGTTAACGCTCATGGATCGTGACAACCACATCCGGCGGTTGAGCGGATTTACCTTGACCCCTGTCTGCGCCGCGGGTTCCAGGCCGTCCCGGGCGAGCAGCTCCCGTGTTTCCCGCGGCGTCACAAAGCGCTTCCATTGATGGGTGCCCCGGGGCAGGATGCGGAACAGGTACTCGGCGCCGACAATCGCCACCACGAATGAGACCGGATTGCGGTTGATCGTGGCCACGAAGGTGTGACCGCCGCGGCGGAGCATGCGATTGACGCTCCCCATGAACGCCGGCAGGTCCGCGACGTGTTCGACCACCTCCATGTTGAGGATCACATCGAAGTCTTCTCCGCGCTCCGCGAGGGCCTCCGCCGTGTTGACCTCGTACTGGATATCGAGGCCTTGCTCGTCGGCGTGATGCCGGGCCGCGGCGATGTTGCGGTCCACCACGTCCACGCCCAGCACGTCCGCACCGAGGCGGGCCATGGCCTCGCTCAACAGGCCTCCGCCGCAGCCGATGTCCAGCATGCGCAGGCCGGCCAGGGGGCGGTCGGCTTCCGGGTCCCGTCCGAGCGAGTGGCAGAGCTGATCCCGGATGTAGTCGGTGCGCAGGCGATTCAGCACGTGCAGGGGCCAGAGTCTGCCATCCGGTTGCCACCACATCTCGGCCAGGGCGCGGTAGCGCTCCACCTCGTTCGGATCGACGGTTCGGTCGCGTTCCACATCCGGAGAATTCATTGGCTGCGCGGCTCACCATGTATGTGAAGGTTACTTTCGGACCACGCGATCCCGTTTTTGATCGCACCCGGCCAGGATCGATGCGATGGTGGCCCTTCGTCAGAAGCGGGCCGAGGTAGATCGAATGGGGCAGACGATCATCGGGGTGGACCTGTCCGGTCCCGGGAGTGCCGCGCATACCTCCGTCGCCGTGTTCCGTGAACAGGGTGGGGCGCTCGATCTGTTGGAGCTGGTGGCGGGGGCCAATGACCAGGCGATCCTCGACCGTGTACCCGCGGGCGCGATTGTGGGGCTGGATGCGCCCTTGTCGTATTCGCCCATCGGAGGCAGCCGCACATCCGACCAGTCCCTGCGACGCGTGGCGGTCGAACACGGATTGCCGGCCGGAACCGTCATGGCACCTTCCGCACCGCGCATGGCCTACCTGACGCTGCGGGGCGTGGCGGTCAGCCGCATGCTCCGCAGCGAGCGCCCGGACGCCCGGGTGGTGGAGGTACACCCCACCGTGGCGATGGTCCTGAGGGACGCCTCGGTGGCGACATTGAAGGCCATGAAGCATGATTCAGAGGCGCGCCGCGAGCTGCTGGTCTGGCTGGAGGGGCAGGGGCTCCACGGGGTGTGCGATCTCGATCAGGTCAGCGATCACTCGGTGGCCGCCTGTGCCGCGGCCGTGGCGGCCTGGTGGTGGAGCCAGGGCAGCCCCGCCTGGATCCACCCGGCCGAGCCGCCGCTGCATCCGTTCGACTTCGCCTGCTGACGGGCTGCTTCGATCAGAGGTGACGGCGCATCTGCCCGACCAGTACGGCCTGGATGCGGAGTCGGTCCGGGGCGACGAAGAGGGGCGCATAGGTCCGAGTCTCCGCGTGCAGCAGGACGACATTCGGGGGCTGCTCGATACGCTTGAGGGTGGCTTCTTCGCCATTGATCAGGACCACGAGGATCTCGCCGTTGCGGGCATGGTTGCGCGATTCGATCACCACCCAGTCGGGTTCTACCCCATTTCTGCGGACGGTTTGGAAAGGGCTGAAAACTTCAGATCCTGAACGGCGATGCGGCGCCGCATCCTTGGATTGTGGAACCGCTCAATGTAGCCAAACAGATCGTCGCGTACCACGAGTCGGGGCATGCCCTTCTGGCGTATTTGTTACCCAAGGCTGATGCTCTCGAAAAGGCGACCGTGATCCCGCGCGGGCACGCCCTTGCGGTAACGGCGCAGGTGCCCGAGGAGGAGCGCTACAATTTCGGCGAGTCCTACTTGCGCGACAAGATCGCGGTGATGTTCGGGCGGGCGTCTGGCCGAATCTCTGGTATTCAACGAGGCTCGCGCTCGGGAGACACTGGAAAAACACCGCGAAGCATTCGAAACCCTTGCCCAGGCCCTGGCGGAACAGGAAACCCTGGAGGTGGAAGCAATCCGCGAGATCCTGAAGGATCAGGCGATGGAAGGGCAGGCGTGACGCTCTTCCGCCGCGGGCTTGACTACACCCGTCATGAAAACCCCTGCATGGAGGAAGCACCATGAGCCTTGCCGACAAGCATGTCGCCATCCTCGCAGAAGATAATTACCAGGAGCTGGAGCTGCACTATCCACGGCTGCGCATGCTGGAAGCCGGGATGCGGGTTTCCGTTGTGGGCGCCGGCAAGCCGGAATACGCCAGCGCCAAGGGCTATACGGTGAAGGCGGACGTCAGTGCCGTCGGGGTCGATGCGAACGACCTTGATGCGCTGATCATCCCGGGCGGCATGGCACCCGACAAGATGCGGAGGCATCGGGCAATGGTCGATCTGGTGTGCGCCGTGGACCAGCGTGGCGGGCTGGTGGCCTGGATCTGTCACGGTGGCTGGATGGCCGTATCGGCCAACATACTGGCCGGGCGGCGGGTGACCTCGTTCCATTCGATCCGTGACGATATGGTCAACGCAGGTGCCGACTGGTTCGACGAGGAAGTCGTGCAGGATGGCAACCTGATCAGTAGCCGCACGCCGGATGACTTGCCTGCATTTTGTCGGGTGTTGCTCGAAAAACTGGGCTGATTCCCCCGCACATACAGCAGAGGGCTTTAGTTCGAGCCAGCAGGCCCTAGTCCCGGTCCAATGCTTCCGCTAACGGATGTATTGGGGCGTGTTCAGGGCGCAGCTTTATATGCTGCGGATCCTTGGTTCGCAGCGGACCCATGCAATTCACGAAGAACAAGGATACGGACGAGATGAGTGATCGCGAACAATACGTCGAGAAGATGAAAGCAAAAATTGACGAATGGAACCACGACCTGGGAAAGCTGGAGGCGAAGGCCAAGCAGGCGGATGCGGATCTGCGCGCCAAGTACGAAGAGCAAATCCAGGAACTGCGTAAACGGCGCGACGAGGCCGAGGAACGGCTACGCCAGGTGCGCGAGGCGAGCGAGGATTCGTGGAAGGAGTTGCGGGAAGGAATGGAGTCCGCCTGGGATGACATGGCAAAGGCACTTCGGAACGCTTCGGATCGCTTCCGGTAAGAACGAGGCCTGGCGAAATGGAAACGGTCGCGCGAGCCGCGTCGCCGCCCCGGTCGCCTTTTCTTGCTCCCCGGCCCAGTGCCTGGCATTGCCAGAGGCATGGCCGCGAGTCCGTCCCGGGGGGTGGTGCGTCCCCGGTGGAGGGAGGTCGCTTCGGTGGGTTCAGCCCAGCGTGGTGTGGCCCGCGCCTGCTGGTTCGCGAATAACCGCCATACTCGTGGGCGACCGCCCTCGGCGTGGTGTTTCCGAGTGTGGAACGGGTCCGCACCGCAGTAAGCGGTGTCTGGTGCGGATCAGAAAGAAGACAGCCCGGTTGCCTCCATCATCCGGTAGCGCCAGTAGCGCAGCCGGGAGTCGTCGGCATATTCCTGGTAGGGGAGGCTGTGAACCCGGCCCGGCTCGTTGTGCCAGCGGGTATCGAAGAATTGGGCGGCATCGGCGATAACCGGAGTCCCGGCCTCGGCCTGAATCTGCACGTTGGTCTCCAGGTTGAAATTGTCCAGGTTGCGCCGGGTGAAGTTCGCGGAGCCCGCAAGCAGCGTGGCATCTCCATCGCGAGGACGATGCAGGAGCATCTTCGCGTGGCACTGCTCGCCCTGGGTGTTGCACCAGCGCACCGAGACGCCCCCGGCGTTCAGTTCCAGCGCCACTTGCCGGTTGGGTAGTCCCTGCTTTTTCCGGCCGAATGCATCACGGTTCGGATCGAGAAGCACCCGCAGGTCGACGCCGCGCTGCTGCGCGGCCAGAAGGGCCTTCACGATGGCCCGGTGCGAGAGGTAAAACATCCACAGGTCCAGCTGGTCCCCGGGATCCGAGGCGTCAATCATCTCCAGGGCGGCGTCGCGGATCCGTGACTCGGTCAGGACTCGGATCCCGACGGGCGAATCGACGGCTCCGTTCGCTTCCACGCGATCCGGAAGGGCCGTTCGGGTTCCATTCGAGAACTCTGCGACCGCGCGCTCGGTGTGCAGCAGGTCGATGGCCGCGGCGCCCCGGAAACGCACGGCGATGTTGTCGTGCCGGCTGCTGGCGTCATGCGGATTCCCCGAGGTCACCAGTCCGGTCCAGCCGTCCGGCCCATCCGTGACCAGCGTCTTGCGGTGGTTCGCCTTGAAGTTTAGAAGCGCAAGGTACGTGCGCAGGGTGACGGGTGTATCGCCCACCGGGTTCGGGAGCCAACCACCATGCGAACTGTTGCCGAACCACTGACAACAGATGCGCCAGGTGGCCGACCACAGGGGGTTGGGATCGCGCAGGGCCCGCAGATTCGTTTCGATCACGGGGATCCCCTGCGCCTCCAGCCGGGAGAGCAGGGGCTGCTTGATGCCGCCGTAGAGGGTGTTGAAGGGATCGGTGATCAGCAGCGCCTCGACCCCGTGGCGTTGTGCGTGCCACTCCGCCAGTCCGAGGACGAACTCGCTTGAGAGTGGACGATGCGCAGCCTCGGACGTCGC
This sequence comes from Thioalkalivibrio sp. ALMg13-2, assembly GCF_000381185.1. NCBI lineage: Bacteria > Pseudomonadati > Pseudomonadota > Gammaproteobacteria > Chromatiales > Ectothiorhodospiraceae > Thioalkalivibrio > Thioalkalivibrio sp. ALMg13-2. The sequence goes on along the minus strand of NZ_KB906110.1, from coordinate 13,919 downwards.
CGCAAACTGGTTCACCAGAAAGAAATCCGCGACGACCAGCGACTGCGCCTGTCCGATCATCTCCAGGGCGGCATCGAATATCTCCTGCTCTGTGTGCTGATTGCCCTGCGTGTCCGTCCACGTGGCATCCGCGAGGAACTCGACCCCCTCGGCGGGATGGTAGGGCGTGACGACATCGAGCCCTTCGGGAAGCGGCTTGTACAGGTGGTAGGCGCCGGTCGAGAGGTAGACAGCCAGCAACCCAAGCAGGAACCAGCGCCCGCGCCTCATGCGCAGCCCGAAGCGCCGGCGGCCAGGGACGAACGCGGCGGCGTTCCGGTCCTGGCACCATCGCCGATCAGGCCGTGATCCTCGATCGGCACATAGCCGTCCAGAGGTGACGGGGGCATCTCAGTGACGTTCAACGGGACCCCTCCGATGGTGGGCTACACTGATGTCAGGGAACCCGCCCGGCTGCGGTGGCGGGTGGCCCCTGAAGCGCAACTGCTTGTCCGGGCCGTAGGACCGCGTAGCGTCTGCCTAGAGACTGGGGTTTGGTGGCGAAGTCTGTCAATGCGCAGGCGGGTCCCTGGACGCCAGTGCCGGACAAGTGGTCTCGCGATCCCGGCTTCGGCGAGAGCATCGCCGCGAACGGTGTGATGCTGGAAAAGGCCCGGGACGCCGGTGTGGAGACCGGCCTCGGCGGTCGGGCCCCGAACGACTACCCGGAGTTCGCCGCGTTTCGGGTGGAGCAGGGGATCGAACGCATCCTGGTGAGTGTCCGGACAGCTTCATGGTGAAGCGGAGGGTCGCGCAGGCCGAATGCACAGAGGAACTCGCAGCCGATGAGTGGGGCGCTACGCCGATACCCGGATTCGGTACTTGAGAACATCCGCGCGCAAGCACCGGAGGAAATACGATGCAACCGATCGTCACGCTCACGATGAATCCCGCACTCGACGTCAGCACGTCGGTGGAGGAGGTGGTCAGCAAACACAAGCTGCGCTGCTCGGGCGGCCGTTTCGACCCCGGTGGCGGTGGCGTCAATGTCGCCCGCGTGATCGAGCGTCTGGGAGGCGAGGCGACGGCGCTCTACGCCGTGGGCGGCCCGATGGGCGACGTGTACCGCGGGTTGCTGGAAGCCGAGTTGGATGGGGCACAGCCGATCGAAATCGAGGGCAGCACCCGCCAGAGCTTTAACGTGACCGAGGACTCGACCGGAAAGGAATATCGCTTTGTTCTGGAGGGTCCGGAGTGGCAGGAGAAGGAGTGGCGCGGGGCGCTGGACCGTGTGGAGGAGGTGCTTTCGGACGGTGGCTATCTGGTGGTGAGCGGCAGCCTGCCGGAAGGGGTCCCGGACGATTTCACGGCCCGGGTGGCACGGCTGGCAAAGCAGGCAGGGACCCGCTGTGTTGTCGATGCTTCCGGCGCCTCCCTGGAGGCTGCGCTGGATGAAGGGGTCTTCCTGGTCAAGCCCAACAAACAGGAATTGCGCCAGCTAACCGGGGCCGATCTGGATTCGCGGGAAGAGCAGGAGGCCGCGCTGCAGAAGATCCTCGACGCCGGCGGCTCGGAGATCGTCGCGCTGAGCCTTGGCGGGGAAGGGGCGCTGCTTGCCTCGTCCGAGGGTGTCTTCCATCTCCCCTCGCCAGAGGTTGAAGCCCGCAGCGCGGTGGGTGCGGGTGACAGCTTCGTGGCTGCTCTCGTACTCGGGCTGGCTGGTGGAAAGTCACTCGGGGGTGCGGCCCGGTATGCCGTCGCCGCGGGTGCCGCCGCGCTGTTGAGCGAGGGTACCGTGATGTGCCGTGCCGAGGATGTCGAGCGGTTGTTTCGGGAGACTCGTGGTGAAGACAACGATCGGTCCGGTCCGGACGATCTCCCATAACCGGTAGAAGTCCGCTTGAAAGATGGCCTGGAAACAGGCGATCCTCGTTGAAACACCCGCGCCTTGGGGCGACCCAGGCCCGGGGCGTGTGCCCTGATCTCCGGGCCGGGGATGATGATCAGCCGCTTGGCGAACTCGATTGGCTAATCACTCTGAAAAACCCCGTTCAGCACGACAGTCGGGGTGCTCATTATCTGCGCGAGGGTGATATCCGTGCCGCGTGGCGGCGGCAGGGTTTCATCGAAGATCAGGGTTTCTTGGCGAAATCTTTCCATGCGTATGATGAGAGTGGGGGTTGCCTGCAGGCGCCGCCATTCGACCGAGGGATTTCATGCAGCGGGAGGCCCGCATGAAGGATCAGGCGGAACGAGGGGCAAACACCAGGGCCGTGCTGTTCGATATGGACGGGGTGGTGACGGATACGGCACGCGCCCACGCCGCGGCCTGGAAGCGCCTGTTCGACGAGTTCCTCGAGGCGCGCGCCGAGCGTTTCGGAGAGACGTTCGAGCCCTTCGACGCCGATGCGGAGTATCGCCGGTATGTGGACGGGCGCCCTCGTGCCGAGGGCATCCGCACGTTTCTTGACGCGCGCGGCATCGAACTGCCGGCCGGCAGCGACGAGGATGGCCCGGAGGCGGAGGCGGAGACGGTCGCGGGCCTGGGCCGGCGCAAGAACCGGTATTTCCATGCCTGGCTGGAGGCAAACCGGGTGCAGCCGCTCCCGGGCACCCTGCGACTGCTTGATGTACTGCGCCGCGGTGGCATCCCGACCGCGGTGTTCTCTTCCAGTCGCAATGTGGAGGCCGTCCTGCGCAGCGCCGGCTTGCTCGACGCCTTCGACGTACGGGTGGATGGCAACGAGCTGGCGCGGCTGGATATCCCCGGCAAGCCGGATCCGGCGATGCTGCTGGAGGCGGCGCGGCGACTGGGCGTAGCGCCGCAGGAATGCGCGGTCCTCGAGGATGCGGGCAGTGGTGTCGAGGCGGCGGTGCGCGGACGCTTTCGGCCCGTGATCGGCATGGCCGGTCCCGACCGTGCCGATGCCTTGCTCGAGCTCGGCGCCGACCTGGTGGTCCGCGATGCCGCCGAGCTTCGCTACAGTCGTGCCGCCGGACTGACCCGACGCACGCTCGTCGATCTGCCCCGTGCCCGGGATCGCGAGAGCGAGATGTTCGCGCGCCTGCAGGCCGCGCGTCCGGTGGTGTTTCTGGATTACGACGGCACCCTGACGCCGATCATCGAGGATCACACGCAGGCATGGCTGGCCGGCGACATGCGCGCGACGGTGGCGGCGCTGGCCCGGCACTGCAGTGTGGTCATTGTGAGCGGTCGCGATCTGATGAAGCTTCGGGAGCTGGTCGCCCTCGACTCCGTGTGGCTCGCGGGCAGCCACGGCTTCGAGATCGCCGGTCCGAAGGACGACGACCGAAGTCTGGAGAAGGGCGATGAGTTCCTCCCCGAACTGGATGCGGCGGAACAGGAACTAACGCAGCGGCTGGCAGGGATCGAGGGCCACATGGTGGAGCGCAAGCGCTTTTCCATTGCCGTGCATTACCGGCGTGTCGCCACCGCGGAGGTGGATCGGGTCGGCGCGATCGTCCGCGAGGTGCTGGAGGTACACCCGAAACTGCGTCTCGGCCACGGCAAGAAGGTGCTGGATATCGGTCCGGGCATCCACTGGAACAAGGGCGAGGCCGTGCGCTGGATTCTTGGCGAGGTGGACGGCCCGGGCGAGAAGTTCGTGCCGGTGTATGTCGGCGACGACCTGACCGACGAGGACGCCTTCCGCGCGCTTGCGGGGGAGGGCATTTGCGTCGCGGTGCGACATGACGAAACCCGGGCGACCGCTGCCGACTGCGTGGTGGATGACGTCCTCGGCGTGAAACGTCTGCTCCAGTCCCTGACCGGGATTCTGGCGGCGCGCGTCTCCGATGCCGCGGCGGCGGATACACGGGACAAGGGAGGCTGGGTGTTGCGCTACTCCGGCTACCGTCCCTGGCAGGAGCGTCTGCGCGAGGCGCTGTGCACGCTGGGCAACGGGTATTTCGCGATGCGGGGTGCCGCGCCGGACGCGTGGGCGGATGACGTGCATTACCCGGGCACCTATCTCGCCGGCGGCTACAACCGCCTGATCAGCGAGGTGGCCGGTAGGAAGGTCGAGAACGAGGACCTAGTCAACCTACCCAACGCCTTGCCGCTGACCTTCCGCGTGGATGACGGCGACTGGTTCCGGCTTGACGACACGGAGATCCTGTCGTTTGCACAGGAACTCGATGTTGACCGCGGCCTGTTGCTGCGCAGCCTGCGTTTCCGCGATCCGGCGGGCCGTACCACGCAGTGGCGCGAGCGTCGGTTGGTCAGCATGGATAACCCGCACCTCGCGGCCCTGTGCGTGGAGCTGACCGCGGAGGACTGGTCGGGACGGGTCACCCTGCATTCCGCGCTCGACGGCGGGGTGGTCAATGATGGCGTGGCGCGCTACCGGGGGCTCGAGAACCGCCATCTCGAGATTCTCGAGGCGGACCACCGGGGCGACGACACCCTCTTTCTTCGGGCCCGGACCAACCAGTCCCGGCTCGACATTGCGCAGGCCGCCCGCACCCGTGTGTACCACGAAGGCGTGGAGGCCGGGGTCGAGCGCCAAACGCTGCGGGAGGCGCAGGGCGTGGCGCAGGAGATCATCCTCGATCTGCCGGAACGCGCGAACCTCCGGATTGAGAAGGTCCTCGCGCTGTACTCGTCGCGTGATGCCGCGATCGCCGAACCCGGCATAGAGGCCCTCCGAACCCTCGGCCGTGCCGGTGATTTCGACGCCCTTCGGGCCCGCCACGAGATGGCCTGGCGCCACCTGTGGGGGGAATGCGACATTGCGCTCGAGGATGACGCGGCGCCGGATACCGAACTCAAGCTGCGGATCCACATCTTTCACCTGCTGCAGACCACCTCGAAGCACTCGGTCGATCTCGATACCGGCATCCCCGCGCGGGGCTGGCACGGCGAGGCCTACCGCGGACATGTCTTCTGGGACGAGTTGTTCATCTTCCCCTTCCTGAACCTGCGTATTCCGATGCTGACCCGGGCGCTGCTCCGCTACCGCTATCGCCGCCTCGGGGAGGCCCGGCAGGCGGCGCTTGAGGCCGGCTATCGGGGCGCGATGTATCCCTGGCAGAGCGGCAGCGACGGACGCGAGGAGACGCAGCGACTGCATTTGAACCCGACTTCGGGGCGGTGGCTCCCGGATACCTCCCACCGGCAGCGGCACATCAACTCCGCGATCGCCTACAACCTGTGGCAGTACTTCCAGGCCACCGGTGACCAGGAGTTCATGAACTTCTACGGGGCGGAGATGCTGTTGGAGATCGCCCGGTTCTGGGCCAGTGCATCGGTCTATAACCCGAACCTGGAGCGCTACGAGATCAAGGGTGTGATGGGGCCGGACGAGTATCACACCGCGTATCCGGACGCCGACCCCGAGGCCCAGGGCGGGGTGGACAACAATGCCTACACCAACGTGATGGCGGCCTGGGTACTGACCCGCGCGCGGGACGTCATCGACCTGCTTCCGGAGATCCGCTGGCGGGAGCTGCGGGAACGTGTCGGCCTGGACGACGCGGAACTCGATCTCTGGGACGAGATCAGCCGCAAGCTGCGCGTGCCGATGGACGCGGACGGGATCATCTGTCAGTTCGAGGGCTATGAACAGCTCGCAGAGTTCGACTGGCAGGAGTACCGGGAACGCTACGGTGATATCCAGCGCCTGGACCGGATCCTGGAGGCCGAGGGCGATTCGTCAAATCGCTACAAGGTCTCAAAGCAGGCCGACGTCCTGATGATGTTCTATCTGTTCTCGGCGGAGGAGCTGGCGATGCTGTTCGAACAGCTCGGCTATCCGTTCGATCCGTCGATGATCCCGCGCAACGTCGATTACTACCTGGCCCGCACCTCGCACGGCTCGACCCTGAGCCACGTGCCGCATTCCTGGGTGATGGCGCGGTCTGACCGCTCCCATTCCTGGGATCTCTTTCAGCGCGTCCTGGACAGTGACCTCGAGGACATCCAGGGCGGTACGACGCCCGAGGGCATCCATGTCGGCGCGATGGCCGGGAGCGTCGATCTGGTTCAGCGTTGCTACCTGGGGATCGACATGCGGGGTAACGTGCTCCACTTCGATCCGGTGTTCCCCCCGGAACTGCACTGCGTGAAGGTGCGATTGCATTACCGCAACCAAACGCTGGAGGTGGAGGCCACCCGCGAGTTGCTGGAGATCCGCAGCGGTGCCTATACCACCCACTCGATCATGGTGGCTTACCGCGGTCATTACCGGGAGTTGGCGCCCGGCGACGACTGCCGCTTCCGGCTGCTGAAGCCGGAGGAACGCGTTCGCGACGAGAATCGCACCGGCGGGGTCGAGCCCGACCCGGCACATTGATCCGTGTTTCCCTGGAGGTTTCCGACATGAATGCCCAGACCGTCGACGAACTCTTCGCCTCGCAGTCGCCGGAGGAGGGGCAGGTGGCGGTGGTCGCCATGACCCGCGATGGCCTCGAAACCACTTCGCGGGCGGATCTGCTCGAGCGAGCCGGGCGTCTGGCGGCCGGACTCCGGGAGGCCGGCCTGGAACGCGGAGACCGGGTGGGGCTGTTCGCCCCGAACAGCCCGGAGTGGGTCATCGCCGCGCTGGGGGTGATGACCGCGGGGGGCACTGTGGTTCCCCTGGACACGCAGATGCCCTCCGAGGATCTGCAGCACGCCCTGTCCGATTCGCGGCCGCGCTTCATCTTCACTACCTCGAGGCTGAAACAGCGCCTCCCGGCTGATTTGGGTGAGGTGCGCACCTGCCTCTTTGATGCCGAGCCGGAGGCTTCCAAGGCGTGGGAGGGGCTTCTGAAGCAGGATGCGGCATCGTCGGTTGCGCGACACGACGATGTCGCGGCGGTCTTCTACACCTCCGGTACCACCGGACCGCCGAAGGGCGTGCCGCTGACCCACCGGAACCTGACGAGCAATGTCGGCGCGCTCTGTGCGGAGGAAATCGCGGACCATCGCGACCGGGTCCTGGTCCCTCTGCCGTTCCATCATGTCTATCCGTTCACCGTCGGCATCCTGGTCCCCCTGACCCTCGGGGCGCCCATCATCGTGCCGTTCTCCCTGGTAGGGCCGCAGATCGTGCGCGGCCTGCGCGATGGCGAGGCAACGGTGATGCTGGGGGTGCCGCGCCTCTACGAGGCCGTGTGGAAGGCCCTGGAGGACCGGGTTGCGGGGCGTGGGCGGATCGCGGCGCTGTTGTTCCGGCAGATGCTGCGGCTGTCGAAACTGGCGCGCCAGCGATTCGGGCTGCGCCTGGGTCGCCGGCTGTTCAAGGGCCTGCACCAGCGGCTCGCCCCGCGCCTGCGCCTGGTAGTCGCCGGGGGTGCCGCGCTCGACCCCAACCTCGGGCGCGACCTGCAGGCGTTGGGCTGGGAGGTGGGTACCGGCTACGGTCTCAGCGAGACCGCGCCGATTCTCACTTACAACCCGCCGGACCGGTTGCGACTGGAGGCCGCGGGGCTGCCCCTGCCGGGCGTCGAGCTGGCCATCGACGACACTGATTCCCGCGACGGGCGCGGCGAGGTGATGGCACGCGGCCCGAACATCTTTGCCGGCTACCTGAATCTTCCGGAAAAGACCGAGGAGGTCCTCGACGAGGACGGATGGTTCCGCACTGGGGACACGGGCGAGATCGACGACGATGGCTACCTGCACCTGCACGGTCGCGAGTCCTCGATGATCCTGCTCTCCGGGGGCGAGAACGTCGACCCGGAACGGGTAGAGGGCGCCCTGCAAGGCATTGACGAGATCCGCGAGGCCGGCGTGCTGGCGCATGACGATCGCCTGGCGGCGGTCGTGGTTCCGGAGTCGGGGCTGTTGCGCGAGGTCACCGGCGAGGACCTGGAGAAACGGGTGAAGGATGCGGTCAAGCGCGCGGCAGAGGAACTGCCGAGTCATCACCGCCCGGGTGTGGTGCGCATTGCGCTCGATCCCCTTCCGCGCACGCGCCTGGGCAAGCTGCGCCGGCACAAGCTCGAAGAGCTCTTCGAGGAATTGGGCAAGGAAGATGCCGTTTCCGAGGCGCGACCGGAGCCGGTCTCTCCGGAGTCGATGGCCCCCGAGGACCAGCAGCTGCTCTCGGACCCGGGCGCCGAACGTACCTGGAACTACCTCGCCGAGCGCTTTCATGATATCCGCGTTACGCCCGACAGTAGCCTCGCCGAGGAGCTCGGGATCGATTCGCTCAGCTGGGTCGACCTCACGCTTGCGCTGCAGGACCGCGCCGGGATCGATCTGGATGATTCGGCGATCGAACGCGTCGAAACCGTCCGGGACCTCCTGCAGGAGGCGGCCGGGGCCTCCGAAGCCAAGGAGGGCCGGGGCGAACTGAAGGCGCAACTCGAAGATCCGGAAGCGCTGCTCGCCGAAGACCAGAAAAAGGACCTGGAGCCCCCCGGCACGACCCGCCGCGTGGTCGGCGGCCTGCTGCTGGTTTTTGCGCGGCTGCTCTCGCGGTTGCTGATGCGCGTCGAGGTGCAGGGCAGTCTTCCGGCCGACGGTCCTTACCTGCTCGCACCCCGCCATCTGAGTTTCGTCGACCCCCTGGCGTTGCTGCCCGCCCTGAGCAGGCGGGATCTCGAGTCGCTGTACTGGGCCGGTCTGGAGGACTATTTCTTCTCCAATCGGTTATATGGGGCGCTCAGCCGCACTGCGCGCGTCCTGCCGGTCGACCCCGGATCCGCGCCGCGTAGGAGCCTCGCTCTGGCTGCGGCCAGTGTGAAGCGGGGACACAGCCTGATCTGGTTTCCGGAAGGCCAGCGCTCCCCGGAAGGCACGCTCCAGAGACTGCGGCCCGGTATCGGGCTCGTGCTCGCGGCACAACCCGTCCCGGTGGTGCCCGTGTGGATTGAAGGCACGCGCGAGGTGCTGCCGCCGGGCAAGCATTTCCCGCGTTTCGGCGGAAGGGTGCGTGTCGTCATCGGGGAGCCGGTTCTGCCGGAGCAATACGGCACCGACGAGCGAGAGATCGTCCGCACCCTGCAGTCCGCTCTGGAGGAACTGGGCGCTGCGGCAGAACACGGCAGGTGACCACTACGTTGACCGATAGGGGAGTGTCTGGCGTCAACTACGCTGGCTGGCGGTCAGGGGTGCGGCGTGGTATGCCGTCGCCACGGGTGTCGCCGCCCTGTTATGGAGACGCTGATTGAGTTGCGCGCTCGCGCTCGCGCTCGAGTCGCTTTTGCGTGCGAACAAGGCGCGGTGACTGCCGTGCAGTCATTCTGCACAAGGGAACCGCAACGCCGTGCGCGCGCACGTTTTCGTCAACAACGGGCGGCCGAGCCCCTGCATTCAATGGCTTGTGGGGTTGGTGCCCCCTGTTCCCCGAGCCTGTGTTGCGCCGCTTTCGGGTAGAATCACTACCCGCTGCACGCCGCGCCTTGTCTCGGAAAACAGGGGGCACCAACGCGAGCGCGTGATTCAATCAGCGTCTCCTTAAGCGAAGGAACCGTGATGTGCCGTGCCGAGGATGTCGAGCGGTAGTTTCGGAACGCTCGTGCTGAAGACAACGGTCGGCCCGGCCTGGACGATCTCCCGTAACCGGTGGACGTCAGCATGAAAGACGGCCTGGAAAGAGGCGATCCTTGTTGAAGCCTTGAGCCTTGAGCCTTGGGGCGACCCAGCCCCTGTGTGTCCTGATCTCCGGGCCGTGGATGATGATCAGCCGCTTCGCGAACTCGATTGGCGGATCACGCTGACAAACTCCTCTCACCACGACAGTCGGTGCGGCCCCCGAGCTTGCTATCTGGTAGGCACCATCTAATCTCGGGGTAATGCCCTCATGTGACAGGGCGAGCGTTTTGGCCAGCCCGGCTCTGTACTACCTGCACTTGGTCTGGTGCAGGCCAAGGCGATTGTGTTCTGTATCACTTCGCCGTGGAGGATTTTAAATGGCCAAGAATATTTTCATCGTCGGGGCCGACCCGTTTAACATGAAGAAGGTCAGGGCGGTCGACATCGGCATCGACTACAGACTCCATGAGCTATTGACTTTTGATGAAGTAAAAGCCAAAGGGTTTTATCCTGTCGAAGAATGCCTTGGAAAGGCACGAGAACGTCTACAGGAGTTCGACGGTTCGATCGACGGAATTCTCGGTTATTGGGATTTTCCAGTGACCACGATGGTGGCGATCCTCTGCCGCGAATATGGACTTTCCTCGCCCTCGCTCGAGAGTGTCCTCCGCTGCGAGCACAAATACTGGAGTCGGCTGGAACAGCACAAAGTTATCCCGGGCATGGTCCCGCGATTCGATGTCCTGGATCCGTTCGATGATGCCGCCATCGACGCTATGGACGTTCCCTTTCCCTTCTGGATCAAGCCAGTTAAGGGGATGGACTCGCTTCTTGCATTCAGGGTAGGCAACCGGCGCCAGCTGGGCCATGCCATTGGCCAGTTCCGCGCGCGCATCGATCGGATCGCCGGACCCTTCGACCAGATCCTTTCGTATGCAGATCTCCCTGAGGAGATTGCCGCCATCGGCGGCCGGAACTGTATCGTTGAACAGGCTGTTGGCGGGCGCCAGTGCACGATAGAGGGTTACGTGTTTGCCGGCAAGCCGCAGCATTACGGGATCATCGATTCGATCAATTATCCCAACCGTTCGTCGTTTCTTCGCTATCAATACCCGTCTAGCCTTCCGAAGCGGGTGAAGAACAGGATCAGTGAGGCGACCAACAAAGTATTGCTACACTTTGGCTACGACAATGCGACCTACAACGTGGAGTTTTTTTACCGGACAAAGTCCGAGGAGCTCACGTTGCTGGAAGTCAATCCGCGATTGTCACAATCACATAGCGATATGTTTGAAAAAGTGGATGGGGCTTCCAATTTCCAGATCATGCTTGAACTGGCATTGGGAAGGGCACCGGATTTACCGTTACGACACGGCCGTTATGGGTGTGCCGCGAAGTTTCACGTGCGCGTGTTCGAGGACGGAATCGCCACGCATGTTCCCAGCGCAGGCGATATCGAGCGTATCCAGGAGGAATTTCCGGATACCCTGATCGAGCTGAAGGTCGAGCAGGGGACGCGGCTCTCGAGCCTGCTGGAGCAGGATAGCTACAGCTACGATATCGCTCATGTCCATACGGGCGCAGAGGATCGCAAGGCATTGCTGGAAAAATACAACCGTATTCTGCAGGCCCTGCACTTCGAGTTCGGGTCTGTTCCAGAGATATCAGGCGAGGCCCCGGAGGTGCAGAATGCTGTGTCCTGAGATGCGGCCTTCGCTACGGGATTGGAATCCGAAATGGCCCCGGGGTGTGCGAGGGTGCGCGACCGGGGTTTCCGCTTTGCACGGGATACGGCTTGCGCGCATGGTCTGAAGGGCGATCATGTTCCAAAAAGCAGTGTTCGGTCGTCCCGGGGCATATGAGCGGATCAATCAGTCGCGTTTGCGGACCTGCGCGGAGGCGGTCTAATGAGGTAGCCCGGCACCGGTGGGCTGCTTGCCGACGGAGCGGCGCAGCCCTGGCCTGGCCGTACATCTTCTGGGTACGGGCTGTGATGTGGGGTGGCTTATCCCGTCGCAGGTCTTTTTGGTGGCGGATCGTTCATGCACAACGGCGGAAGGCGGGTGAACGAGGGGACCGGATCTGGAGGAGAACGGACCATTGCGAATTTGGATCTAGCTCATAACTCTGCCTAAAGTGGAGGGATTTATCGCGGCTGGAAACCGGCCGTCCGATTCTTGCAAGGAGCACGAGCATGTCAGCAAGCCAACAAGTCACGGACCTATTGCTCAGCGCTGACATCGAGGTTGGTGGCGAGCGGCCCTGGGATGTTCAGGTCCACGACGAGCGGCTGTATCGGCGGATTCTGGCCGAGGGGTCGCTCGGCACCGGCGAGGCCTACATGGACGGCTGGTGGGACGTCGAGCGGCTGGACGAGTTGTTCTTCCGGATCCTCCGGGGACGCCTGGAGCGCAAGGTGCGCAGCCCCGCGGTACTCGGCCGGGTGCTGCTGAGCTGGCTCGCCAACGAGCAGAGTCGCCGGCGCTCGCGGCGGGTCGCGGAGCAGCACTACGACCTCTCGAACCGGCTCTACGAGGCCATGCTCGGGCCGACCATGCAATACACCTGCGCCTATTACGGCCCCGACGGGGCCGACGCGACCCTGGACGAAGCCCAGCGCGCGAAGCTGGACCTGATCGCGCGCAAGCTGCACCTGGAGCCGGGTATGCGCGTGCTCGAACTGGGCGGCGGGTTCGGCGAGCTGGCCCGGTTTCTGGCCGCGGAGCACGGATGCGAGGTGGACAGCTACAACATCAGCAGTCAGCAGGTGGAGTACGCGAGAGGGCTTTGCGAGGGCCTGCCGGTCGACGTTCGGCAGCAGGACTACCGCGAGGCGGCCAATGAATCCCGGCAATACGACCGTGTCCTGAGTGTCGGTCTGATGGAGCACGTCGGGCCGAAGAACTTTCGCGCCTTCTTCGATCTGGCCCGGGCCCGCCTGAAGCCCGGCGGCCTGGCGCTGGTCCACACCATCGGCGGCAACATTAGCCGTGGCGGCACCGACCCCTGGATCGCGAAATACATCTTCCCCGGTGGCGTGATCCCATCCGAGGCGCAGCTCACCCGGGCCAAGGAGGGGCTGTTCGTGCTCGAGGACTGGCACAACTTCGGCCCGGACTATGACCGCACCCTGATGGCCTGGGACGACAATTTCGTCGCCGCCTGGCCGGAGCTGAAACAAAGCGAAGGCCTGGATGAACGCTTCTACCGGATGTGGCGCTATTACCTGCTGAGCTGTGCCGGCGCCTTCCGGGCGCGCCAGCTGAATCTCTGGCAGCTCGTGCTCAGCCACGGGGATCTGCCGCGTTACGAGCCGGTCCGATGAGCAGCGCCGCCTGGGCCGCCCACCGCAATCGTGTGGAGGCGATGGCCGCGGCGCTGGCCGGGTCGGACGGACCGGTGCGCCTGAGAAAGTCCACCAGCAACCTGTTCAGGCCGCGCCAGGAGGCCCGCCGGACCGAGATCGACGTGGCTTCGCTCAACCACGTGATCGAGATCGACGCCGAGGCCGGCGTTGCCGAGGTGGAGGGCATGACGACCTATGCCGACGTGGTCGACGCAACCCTGCCGCACGGCCTGGCACCGGCCATCGTGCCGGAACTCAGGAGCATCACGGTCGGCGGCGCGACCACCGGGATCGGCATCGAGTCGGGCGCGTTCCGCTACGGCCTGGTGCACGACACGGTGGACGAGCTCGACGTCATGGTCGCCGACGGCCGCGTGTTGACCTGTTCGCGCGAGCAGCGCCCGGAACTGTTCTACGGCTTTCCGAACTCCTACGGCAGCCTCGGTTACGCCACCCGGGTCCGGCTGCGGCTGATTCGGGTGGGGCCTTATGTGCGGCTCGAGCACACCCGCTTCCGCGACCCCGAAGAACTGTTCGCCGCGATCGCCGAGGAATGCGCGCACCCGACCTGTGCGTTTCTCGATGGCGTGTACTTCGCACCCGGCGATTACGTGCTGACCCGCGCGCATTGCGTGGAATCGCTGCCGGCGGGCACCGAGGCCAGCGACTACACCTGGATGCGCCAGTACTGGGAGAGCCTGCGCGAACGGCGCGAGGATTATCTGAGCATCCACGACTACCTCTGGCGCTGGGACACCGACTGGTTCTGGTGCAGCAGGAATGTCGGCGCCCACCTCAAGCCGGTGCGGCTGCTTCTCGGGCGCAAACGCCTGTCGAGCGTGACCTACCAGAAGATCATGCGCGCCAGCCGCCGCTGGCCGCTGAGCCTGCTCCACGCGGTTCGCCCGCGCAGCGAGGCGGTGATCCAGGACGTCGACATCCCGATCGCCAGCGCCGCGGCGTTTCTGGCCGATTTCGAGGCCGAAATCGGGATCCGTCCGGTGTGGATCTGCCCATTTGTCGTGCCCGAGGCCGGGTTCTCGTTGTTCCAGCTGCGTACCGATACCGCGTACATCAACTTCGGCTTCTGGGACATGGTCCGCTCCAGCG